>JBFXBK010000252.1:0-13159 GCA_050183255.1 Polyangiaceae bacterium | reverse complement strand
GATCAGCACGCGATCGGCTGAGGTCCAGACGCAGATCCCGTGACCTTCGTCGTGGCCAGACTGCTCGGGGTTGCCGTAGTCGTGCTGATCGCGATCCCCCAGGATCTCGCCACCGCGGATGGTGATGTTGCTGTGGCTGTTGACGCTGATCACGCAGTAGTTCCAGCGATCGTTCGGGGCCATCTGCAGCACGGCGCCGTCCGCCAGCTCGAAGGTCATGTCCCCCTCGAGTTCGATGCCCGCCGCGTAGGCATCGTTCGTGGCCTCACCCACCAGGTAATTGCCGGGAGGAAGCACGATCTTGTCGTAGCCGTTGTCCTTGGCCCAGCGGATCGCGTCGTTGATGCGGTTGCGCGTATCCACCGGCTCTTGCGCTGCATTCGAGATCTGCCAGCGATCGAGCTCGATCACGTACTCGTTCGTGTGCTCTGGGGGCAGCGCCGCGCTGGGTCGCTCGCCGGGGGTCCACGCGCATTCACCTTCACCCGGCACCGGATTGACCACGCTGCCATCGCTGGTCGATGCGTCCCCTGGGGTGCCGCCGTCGATGCGACCACCATTGCCGCCTGCGGCGCTGCCGCCGCTGGAGCTCCCCCCACTCGCGGCGCCACCGCTCCCTGCGTTGTCCGATCCGTCGGACCCGCACGCACCCGCTAGCGCGGCGCTTGCGCCGACGAGGAGCGCGAGCCGTACGCCGTGGCGCGGCCATTCCCTCCATATCATTCCCACAGGATAACGGACCACGCCGACTCGCCGGAGATCCGAATCGGTCGCTGATCGAGCCTGAATTTAGCTGCTTGCGGGCTTCGGGCGCACCAAGCGACAGGCGGCGCGCTCCACGAACTCGGCGATCGACCGATCGTCATCGCTGCCGGTGAGCGCCTTGCGCTCCCCAGGGCTCAAGAGCGCCATGCGGATGATGCTCGTCGCGAGGAGCTGAACCGTCAGCCGCAGCTCTTCGCGATCGATTTCCACATGGGGAGTCAGCACGTTGGCCGCTTCCTGGATCACCGTGCCCATGAACTCGTGCTGGCGCTCCGGAGCGAGCTCGCCGCGCATGGCGTTGGTGACCAGGCGCAGCTCAATCAACGCCCGATGCTGGGTGATGAAACCGTACATACTGGCTATGGCGCCGCGGATGGCGGCTTCACCCGCGGGGACGGGGCCGTTGGCCAGACCAGAGAGCAGGCGCTGCGCGGTGGCGGCGAGATCTTGATAGTAGCCATCGAGGCAGGCCTCGAGCAGGCGCTCCTTGCTCTCGAAGTAGTAGTGCAGCGTCCCCACGCTGACGCCAGCGCGCTCCCCGACTTGCCGCATCGAGATGGCGTTGCGCGGCACCGTCTCTTCCAGAACCTCGACCGCCGCACGCACGATGCGATCGAACGTGGCAGCGGAGTCAGCATCAACCGGGCGCGGCACTCGGGGAGGATACACGCTGCTCTGCGAAGGTGCATGGGCCGCGTCTGCCAAGTGCGCCAAGCACGGACGGGCGCCGGCTCCACGCGGTCGATTCGCTCTGGTCTACGCGGCACCAACAGGGTGCGCGCAACTGCTCGAGGTGGCCGCAAAGCATGAATTCCAAGCGGGAGAGAAAGAGCGTGCAAGAGTTTGGGTCAGATCTGTCAGCCACGTGAACACCTCTTCCGCTTGACTGCGGCGCTCCCTCTCCCCCGAAAAAAGCTGCGAGGGCCGAACTGGGAGTTTACAAGGGTTGGGCGGAGATCAAGCATGCCTGGTGACCCCGAACTGACTTTTCTCCACACCGCGCAGGTCCACGTCGCTACCTTCGATGCGCTCTTGCATGAACTGGGGGCGAGCGAGCCGGTGCGCCACGTGGTGCATCCAGAGCTCCTGGAGCAAGCTCGGAATTTGGGGGTGAGGCACCCTGATGTCGCGCAGTCCGTTGCCTCACGGATCCATTCGCTCACGAGTGACGGCGCGAGGTTCATCGTGTGCACGTGTTCGACCATCGGCGGCATCGCGGAAGCAGCTGCTTCTGGTGAGTGCACGGTGTTGCGCATCGATCGACCCATGGCGGAGCAGGCCGTCAACAGTGGCCGACGTATCCTGGTTGCTGCGGCCTTGGAGAGCACCTTCGAGCCGACACTCGAGCTCCTGGCTCAAGTAGCGGAGGAGCGCGGCGTCGAGCCTGAGATCGCGCGGCTCTCGTGCACAGATGCTTGGCGGCTGTTTGAGGCGGGTGATCGGGCTGGCTATGCGCGGAACATCGCGCGGCAAGTTGCGGAGCAAGCGCGGGCGGGCGACCTGGTGGTGCTTGCTCAAGCCTCGATGGCGCCAGCGGGAGAGTGGTTCGAGCGCGCCGACGTCACGTTGCTCAGCAGTCCGCGGCTGGGCGTTGAGGCGGCGTTGGCCAGCGTTCGAGAGCGCGCCTGCTAGCTACTTCGCGCCTCCCAGCGGCGCACGTGTTCGAGGCGACTTCTTAGCAATGCGGCCACGACACGCGCTGGCAACCCGGGTTCGCCTTGCTGCGCAGGGTGATTTCGAGTGCCCTGATGCTCTACCCCGAGCACGCCGAGTGGTCGCGCGGCGCGCTGGAAGCGGCTCTCGAGCGTGAGACCGACGCTGACGTTCGAGAGACCATGCGCCTCACGCTCGCCGCTATCCCGGTATAGGAGATCAGCCGCGCTTCATGCGCCGATAGCGCCGAATCAGCGCGTTCGTCGACTCGTCATGCTTCAGCTCTGGCTCTTCGCTCGCGGAGAGCTCGGGGATGATGCGCTGGGCGAGCACCTTGCCGAGCTCGACGCCCCATTGGTCGAAGGAGTCGATGCCCCAGAGCACGCCTTGGGTGAAGGTGTCGTGCTCGTACAGCGCGACCAGCTTGCCGAGGGCAGCGGGAGTGAGCTTGTCGATGAGCAGCACGTTGGAGGGGCGATTGCCCTCGAACTCCTTGTGGGGCGCGAGCTCCGGCGGCGCGCCTTCGGCCTTCACCTCCTCCAGGGTCTTCCCAAAGGCGAGCGCTTGAGCCTGGGCGAAGACGTTGGCGATCAACAGATCGTGATGATTGCCGAGGGGATTTAGCGTCTGCGCGAAGGCGATGAAATCAGCGGGGACCAGGCGCGTGCCTTGATGCAGCAGCTGGTAGAACGAGTGCTGGCCGTTGGTGCCGGGCTCGCCCCAGTAGATGGGGCTGGTGTCGACTTCGACGCGGGCGCCGTCGAGGGTCACGTGCTTGCCGTTGCTCTCCATGGTGAGCTGCTGGAGGTAAGCGGGGAAACGCTTCAGGTACTGGTCGTAGGGCAGCACGGCGACGGAGTGCGCCTTGAAGAAGTCGTTGTACCAGAGGGAGAGCAGCGCCTTGAGCACCGGCAGGTTCCGCTCGAATGGAGCCGTGCGGAAATGCTCGTCCATCTGGTGAAAGCCATCGAGGAACTCGCGGAAGCCTTCCGGGCCAATCGCGAGCATTGTCGAGAGGCCAATCGCTGAGTCCAGGGAGTAGCGCCCGCCGACCCAGTCCCAGAAGCCGAACATGTTCGCGGTGTCGATGCCGAACGCCGCTACCTTCTCCGCGTTGGTGGAGACGGCGACGAAATGCTTGGCAACGGCGCTCTCCTCACCCCCAAATCCGGCGACCAACCAGTTCCGCGCGGTTTGTGCGTTGGTCATCGTCTCGAGCGTCGTGAAGGTCTTCGACGAGATGATGAACAGCGTCTCGGCGGGGTCGAGATCCCACGTGGCTTCAGCGAAGTCGGTGCCGTCGACGTTGGAGACGAAGCGGAACGTCAGCGCGCGGTCGCTGTAGTGGCGCAGCGCTTCATACGCCATCACGGGGCCCAGATCGGAGCCACCGATGCCGATGTTCACCACGTTGCGGATGCGCTTGCCGGTGTGCCCCTTCCAGTCGCCGCTGCGCACGCGATCGGCGAAGGCGGTCAGCTTGTCGAGCACCTCGTGCACGTGGGGCACCACGTTTTCGCCGTCGACTGCGATGTGGCTGCCCTTGGGGGCGCGCAGGGCGACGTGGAGCACGGCGCGCTGCTCGGTGACGTTGATCTTATCCCCGCGGAACATCGCGTCGATGCGCTCGCGTAGCCCACACTCTTCTGCGAGCTGGACCAGCAGCTTCAGCGTCTCGTCGGTGACGCGGTTCTTCGAGTAGTCGAGGAACACCCCGGCGGCTTCCAGCGTGAGCCGCTCGGCGCGCGATGGATCCTGCGCGAATAGCTCCCGCAGGTGGAGCGGTGCGATTTCAGCGTAGTGAGCGGTGAGTGCAGCCCAAGCTGGGCGCTCGGTGAGTGACGTCATGGCGACGCCTGGCATATCAAGACTCCGGGCGGCGCGGTGTGGCAAAGGAGTAGCGCGAGCTAAAGCCGGAGTTGCCAGAGCTGCAGCTCGTTTTGAGTCGCGCGCAACAGCTGGTCACCTTGCAGGGCGAGTGCCGTTTGCGGCTTGCGCCTCGCTTGGCTGTGCAAGGTAGAATCATCTCGTGACACTCAACCCAACAGCGGACGGGCAGTAGGGAGACATGTTTTCGATCTTCGCTCGCAAGCTGAACCCCGAGCGCGCCCGCAAGATTGCGGGTGAGGTCATGGACGCGGCCGAGAACGAGTCGAAGGAGGTGGCTTGGACGAAAGCGCAGCCGCTCTTGAAAGGCTCGAAGGAGTTGCGTGACGCAGCGGTAGGGTTGGTGCTGCTCGCCAAGGAGCATGCGTTCGAGCGCGAGCAGGCGCTGGAGGCGTTTGCCGCGGTGGCGAGTGACTACCCGAATGATCCAGAGATGTTGGGCTTGCTGGGGGAAGGCTTCGAGGGGCTCTGCGACATTCGATATCTGAACGCTGCGCCTCCGGAGGATCCCGTGTTGCTCGAGATCGCCGCCAGCCTGTTGCAGCTGGAACGAAGTGGAGGCGTCAGCGGCGATGAAGAGGTCGCGCTGCTGCGCGGGCTGAGCGTCGCTGCGAGGTTGCTCGGACGCGCCTGGGATGACGTGACCGAGCGCTGCGAGAAGCGGTTGGTCGAGTTGAAGCCTGACAACTGGCAACTTCACTACAACCTCGGTCTATTCTACAAAACGCGCGGACGGTTCGAGGAAGGCTGTGCAGCGAATCAGGAGGCGTTCGACCGCGGCGGAGCTGAGGACAAGGCCGTGCAGTGGAACCTTGGGATCTGCGCTACGGGGGCCCGCAACAGCGAACGCGCGCTCCAGGTGTGGAAGAGCTTCGGGCACAAGATCGAAGTCGGACGCTTCTTGCTCCCTGACGGCCCATACCCCGATTTGAAGGTTCGACTCGCGCAGTTTCCCCTCGCGGAACGCGCTGGCTTGGAGCGTGACGAGCCCGGTTTTGAGGAGACGGTGTGGGTCGAGCGCTTGAGTCCTTGTCACGGCATCATTCGCGTCGCGGTGTTTCAAGACTTGGGCGTCGACTATGGCGACGCGATCCTCTTCGACGGAGCTCCGATCACCTATCACGAGGTGAATGGGGAGAGCGTTCCGGTGCTCCCTCACTTGGCAACGCTTAAACGCTCGGGCTACCGCATCCTCCCGTTTGGTGGGACGCAGCAAGCCACTGGGCAGATCGTTCAACTCTCAGAGCACCTCCCCGCGGATACGGTGCTCTACCCCCACACAGAGAATCTGGAGTTCGTGTGTCAGGAGTGCTGGGAGAGCAGTCGACCACACCAGCACCACGCCGACATGCCCGAGCATCGTGTCGTCACGGGCAAGCTGTGCATTCCGCCAGACCTCGATCCGCTGGACATCCTGAAGGCGATTGACCGCGCCGTCGCGGAGTCTGGCGCGGTGCAGCTCTTCATTCCGGAGCTGTGCGCGTTGGTGGGAGACACCGAGCGCGCGGAGGTGGAGAGCAGGCGTCTGGCGATGATTCAGGAGAACAAGTGAGGGGCGGATGGCCTATTCGCGCCAGTGTGGCGTGCACTGACTGCCGGCGGTCCGAGGTCTACTGGGAGGTCAAGCCTGATGCTTAGCCGGGTCACTCCGTGGCTTCGAGCGGTCGCGGGATGTGATCGAACACCAGGATGAACCCGTCGAAGTGGTTGCCAGCGTAGCTGTGACCCGACAGTGCACCCGCGATGGCGCCGCCAACCGCCACTTTTCCGTCTGGGGCGACGACGAACGCCTCCAGCACTACGCCGCCGCTGTTCACGGGGCGGGTGGGGACGCTCACCCCTTCGGTGGTCCACTCCATGAACTCCAGGCCGCTCTCGGAGTTCAGCAGCACTGGGTGATTATCCTGCGTCAGCCGCAGCAGGGAAGTGCCGTCGGAAGGGTACGTTTGGCGCCAGAGTTCATTTCCGCCTGGCTTTCCCTTCGAGACGCGATTTCCGTCGGTGTCGAAGTGAAACGAGTGATAGAAGGCGCTGCCTTGGGCATCGACCTCCACCTGGTTCGCGAACTCCCGCGACGGAAAGAGGGTGCTGTACTCAGCAGTCTGCCCTTCGGGGGTGAGGGTCCATTGGATCGACCGCCCCACGCCAGAGCAACAATCGAAGCTCTCCGCGCCGATCCCCACCAGCGAGCCATCGGGCGCTGCCGCCAGATCCCAGACCGCGTCCTGGCCTCCGGTGGCGTGCACAGCGTTCCAAAGCACCTCGCCGCTCGCGTCGAGGGCGATCACGGCCATGTCCGTGGAGCCTTTGCTCTGGGTTCCGAACAGCTTGCCTTCAAAGGAACCGTAGACAACGGGGCGGTCGCCGGCGAGGGTCATCTGGTAGCTGTCATCGCCCGTCGCGCCAAGCATGCGCTCCCAAAGCAGGTCGCCCGAGGGCGAGTACTTGCGAAGCGAGCTGTCGCTTCCGCCTCCGCCTCCAAGCACGGGGTCGGTTTGGTCCGGTGCAAGCGTGATCGCACTCAGGACCAAGACGTTGCCGTTGGGATCTACGGCAAGGCTCCGGGCGTGACAATCAAGCCCGTACTGTGTGCGCCAGAGGATCTCGCCGCTGGGGCTGTACTTGCGCACGAAGACGTCGAACAGATCCCCTCCGAAGTCCCCATCCAGCGCGCCGCTCGTCGTGCCAGCGACCCACAGATTGCCAGCTTGGTCGAAGGCCAAGGCCGAGACCGATTCGTACTCCTTGCTCCCGAACTGGTCGAACCAGGCAAGGGGAGCGCACTCTCGATCCTGGGTCGCCTTGGGGGCGATGAGCTCTGACTCGCCATCGGGGCAGACGCTGAACGGCATGCACTCCGTGCTGTTGAACCCAGACGGGCTCCAGGTGCCTTCGGGACACGGCTCCGACTTGGGGCCCTTCCCGCCACCGCCACCTTCCGGGAGGTGAACGCCGCCGCCGGTCCCGCCGGTTCCGCCTGTTTCGCCCGCGCTTCCGCCGCCTCCCGCGGTGCCGCCGCTCGCGCCCGCCACGCCCGCAGTGCCAGCGGTGCCTTCAGCGGGAGACTTCTCGTTCGTAGAGCAGCCGAAGACAACCAACGAGAGGGAAGCTAGTGAAACCAGGCCGCGCGTTCGGAATGAGCGTTGTTGCATGACGGCGGGTAGGTTGCTCTGATAATTCCGCTCGGCAAGTCTTCTGCTCAGATGCGAGCCAACCTCACCTGTGCGTGGTGTCCCATAGCATCACCACGAAGATACTGCGGGGATGGTGGTTATGTCAGTATTGCCGGGTGGAAACGACACGCAGGGCGCCAGCGGCCGGACGGCCAGATCCGACAGTGCCCCAGCGGATTGATCTGGTAAGAAAGGCCACGCGGAAATGTCCGGCTCCCCTATTCGCGCTCCCTCAACAACGCGAGCAGCCTGCCGTGCGTCTTTTGATGCAGCAGCGCGTTCATCAAGCCCGCGTCGCGACCTAGCTGCGCGATGGCGCTCAGGCTGCGCAGGTGCGCGGTCGCATGATCTGCCGGAGAAATGACCAGAAACACCAACCGCACCGGCTCCCCGTCGGGGCCGACTTCTTCGAGGCCGCCGGGCACCAGCGCCACGAAGGCCATGCTGCGCTGAGCGGAGCGGTGGTAGACGTGGGGGATGCAGATGCCAGCGCCGATCGCGGTGGGCATGCTGCGCTCGCGCTCCAGTATTTCCGCGCGGGTTTGTTTGATGTCGAGATCTGGTAGCGCCTTGGAGGCTAGCTCCAGCAGCTTACCGAGCACCTCTTCGAACTTCACGTTGTGCTTGTCGAGGATCAGCGCGTCGCTCATCAGGCCCTGTAGGCCCGGGATGCGCTGGCGCAGCACCACCAGGGAGTGCAGCTCCGCGGGTGACTCGCCGTCGATGACCGAGATGCGACCCTCGTCGACGCCCAGCAGCGGACGGAGCGTGTTGCCGAAGCGCGACGTGTCGGTTCGAGTGCCCACCTCGACGGCGTCGATCGCCAGGCGATCTGCGTCTACTTGGGCTTTTACTTCGGCGGGACCTGGTGCATCGAGCCACAGCGGGCGTCCAGCGCGGGCGCTGCTGGTGCCTGGGGCGTCCCAGCGGTAGCAAGCAGCGCCGCCCACGACGTCGGTCCACGCCTCGCAGATCTTGTCGTTGGTTTCTGGATCTCCCGAGAGGGCGAGCACCGCCTCCGCGTCAGCGACGCGTGGGTCGCTGAGCGATGCTGGGGACAACGGATCCTCGGGGATCGTTTCGTCGTCACCCTCACCCCCAACACGCGCTTCACCCGTGGCGAAGACCAGAGTTGGGGCGCCGCATTGACGCAGGGTGCGATGCAGCTGAGTCGCGAGCCAGGGATCGCCGATCAAGAGCCAGGTCGCGCGCGAGCGCCGCTGCAAGCCGAGCATGCGCGCGACGAAGGGCGACGTCAGGCCCTGGAGCACCACCGTGGTGCCGATCACCGCGTAGGTCACCGTCTCCAGCAAGTCCGCATCGGGGTGGCCAAGGCGCTTCAAGCGGATCGCGAACAGCGACGCCATCGACGCGGCGACGATTCCGCGGGGAGCAAGCCAGGACAGGAACACCTTCTCCTGCCAGCTGAATTTGGCTCCCCACGTGGAGATCAGGATGTTCAGCGGACGCGCCACGAACAGCACCACCGCGAGCACCAGGAGCAACCCAGCGCCCGCCCGGGCGAACGCGGAGAGATCCAAGCGCGCGGCCAGCAAGACGAAGAGCAGGCCGATGCCGACTTCGGTCAGCTCGAGCTTGAAGCGCTTCAGCGCCTTGAGCTGCGCGCGGCTGCGCAGGCTCACGGTGAGCCCGGCGACGATGACAGCGAGGATCCCAGACTCGGTGAGGATGCTGTTGGCGATGCCGAGGGCCAGCATCGCGCTGGCGAGCACGACGATGTTCGTGTGATCTGCGTCGACCCAGCGGCGATTGAGGGCTTCGCTCAAGCTGAAGCCGACGCCCACGCCCACGCCCACGCCCACCGCGAAGCGCGAAGCGAAGCGACCGAGGGGGATCAGCGCGGACTCATCGGCGCCCGCTGCGATCCACTCGAAGCACAAGACGGCGATGAACACCCCAACGGCGTCCACCATCACGCCTTCCCAGTACAGCACGTGATGCAGGCGCGGTTGCAGGCGAATGCGCCGCAGGAGCGGCGAGACGACGGTGGGTCCCGTGACGATCACCAGGCTGCCGGCGATCACGGCAAGCTCGAGCTTCAGGGACGGCATCGCGAGCATCAGCGCTGCGGAGGTGCCGGCCCAGGTGATGAGCACGCCGATCGTGAGCATGCGCACGATCACGGTAGATTCCCGGCGGAAACCCGCGATGTCGAGGGTGAGCCCGCCTTCGAAGAGCACGATGGCGACGGCCAGGGTGACGACCGTCTCCAGGCCATCGCCCAGGGTCTCCGGGTGGACGACGCCGAGCACCTGAGGGCCGAGCAAGATCCCGCCGAGGAGCAGCAGCGTGATCGATGGCAAGCGCAGGCGCCCCGCCAGCGTGATCAAGAACACCCCAGCTGCCGCGGCGATACACAGCGTGACGGCGGCGTGATGGGCGTTCATCCGGCGCAGGATAGCTTGCGACGGCCGCATCCCTTCGGAAATCGACCGGGTCTGTTCCAGGTCCGGGCGTGGGAAAAGGTCACGGCTTGCAGTAGTCGAGGGCGAAGAGCTGCTTGCCGCTGGTCGCGCTCCAGATGCTCAGGTGCCCCCGGTCGCCGCCATAGAGCCACCTGCCGCGTGGGTCGAAGTGAAAGTTCCCGAGCGCCTTGAAGCGAGCGATGATCTGGAACGTGCGCGTGGAGCAGATGTTCTGAATGCCATCCGAGCCGCTAAGCAAGCGCTCGTAGTCGGGGCTCCACTCGAAGCCTTCACAGCTGCGGTTCACGTTGAACAGGCGTCGCACCCGCTGCCTGACGACCTCGGCGATCGGTCCCCGGTTGAGTGCGTACACGATCAGGCTGCCGTCGGGGCGACGGGTGAAGGACAGCGGCAGCCCCTCGGACTCGATGTAGATCTCCCTGCCCGTATCCGCGCGGAGCAATTCCGAGCGGAAGTTCAGCTCGTTGACGATCGCAGAGCCGTCTGCAGTCCAGCCGCCAGGCTCGGAGCGACCGTGGTCCAGCTCAGGTGTGGGTGCCGAGAAACCACGCGGGAAAAACGTCTTGAGCCTGCCGGTGGTTGGCGCCACCAGGCAGATCCGGCGACCGATCCCGCCCAGGGCGATCAGGCTCTCTCCCGGATTGAAGTCCGGGGCACCATAGACGGAGTTCGCATCGCACAGCGCATCGTAGAACAGCTTTCCGCGGCGCTTTCGCGTGTCAAAGATGGCGACGCTGCCAGACTTGCGCGCGAGCACGCCGAAGCGACCAGTGGGTGAGAAGGTCTTGAAGGATCCGCTCAGCGTCGTCATCAGCGTGCCGTCGCGCGCGTCGACGAACGACGTGACGTCCTGGTAGTTGATGCTCAGCGTCCGCGAGTCCGCGCTGTCGGCGAGCTCACAGCACTCCCCCGGTTCGCTGCTATCCTGGCTGTAGTCGGCGTCCGCGTTCGGGATCGGCACGAGCGATCGAATGTCCGTCGAGTCGAGCTCGCCCACGGGCTCGGGCAAGTTCTTTCGCGGTTTCCAGATCGGGTGAGGGAGCTCTGTTACCTGGCGCGTCCAGCTCCACCAGGCTTGGCGCCGGCTCGGGGATCAACGTCACTGCGCGCGCCGGGTTTGTGACACGCAGCGTGGGATGAGCTTGGGGCGCTCGTTGCGCAGATGAGACCGTACGGAATCAGGGCATGCCGGTGCAGGCGGTGCCATCTGTCGCGGTGTCGCGCTTCGGCCAGAGGCGAACCGCCCCATCCCGGTACCGACCTACGGTGGCATGGCGGTTGCTCCAACTTCCGACATGGAACTCAAACTCTGCCTGCTCACCGGTGTGTTGCCGCTCGCGCTGATTGCTTGTGACAACCCCGAATCTTCAACCTCTCCCGGAGATCCTGATCGCGCGCAACCCCTGGAATCCAATCGAGCTCTGAGGCCACCGCCGTCGGTCCCAGTGGCCAAGCCCGGAGGCAGCGTTCCCGGTCAAGCAAGTGCTGCTGCGCCTGCTGACGGGGATGCGCGTGAGGCCGAGGCAGAGTTCGCCAGTGTGCCCAAAATGAAGCTCTCAGGTGACGCAGAGCTCAAGGAGACCGCGGACGGCGTGCGCATCGAGATTTCAGTGGAGGACGCGCCCAAGGGCAAGAAGGCGGTCCACATCCACGAGAAGGATGACTGCAGCGACATCGCTGGCAAGAGCATGGGCGCGCACTTTTCGCCGGACGGAAACAAGCACGGCTTGCCTTCCGCCAGTGAGCATCACCTGGGAGATCTAGGAAACCTCGAGGTGGATGAAGACGGTGACGGCACGCTGACCATCGTCGTACCCAAAGCGAACCTGAAACCTGGCGACGCGCGCAGCTTCATCGGCAAGGCGATCGTGATCCACGAAGGGGAAGATCACGGCGACGGCGAGAGCGGCAACGCGGGTAAGCCCATCGCCTGCGCCCCGATCAAGGCTGGATGAGGCAGCGATAGCAGCGAGGAGGACAATGATGGAACACCGACACCCTGAGCCCGGGCGGGCGCCCAAGCAGACCAAGCGAGCGAAGAACCACAGTCATGCGTTCGAGGGGATCTTCAAGACCCTGGTAGCCGAGCACCGCGAAGCCCTGCAGCTGCTCGACCGGCTGTGCATGGCATCGCACCCGCAGCTACGAGCCGAGTTGTGGCCGCAGGTTCGTCACGCGTTGCTCGCTCATGACCAGGGCGAAGTGCGCGTGCTGTGTCCAGACTTGCATGATTTCGCCGCGACTCGCGCACTAGCTCAACGTCACGACGTGGAAGCCCGTGACCTCGAGTCAATGATTCGACTCCTCGCGGGCCGCGACTACGACGATCCCGAGTGGCTCGCGAGTGCGTTGACCTTGCGGCAGCTGGTGTTGCGCCATGTGCAGGAAGAGGAGAGTGAGTTCTTCCCTCGCGCACAGGCGGTGCTGGGCGCAGCGCGAGCTGAGGAACTCAAGCAAGACTATCTTCGGCACAAGGCACAAGGCGGCTCATGTTCCACGCGCGGCAATGGGCCGCTGGGCGGAACGCCGTAGTAACGCAAGCGTTTACGTGTGGAAATAGACTGTGCTGTGTCGCGAATCAGCGCAAAGAGGGACCAGTATGCCGAATCGACTGACTGAACTCACCCCGACCACTCAAGGACTACCCACTGCGTCTGGCACTCAAGTGCTCCGAGGGATCTTTCGGACTCTGACTTCGGAGCACCGAGATCTCGTCCGGCTGCTCAAGGAGCTTGCCGCAAGTGACAATGCTCATTTCCGCGCGGCGCGATTCGCGAAGGCACGGGAAGAGCTGATGGCGCACGAGCTCGGAGAGATGCAAGTCCTGTATCCGCGTCTCCGCTCCCAGGGCTTGACTTACGGCGTTTCGGAGCAGCACTCCGCGTCGGTACGCAAGCTGGAGGTGGTCGTAGACCGACTGTCTGGTTACTCGTTCGATCATCCAGAGTGGACTGAGACGGTCCACACGCTGGTGACGATCCTCGAGGAGCACGTGGAGGAGGAAGAGTCGCAGTTCTTCGCCCTGGCTCAAGAAGCCATCGGGGCGGAGCGCGCCGAAGAGCTGGACGAGCAGTACGAGGCCTTCAAGGCGGAGTTCAGAGCGTCAGAGCATGGCGAGCGCGCGGTATGAGCTCGAGGTCCTCGCTCTTCAACACCTGGCGACGGCTGGAAAGTGCTTGCAAACCGGGAGTGCTTGGGTAGCTTGCTGCGACCGCTTGCATATTGCAAGCACTC
>JBFXBK010000251.1:0-13189 GCA_050183255.1 Polyangiaceae bacterium | reverse complement strand
AGGCGGGTGAAGTCTTACAGGCCCGTCGGCGCCGCAGGGTTCCAGGAAATGCCGCGCAGTGTCTCGGTGAGCGCCATCTCCAGCGCTCCCGCAGGCAAGCCCAACGCGAGCGACTTGCCACTTTCCACATAGAAACCGTTGTCCGCGCGCAGGTCCTTGTCCAGCTCTGCGGCGCCGTTCGCCGCTGCTCCCGCAAACGCCTTACCGAGACCACCCGTAGCGAAGTCGTAGCCGGTCTCCGCAACGAGCAGCAGCGATGACACCACCTCCATGGTCCAGATGTCGTCAGCCAAGAGCGTCCAGCGCGCGGCGGCTTCGTTGGACGCGGAGATGCTCAGGCGGGCCACCCGAGCCTGATTGACGCGCGCCGCCTCGAGGCGGGCGCGAGCAACGCCAAGATCGGAGTCGAGGCAGTGCTTGGCCCGCACTAGCCAGCGCACGAGCTCCTGGCGCGTCCCGGCATCGAGCTCACAAGGGCAACCTGCGATCCACTGAGCGTAGGCCGTCTGGGCGTCGCTCATGCGCTGGAAGAAGCTGCCCGCAGAGGCCTTGGCGGCTTCGTCGTAGGTCAGGTCGAACACCGGCGCATCGTAAGAGGTGCGCGCCTGCCGCTTCCACACGCGGGCTCCGCTCGGGACGCCGCTGTCCAGATCGATCACCCCGGTTGGGATCAGGAGGCTTGCCCCGCTCGGCAGTGGGTCGCCGCCAATGGTGACGGAGCTCTCCTCACCCACCGTCGTACCCCACGGCAACGTCACTGCCTGCAGCGGCCAAGCAGAAGCGCTGCGGCTCACGACGAACAAGCGGCGACCCTGCAGACGTTCGGGCGCCAAAGGTGCATACCCTTGGGGTGGAGCGCTGACCTCGTTCAAGTACAGGCCATTCGGTTCCACACGGATTTGTTGCCGATCCTCCAGACCGATGAAGTTTCGCAGATCCGAGCGGCCATCCCCGCGACAGACCCAGAGACGCCCAGGGTCCGCCTCGGCCGCCGCGGATTCCGCTGGCGGCATCAAGAGGTCGAACACGCTAGAGTCGCCTTTGACCACAGCGCTCGCGGCGCCGCTGCCTGAGCAGAAGTCGTCGCGGTCGACGCGACCGTTCAGATCGTGGTCGAAGAGCCCAAAGCTGTACAACCCGACCAGGAGACTCACCTCAGCCAGGAGGTAATTGTCCTGGATATCCGAGACGCCGTCCCCGTTGAGGTCCACGGTCTGTGCGTTCTGTCCCAGAGCAACGCGCGCCTGGCGCCTCGCGAGCTCACCCACATCGGAGGGCCCCAAGGCGCCGTCCCCATCGACGTCGAGCGCCTGATTTGGGTTCGCTTCGAGCAGCTCGGCGAGCCTGCGCAAGTCGGCGCTGGTCGAGGCGTCATCCTGGTCGAAGTCGAAACTGGCGGGCGTCACCGGGTGCCCCGCGTCAGCCAGGGCGCGCAACCCCTCGGCCAGCTCGCGGAGCTCTGCATCACTCTTCGGGCGCACCTCCCCCAAGACCAGGCGCAACGCGTAGAGATCCTGCAGATCTGCTTTTCCGTCAGGAACCAAGTCGCATGCCAGATCGTCGAGCGCGGTTTCCTTCGCCTCCACGCACCGCTCGAGATCGCCCACGTCCGTCGCGTCGATGCGATCGTCGCCGTTCACGTCGAAGCGAGCCATCAGCTCGTCGAAGCTCACTGTGCTCGGCTCGAGGCTGCGCAGCTCCGCGACCGCAGCGTCTGAAGCCGCTGCCACGGGCCTGGATCTCGGCTGGCTTTCGCTGTCGTCGCCGCAAGCGACGACGAACAGCGCTCCCAGGCCGACGCAGGTCGCGACCCGGCGCAGCTTCAGGCTCCTCATAGCGGCGTGACCGAGGTGAAGGTGACCGCGGCACCCGCGAAAGCGAACACGACCTCGTAGTCATTGGCCCCCGGCGCTTGCAGGGTGCCGTCGTTGACCACGGCGGTGATCGTCGTGGCGTCAGGTACGTTGGTGACGTACTGAGCCGTGGTCTGCTCGATCATCCCAACGCTGCTGCTCTTGATGTGCCATCCGGATCCAGCCGTGAACCCCCGCGAACCGTTGCCGCTGTCCAACCACGCGAACACAGGTTGCGCTTGGGCGCAGGCGGCAGGCCCATCGCTGTAGGTGTTGTTGGTCACGAAGCACGTCGCTGGATTTTCCGCATAGCAAAGCAACGCGCCGCTGCGTCCCAAGGCAATACTGCTTCCAAGGTCGATGGTCACCGGCAAGTCAGCGCAGGATGCGCTGCAGATCTCCTCTGACTGATACGTCTCGCAAGTCAGGCCAGAGCCAGCGCCGCTACCTCCAGCGCCACCGCTCGTCGTGCCGCCTGCTCCGCCTGCCTGCCCCCCGCTGCCAGCTGCGCCGCCGCTACCGGCCGCGCCCGCACTGCCGCCCGACCCTCCGGCGCCCGCAGAGCCGCCGTCTCCCGCAGAGCCACCGTCTCCTGCAGAGCCCCCGTCTCCCGCAGAGCCACTGCTGCCAGCGGACCCCGCGCCGCCCCCGGTTCCGCCATTCCCCCCGGAATTACCCTCATCTTCGCTGCACGCGCAGCAGCCCAGACCAATCAGCCCCAGTACGAACCAACGAGCAAGCATCATCATCTCCTCCCAATCCCCCACAGCATGCAGCGAAAGCCGGGACCAATCCGCTGCGCCGATTGGGGGTTTTGGGGGAGGCGTCGGCGGCTCGCGCCACTCCAGCCACTCCGCGCTCCAGGCAGCGCGACGGGGCTGTCGACAACCGACTCCATCCCACGGCTGTGCCGACGGAGATTTCCCCGTAGAGTGGGAGCCATGGGAAGCACGAAGCTGTACGCGGTCGCGCTCAGCATCAGCACCAGCGCTGTGTTCTTTTGCGGCTGCGGCAGCGATCAGACTTGCCAGGCGTCCTCGGTGCAACCTGCGGTATACGTGATCGACGCGGAAACGCTGGAGCCGCTGTGCGACGCGGAGGTCGAGATCAAGGAAGGCGACTACGACGAGACCATCACCTACGCGGGTGGAGAGGACTGCACCGGCTTGTACGCGCTCCCGGCGCGCCCTGGTACGTACACCACGTTCGTCTCCTCAGACTCGGGTGACTACGCCATCACCGCGACTCAGATCACGATCCGCGAGGATAGTTGCGGTAGCATCGGGCCAGAAAACGCAGGTGCACAGAACGGGCTACCGGGGCAACCGGGTGCCGTGACCGTTGCGCTGAGGAAGCTCTAGCGAAGATGCCTACGAGCAGAACCCCATGGGCGAGGAACCTCCGAAGCGCCCCTTCGCCTGTTTCCCTATAGCGCGCTTCAGCTGCAGAGGTGTTTCCCGCTGGTAGAGAACGCGCACGCCGCGCTGCCATTCCCAAGCGACCCACCAGCAAGCCGAGAGCGTGTACCCTTTGGCTCATCGTGCCTCTCGCCTCACGCCATGCTGCGCTGCTGCTGACAGCGCTCTTGCTTCTCGCCTGTGGCGGGCAGCATGCAGCGCCCGCGGTGGTTGTCGCGGCCACTCCAGAGCTAGAGCCGGCGCCCCGGTTCGTCGCTCCGACGTGGAGGAACTCGGCGTACGGTATCGAGGTCCCGTGCACCGACGATGAACTGGACGACCTGGAGAGCCACTCGCCGGGCGTGATCTACCTGGGGAGTCGCGTCGTTTCGATCGCGACCAGCGCACCGAACGCCACAGCGGCGTTTCAGCAGGTCAGTGGTCCCGTCAGCATCCTGCTGCAGACCCTGGATGAAGGCGTGCTTAGCGAAGTCGAAGCGCTCGCGAAGCGCCACCCAGTGCTGGTCAAAGTCGATCGCGGAGTGGGTCACCAGGTGAAGCCGCTCAGCCAGCTGCGCTACATCGACGGGCTCAGACTAGACGACTTCGCCAGTGAGGTTGAACTCGACTGGAGTGCGTTCAAGCGCCTGCGGTGGCTGTCCCTGACCAGGGCATGGAACACGAGCCGGACGCTCCCGCGGCTCCCCAAGACTATCGAGCGACTGTGGCTGGCTGGAGATCACGACGACACCACGCCCCTGACCGAGCTGACGCGGCTCAAGTCGCTCTCCATGGACCTGGGAGCCTTACCCAGCCTCGCGACCCTCGACACCTTCAAGGAGCTCCGGGAACTGACGGCGGCCGGCGCCATCCGCGATCAAGACTTGCAACACCTGAGCCGCCTCGAGCACCTGGAGTCGTTCAGCACCCAATCCGTGAACGTGTCGAATCGGGGAGTCCACCACCTGGTCGCCGCGAGCAGTCTGAAGCGCCTACGGATCCCTCGCGGAATCAACGATGACGGCCTCAAGGAGCTCGCTCAGCTCAAGCATCTCGCAGAGCTCGAGCTAGGCGACTCAGTCACCGACAAGGGCATGCAGGAAGTCGCGCGCTTCGAGCAACTCGAGAAGCTGACGCTCGACTCCGAAGCGAGGGTGACGGACGCTGGCATCAAGCTTCTGAGGGGCCTGAAGCTCCGCGAGCTCGATCTCGCAGGGCTCCCTCTCACTGACGAAGTCGCAGAGACGCTGGCTCGGTTCAACGAGTTGCGCCGCTTGAACCTCAATCACACCCGCATCACCGGAAGAACCGCGCGGCAACTGCCCCGATCGCTACGCGTGCTGGACCTCGGCTGCACCAACCTCGACAGCTCCGCGGTCGGAGAGCTGGCACGACTCACCAACCTGCGCGCGCTCTCGCTCATGTTCGTCCAGTTCGACGACGCGGCCTTCGCCAAGCTTGCCAAGCTCCAGGGCCTACGTCGCTTGGTGTTCAGCTCAAACGACTTGACGCCGGCAAGCAAGACGACGCTGCTCAGCCTGCCGCATCTCTCGTTGCTCAATTCCTCTGGTTCCCTCGGGTGCGCGGGGATGGAGCTGACCAGCGTTACCTGCGACCCGGGTCTGCGCTGAACCGCCATCAACTTCTCACCCACGGCGGCTCCAAAGCTCCCGTGGTAGATGCAGCTCATGCGCGCTTCAGCGATCCGCAAGGTGGTACTCGGCCTGAGTGGTGCTCTCTCTCTCGGTGCTTGCGCACATCCGCCGCCGTCTCGAGCGCCACCCAAGGCGCCCTACTGCCCAGCGGTTCAAGCAGAAGCTGAGCCGCTTCTGGTGTTGGCGGACAAGCCTCGCGCCGCGCTCCAGGTGAACCACCTGGAGCACGCCGTTGCCGTGCGGTACGAGACCCAGGGTTGTGAGGTGACGCTGGAAGTGCTGGACGACTGCGTGGCGGAAGCGCTGCCCTACGAATACCGGCCGTTCCTCAAGCGAGAGGCGCGCATCGCGGCTGGGGAGCCAGAGCTGTTCGGCAAGTTCCCGCTGGGAGCGAGCTATGTCGCCCCACGCCTCGAAGGGTTAGCGCTCCGTACGGATACGATGGCCGTTGGCCAGCTCGACCTCTCCACCAAGCATGAACTCCAGCGCAAGGACTTCCAAGGTCCGAGCTGCTCGCGCGCGACCCACTACATCACGCGTATCGACGTCGGTGGCTTCAGCTTGGCGTCAGGCTCTGCGGCGGCGCTCGGCAACACCTCGTGGTTCGACCCCGAAGCGCGCGCCGCGGCGCACCCTGGCACGCAGCTGATCCGCATGGAGGGCACCCCGGCTCAATGCGGAGAAGCGGTGAGCACCAGCGAGCGCCTCGCGCTGTGCAGCGTTCCGTTGCGCCTTGGTCTGGCACCTCTCGACCCGTCACCCATTCCCTCGGGCGCTCCGCTGGATGTCGCGAGACAACGTGAGTACACACGCATCGATTCGCGTATCCGCGCGGAATTTGACCGCGAGACGGGGCACCAGCAGCTTCGAGGCTCGGTCACCCAGGTGATCCAGGCGTTTCGCGGCTACGCCGCAGACGCCAAGGCCTGGTACAAAGCGCTACAGCAACTGCTCGAAGGGCAGCCTGGCGCCAAGTGGGAAGTCACGGTGCGGCTACGTCAAGCGTCGCTGTACGACGCGCTCGGGGCCAGCTTGCGCGAAGCCAAGGCGCCAGCCCTGCGCTTGTTCACCCCGTTCCAGGCAGACGTGCTGGCGCGAGCAGACGCGAGCGACAACCCCGATCTTCAGGCAAAGGCCGCAGTCATACGCGCCAAGATCACCAACGCGTGGAACACCGCACGCGATCGGGAGCTGACTGCCGCGTACCACGTCGCGATCGTGAAATACGCGGAGGTCCTGTTGAGCGCAAAGCAACTACCCGGTCCGCTCCCCGAGGCGCGCTTCGCGATTGAGCGCCTCGCGCAACTGAGCAGCTGGGTGGGAGAAGAAACCATGCGCGAACACATGGCGAACTACACGCCACAGATCCCCTACGAAGAAGGTCTGTTTGTCCGCCTCCGCGACAGCGGCGCAACGGGACTGCCGTAGGTCGCGGTCCATCGTTCGCGACCAGCACTGCGAAATCCGCTAACGGCGCACGCAGACGCCGCTCTATTCTCACGCGGATGTATCGAGCACTCGGCGCGGCGTGTGTGGCATTGGGGTTGGCGGCAAGTTGCGGTGGCTCACAGCCGGCGCCTCAGCCGGTCGAAGTGAGCGCCCCGGCGGAGGTGACACCCAGCGCTGAGTCGAAGGCGGCCGAGCCCACCGACAGCGACTTCGATCAGGGCGCGCAGCTCGAGCTCGCAGGCGGTCCGGCTCTGGGTTGTGAGGCACGGCAAGCAGGGGATTGGGTGAGGGTGCGCTGCACGGGCCTGAGCTACTTCGGCACTCCAGTGTGGCGAGCGAGCGTCGACTCCGCTTCCGAAGGGATACAAGCCAAGGCGAGCGGCGAGATGGGGCGGGTCCAGCTCGTCTGGCGCTTCACCGAAGGCAGCAAGCTCGACGCTTCGTTCACCTGGTTCCCCTACCTGGTGCGCCTCCACGCCACGTGGCCCAAGGGCGGCTCCAGGCCAGTCGCTGTCGCGCGCTTCGCGAACGTGCCCCAGCGTAGCGCTGCGGAGCTGATCAAAGCCGCGTGCGACTGCCCACCGCGGCTGACGCCGGGCTTAATCCTGGCGACCCACGGCATCAGTTGCGATTCACCCTCCGCGGATGCCGATGGCAGCGACGCCTGGGAGCCCGAGTGCCTGCGTGGCCTCGAGACTGGCTGCCAGGAGTTCGTCGAGTGTCAGACCCGCGAGCCATCTGGCTATCGCGAGTGCGCTGAGGACGAGCACGCGACAGGCGTCGGCCCCTTCATCAGCTGCCACAAGAAGTGCGACGACACCAAGCGTTGTCCGGCGGGCTTCACCTGCGAAGATGCCTACGAGCAGAACCCCATGGGCGAGGAACCCCCGAAGCGCCCCTTCGCCTGTTTCCCTACGGATGAAGCGAGCAACGAATACTACCAGGCGTTGAACGCCTACCTCGAGGCACGCAAGAAATAGCCGCCAGGAAGCAGCTCAAAAGCTCCAGCCGTACCCAAGGTGCAAGCCGAACAGCGCGTAGTGCGCGCCGTAGCTTTGCGTCACTTGCCCAGCTTGCGTTCTGAACCGGCTAGTCGCAGAGTAGCGCACCCAGCGCTGCGCAAACAGAGGCCCAAAGCTCAGCACGGAGTGGCCCCAGCGGAACAGGCACTCGAGCTGCCACTCGACGCTGACGCCTACGCCAGCGCGTGTCTCTCGAGTGACGGCGCGCCCCGCTTCGGCCTCGCTGACGTACACGGGCAAGAGCAGTGACAGCGGCATGCTGAACGCGAACGCGAACTCCCGATCCTCGTCGACGCGTTGATGAATCGGCAGCACGACCCGGGGCACTACGCTGGTTTCGAAGAGCGTGATGCTTGGTCCGCCGCGCACTCTGAGTAGGCTCCCGCCTCCCATGCGCAGCCCGACAAACAACGGCGCCAGCACGGGCAGCGACACCCCGAGCGCAACTGGCCACGTCGGCTCGAAGCTCAGCGACTCCGCGTCGCTCCCGTTCTGGGTTCGGGCTGAAGCTTGCGCTTCGTACTCGGGGCGGTGCACGGGCTGCTCCAGCCGCAACTCCGAGTAGACCAGCGGCTCGTGGCTCAACTCGCTGGCTCTCGCGTTCGCGCAACAGGTCCCAGCGCCAAGCACCGACAGCGCGACGACACGCGCCTTCATGGAGGGCACTCGGCGTTGGGCAGCTCACCGATGTATGTTTCCGCAGAGATATTCGGCGCGCTCACGAGGTACAGCCGCCTGGCGACGCGCTCCAGGTAGACGGTGTTGTCGTCGGGGTGGTCGTGCCCCTCTCCCCCCCAAACTGCTCCGCGGTCCCAGGACAGAGCGGTCGTGGCGAGTCCGTCGCTCTCCACCACGGCGACTTCACAGGCATCGCCGTCGTAACTTCCAGGAAGCAGCGTGCCGACTCCAGGTGGGAGCTCCAGACACTCGCTCAGATCCCAGTGCTGGCTATCAGGCAATGGCGTGTCACACGCCCACGCCGCCTTCCAGACCCGCACGTGGATCGGGAAGCTCGTAGCATTGAACAGGGTCGGGCCTTCGGCTTCGTAACCACACCCGTTCAGCGCTCCCAAAACCCATACGCAAAAGCCGATGGACGCGAGTAGGCGCCCGCCGGAGACTTGGCTATCACCGAAGCACGACATGGCTGCTCGGATTTTGGGGGTGAGGATGAGTCACACCACGGCACTGAAGATGGCTTGCTTTGGCGGCGCGTTGGTCGCAGCGCTGGGTTGCGGCCGCGTGATCGAACCCGGCGAAGAAGCGGGCGTGCAAGCTGGGCTGTGTGATCCGAACCAGGAGTGGCACCTGGTGGATGAGCAACTCGACGAGCGCGCCGGACAGTCGCTGTTGTGGTTTGGTGACGGCCCTGTCGTCGCTACCCAGTACACCACCCAGAATAACTGGAGCTCCGTCGAGCGCTTCGACGGGCGCGGTGGAGAGCTGTTCCGTAAGGATATCAACCAGCGAGTCAACTTGCTCAGCGAGACTCGCGACGGCTTCCTGGCCGTCGGCCATGGAGACGGCAGCCCGCGGCGCACGACCCTCGAGTATCACACCGGCGGAGCGAGCTTCGAGTGGCGGGTCGCGTTCCAAACCGATGAAGACGTGTGGCCCGCAGGGGTGTACCAAGTGGACGATGCGTTGTTGCTGATTGGCACTCAAGAGGCGTACTCCGGCGCGGACAAGGACGTGGTGGTGTATGGCTTGAGCGGCCGCGGCGAGCCGCGCTTCACTCGCGTGTTCGGCAGTGATCCGCCAACTCTGGGTGAGTCGAGCGACGAGCGCGTGGTGGGCAGCTACGCATTCGAAAATCACGTCGTGATCGTCACTCAGACCTGGCTGAACGGCTCGGGCGGTCCGCTGAAGGTGCTGGCAATCGACTCCGCAGGCGATCTGCTCTGGGAGTACAGCGACACCTTCCAGTACGCCCGCGGAACCGCCTGGACCGTGGCACCGACCAGTGATGGCGGCACACTGATCACTGGCAGTCCATCAGCCGGTGGCATCAGCACCGGCCCTGGCCGGCTGCTGCGTTTGGATGCCAAAGGCCAGCGACTATGGGTGCAGACTTTGAGTGATCCAGGGATCGAAGATCCCGAGATCACCACGTCACTAGAGCTGCCGAACGGCGACTTCTTTGTGTCTGCGCTCGGCTGGGGCCCAGCTGTCCGCAGCTATCGCCTCGATCCTCAAGGAAACATAACGCAGACCCTGGTCCACACCTCGGAGCAGCTCGCCGGGGCACCGGGCTTCACCCGGGCGCGCCTCATGCCAGGCGGCGGCGTGCTCCTGAGCTCCGAGCTGCGCGATCTCGACGGCGGCACGCTGAATTTGCTGCGCGTGGATAGCAACGGGCAGGCGCTCTGGCAGCACCGCATCGACCGGCCCGGCATCGCCTTCATCGGCGACCTGGTGGTCAGCCCGGAGGGCCAAGTCGTGATGGCCGGGCGCTTCGCCAAGGAAGACTCCGTGGACGAGCGCCACGTGCTGCAGCTGAGTGACGCGTGCCAGCTCGAGCAAGCCTCCCCCTAAAGCGGCCTTCGCACAGCAGGCTCGACACGCGGCAACAACTGAGGTTACTCGGTTGCGATGCGTCGGGCGCTCTCGCTGTTGGCTCTGGTGCTAGGCGCCTGCAGTGGCAACAAACCGGCACAGCTCAACACGCCACAGCCCGCGCCCGCGCCGGCGGTCGCAGAGCAGCCGAAGCCGAAGCCGAGCGTGGTGCGTGCTGCACCGCGCGAAGACAATCGCGGCGTGATCGGTGGCCCCCGCGACGACACCGCCTTCGAGTGGGACGTCGCCGATGTCGACGACGTGGTGGAGCCGGAGCTCGAGAACGTCCCGCCGATTTCGCGCTTCGTCGCGACCCACCTCGCGCCCTACCTGGAGACGCGTCGCGCGAAGCTCGCCACCCAGGCGCCCGCTGGACGCGGCATCGTGGTGTTGACTCGCCTCGCGGAAACGACCCACCTGCACCAGGTCGCGAGCCCGCTCGGGCTGCGGGAGCAGCTGACGTTTGGCAGAGAACCGGTTGAGCAGGGCGCCTTCAGCCCAGGTGGCCTGTTGACTTACCGCGGGGATCAGCTGGGGACAGAGAACTTCCAGATCTGGAATCTCAACCTCGAGACGCGAGACCTGTATCGCCTCACCGATGGTGAGAGCCGCAACGGCGGCTTCCGCTGGCTGGGCGACGGCTCCCTCGCGTTCACCAGCAATCGCCGCAACGGCACGGACATGGACCTGTATCTGTTGTCCGCCAAGGCGCTCGCCAAGGGTGAATCAGCGACACTGGCTGCGGAGCTGCCTGGGCAGTGGGTGATTCAGTATGCGTCGCGTGACGCAAAGCAGCTCTTGTTGCTCGAGTTCCTGGCGGTGGATCAGGCGACGCTACACCTGTTGGACCTCGAGACGGGTAAGCGCCGTCCAGTGCGCGAGCTAGAGCCCGGCGTGTCGACGACGCTGGGAATGTTCGGCAGCAAGTCCAGAGAGCTGTACGCGCTCTCGGATCGCGGCGGTGAGTTTGCCCGCGTCTTCAAGATCGACACCGAGTCGGGCGTTTGGACCAAGGTCACGGGCAAGTACAAGTGGAACGTCGAAGAGTTCGCGCTGAGCGGCGACGGCAAGCAGCTTGCCTTCACCCTCAACGAAGACGGCTACTCGATGCTCTATCTGCAGCCGCTCCCCAAGGGCGACCCACGCCCCGCACACTCGATTCCGCGAGGAGTCATATCAGGCCTCCGCTTCAGCGACTCGCGCTCGCTGATCTTCAACCTGTCGACACCGACCACGCCGAGCGACGTGTTCAGCTTCGACCTCAAGAGCGCGAAGCTCACGGCCTGGACCAAGAGTGAAGTCGGTGGCCTGGCGAAGTCGAGTCTCGTCAACCCAACCCTCGTCACCACGCAGGCCCCAGACGGCGTCGACTTGCCGAGCCTGTACTACAAGCCTGCCGGTGATGGTCCGTTTCCGGTGCTTTTGTGGATGCACGGCGGCCCCGAACAGCAGAGCCGACCGAGCTTCGACCCGGTAATCCAGTACTGGGTTGCCACACGGAAAGTCGCGGTGCTGGCGCCCAACGTGCGCGGCTCAGACGGCTACGGCAAGACGTTCCTCGCGCTCGATAACGGGAATCTGCGGCACAAGGCGGTGGAGGACGTGGGCACCTGGCTCGACTGGATCGCGAAGCGCTCAGAGCTCGATGCGACGCGCGTCGGCATCCACGGCGCGAGCTACGGCGGCTTCATGGTGCTCGCCGCACTGACCAAGTACGGCGATCGCATTCGCGCCGGCTGCGACGTGGTCGGCGCGAGTGACCTGGTGACCTTCCTGGAGAACACCAGTGAGTACCGCCGGGACTTGCGGCGCCGCGAGTACGGTGACGAGAGCGACGTGGAGATGCGGGACTACCTGCACAGCATCTCTCCACTGCACCAAGCATCGAAGATCCAGAGTGCGCTCCTGATCGCCCACGGCGAGAACGATCCGCGCGTACCCATCACAGAAGCACGTCAGATCGCGGAGGCGGTGCGCTCTTCAGGGCACGACACCTGGTTCTTCCTCGCCAAGAACGAAGGCCACAGCTTCCGCCGACGGCGGACCCGCGACCTCTTCTACAGCGTGATGAGCGAGTTCTTCGAGCGCTATCTGGTGCAAGGCCTGGACAGCAAGCTGCCGCCGGAGCCTCAGCTCGCAACGGAGCCGGAGCAGCCTGCCGAAGTCGAGGCGCCAGCACCTGGAGCTCCGCCGTGAGGCACCTCGGCCTGGTGGGCTTGCTTGCGCTGGCCTGCACCCACGCCGTGCATGCGCCGTCTGAGGGGCGCGACGCCGCTCCCGAAGTGCAACCCGAAGCCGCAGAAGACGCGTCGAAGGCAACGCACCCCTGGACCTACAGCCCGCTCCTCGAAGCGTGGCTGCCAGTCAGCGAGCAAGAGCTCAGCGAGCTCAGAGCCGAGTCGCCCGGGGTCGTCAGTGTCAACGGGCGTGCCGTGTGGATCGCACTTGGCGGGGCGGGTGCACGCGAGCGACTTCGCGCTGCCAATGGTCCGCTCGCCCTACACGCGCGCCTCTGGGAGCTGCAGCGTGACGAACTCTCCGTGATCAACCAGCTGGCCGCCCGTTTCCCTGTGGCTATCCAGGTCGTGGTCACCACGCGGAACTTGAGCAGGCTCGCGAGCCTCACCAACATCGAGGGCCTCGAGCTGAGTCTCGTGGCGGGTACCGGCTCCTCCTTGGATTGGACACGACTCCGACGTCTGAAGCGCCTGAAGGTCTCCGTGGACTCGTGGCAGCCTCTCGCAGGCGCGCTACCGCCAAACCTCGAGGATCTGGAGGTCCAGTCTGGTGCGGTGAACAGCGCGGACCTGGAGCGCATCTCCAGTCTGCCGAAGCTCCGCCGGCTTCGCTTCAAAACGCCGGGTGCCGGGCTCGAGTTGCGAAAGCTCGTAGCGCCGGAGCTTGAAGAGCTCACGCTGTGGGACGGCGTTCGCTCCCAGGACGTTGCGACGCTGAGTCGGTTCCCCAAGCTCCGCAAGCTGGACGCGCAGGGTGCTCAGCTGAGCAATGCGGCCGTCCAGCACCTCGTCAAGCTGCACGCCCTGCGTGATCTGGACATCTCGCGGAGCAGCATCGATGCCACGGGAGTTGCCAAGCTCTCCGTCCTCGAGCTGCGGCGCCTGGTGCCTCCGCGCTTCACAGGCCCCGACTACTCCTCACTCGTCGGCTTCCGACACTTACGGGAGCTAGACCTCTCCGGAGCCCACATTCACGACTCCCAGCTCCGCGTGCTCCGCGGCCTTCCGGAGCTGCGCAGC
>JBFXBK010000250.1:0-13205 GCA_050183255.1 Polyangiaceae bacterium | reverse complement strand
TTCTCCGAGGGCAGGGGGGGAGGTGATACAGGTGCTTCCTTCACTCGCGGAGGCTCACCGCAGCCGAAAGCAGCGAAAGTGCTCAGCGCAGCAACGCACAGGAGCAGCGTGCGCGCGCCGCCGCGGCGCGGGTGCTTCTGGTTCAGCGGAGTCATTTCTTCAGATTTCCCGCCGCGTCATGAATTGCCCTGCGGATCCGCAGGTAGGTCGCGCAGCGTCAAATATTGCCAGTCATCGCGTGGTCGATGTCGGTGTCCGTCGGCGAAGGGCGCTTCTTGAGTAGGGCCACCGCGCTCATGATCTGGCCAGACTGGCAGTAGCCGCATTGCGGTACCTGGAGTGACAGCCAGGCCTCGCGTACTGCGTCGGCCTCTGGTCCCTCGAGGCCCTCGATGGTCGTCACTGGCTTATTCCCGACGGAACTGACAGGTGCCACACAGGCTCGGCGCGGTGAGCCATCGACGTACACCGTGCAGGCTCCACACTGCGCGACGCCGCAGCCAAACTTCGTCCCGGTGAGCCCCAAGTGGTCCCTCAGCACCCAGAGCAGCGGCGTGTCCCCAGCGACGTCGACGTCGTGAACCTTCCCGTTCACTTTCAAGCGAATCGTCATCGGTGCGTCCCCAGTTTCAAGCGGTCGATACGGTCCGTTCCGAAGATTGGAAGGCGACGGATACGCAGCCCGGTCGCGGCGAAGATCGCGTTGGCCAGAGCCGGAGCTGCGGGTGGAGTCGGTGGCTCACCCACGCCGCCAGGAGGCGCGCTGGATTCGATCAATTTCACTTCCATGTGACGGGGTGCTTCATGCATGCGCATCACGCGCCAGTCGGGGAAATTCGCTTGATCGATGACACCCCGCGTGGCCGTGATCTCGCCGAACAGCGCGTTGGAGAGGCCGAACAGCGTGCCGCCTTCGAGCTGTGATTCGCAGTGGTTGGGGTTCACAACGGTCCCGGCATCCATCACCGACCAGACACCCACAATGGTGAGTCGTCCCTGCTCGTCTACGGCGACTTCGACCACCGTCGCGACGTAGCTGACGAAGGAGCGATGCGCAGCGATGCCCAAGCCGTGCCCCTTTGGCAACTTGCGCCCCCACTTCGCGAGCCTGGCGACCTCCTGGGTGACCTTGGCCAGGCGCGCGGTGTCGATGGGGTAGTCTTTCAGCGGGCTGCCGTAGTTGTCGTACTTCGCGCCTTCCTGGTTCGGATCGATGGTGCGCGGAGGTCCGATCAGCTCGAGCAAGTAGTCCTTGGGGTCCCTCCCCGCCGCGTGGGCCATTTCGGCTGCGAAGCTCTGCACTGCGAACGCGTGATAGATGTTGGCCACGGAGCGCAGCCAGCCTATGCGGATGTGGGCTTCTGCCTGACCGCTCTCGAGCTGGAGGTTCGGCACATCGAACGGCGTGTCGCTGGCTCCCAGGCGCAAGTCGCCGGGGTCTGCGTCGGTCGCGCCAGCGACGAACGTCGAGGTGATGGGCGGGAACGCCGTGCGATGCAAGAGCGCAACGCATTTCCCTGCGGCATCTAATCCGGCCTCGAGGCGCTGCGCGCTCACGGTGTGGTAGTAAGCGTGCTGCAGGTCGTCTTCTCTCGTCCACACCACCTTGACCGGTGCCTTGACCGCCCGAGCGATCAGCGCCGCTTCGGCGAAGAAGTCAGGCTTTGACTTGCGCCCAAAGCCGCCGCCGAGCCAGGTGACGTGGATCGTCACGTTCTCCTCGGGCACGCCGCAGACTTGCGCGACCGTCTGGCGTGCCTTCTGCGGCGTCTGCCCACAGCCCCAACAGGTCACTCGATCACCGGTCCACTCAGCGACCGCCGCAGGAGGTTCCATGGCGGAGTGGGCGAGGTGGGGAACGTAATACTCGGCTTCCAGGCGCTTGGCGGCGGAGCTGAGCGCCTTGGCGACGTCTCCGCGCTTGCGAGCGAGCTTGCCCGGTTTCCGCACGGCTTTGAGCAGCGCCTGCTCAAAGCTCTTGGAGTCATAGCTCGCGTTGGGCCCAACCTCCCACTCGACCTTGAGCGCTTCGCGCCCGCGGATGGCGCTCCAGGTGTCTTTGGCGACCACAGCGATGCCACCGAGGGGCTTGAAGCCCACTGGCGCTTCCAGGTTTGGTAGCTTCACGAGTTGCTTCACGCCGGGCGTCTTCAGCGTTGCTGCATCGTCGACGTGCTTCGGGCGCCCCAACACTTGCGGCGGCCGGGCGATCACAGCGTAGAGCATGCCCGGGCGCCGCACGTCTTGCCCAAACGTGCCTTCGCCCTTCACGATGCTCGGAGTGGTCAGCGACCTGATGTCGTGACTCAAATACCGCCAAGCCTTGCGTTCCCGGAGCTTGACCTGACTCGCCGGCGGCAGCGGGAGCTTGTTGGCGGCTTCCACCAGCTCCCCGAAGTCCAGCTTGCGTTTCGAACCCCGGTGCAGGACGAAGCCTAGCTCCGCCTCACAGCTGCTAGGCGGCACCTTCCAGTGCGTCGCAGCTGCCTGTTCGAGTAGCGTGCGCATCGTGGCGCCAGCCAGGCGAAGGCGGTCGAAGTTGAGGCGCACGGAGCGTGAGCCGTCCGTGTTCTGGTTACCGTACTTGGGGTGACCTTCCGCTTGAACGATCTGTACCCGTTGCCAATCTGCGTCGAGCTCGTTGGCGAGGATCTGCGCCATCGCGGTCCAGGTCTGTTGGCCCATCTCCGAGCGGTGGCATGTGAGCACGACGCTGCCATTGGGCTGGACCCCGACGAACAGCAACGCGTCCTTGTTTCCTCCCGGCACTTTGCCCTGCGCGAGCGCGCTGTCTTCCAGCGCGACGGCGAACAGCAACGCGCCTGCCCCAGCGAGGAAGCCACGGCGCCCGAGCTTGGGGTCGAGGCGAAGGAATGGCGGATTCGAGATGTCGGAACTCACGCAGTTGCTCTTGGTTGCTTCGACGTAACGTTTGCTCGCGCCTGCGGTGGTTTCACAGGCCAGGTCACGCTACACCAGCTTCGCGGTATGGAGCCACCGATTCCAAGTCACAAGTGGGGCGAGTTGGTCAGCGCCGTCAGGAGCGCGTCGTGAATCAGCGAGTCGTTGGCGTGGTGCTCGCCGCGGGTGCATCGCGCCGAGCGGGCTTCGCAAAGGCCCTGGCCGTGCTCGAAGGTGAAACGTTTCTGCAACGTAGCTGCTCGGCGCTCGCCGCAGGCGGCTGCGCCGCCGTCTACGTGGTGATTGGTGGACCGCTGCGAGAGCGTATCCGGGAGGAATTGCCTCGAGGTGCGTACTTCTGTGAGAACTCGGCGCCCGGCCGCGGGATGTCGAGTTCCTTGGCGGTCGCGCTGTCTTTGCCTGATGTGGCGCGGGCAGATGCCGCGGTCGTGTCTCTCGTGGACCACCCTCGTGTGAAGCCTGAGACGATCGCGGCGCTGATTGCCCAGTGGCGGGTCACTCGGGCCGGCTTCGTTCGCCTGACTCACGCTGGGCGAGGAGGGCATCCATACATGCTCGATCGGCGGCTCTTTACTGCCTTTCTAGCTTTGCCTCGCGGATCCGATCCGCGGCCCTTCTTCGCCGAGCATCTCGAGGAGCTCGAGGTTGGCGACGCCGGCGTGTTGGATGACGCAGACGAAGCAGGCGAAGTGCTAGCGCTCGGCGGGGAACCGCCTCGGACCTAGTGTCCTGTCTCCGTAGTTCGCTGACAGATTCGCCTCACTAGCAGGCGCTGGACGTCTGCCCGGCACATCGCGTCCGTGGCCCGTCGCGTTAGGATTTTTACGTTGAAAAGCCCTGGGGCGTGCCAGCACGATGGCCTCATGAGGTCGTCAAGTCACGCACGCCTGGCTCACGCCCGGCTGCGTCGATCCGCAATCGGGCCGCTGCCGTGGGGTCTTGCGCTTTCGCTGCTGGTGCTGACATCCAATGCCAGCGCTGGGGAGTTCGACTCGAACGGTGAGTTCAGCTTCAGCACGAACGCGATTTATCAAGAAGGCTTCGAGCAGCAGGTGCCCGCCGGAGCCACGCGCGTCGCGGCCGATGCCCTCGAGGGCGGGGCCTTCGCGCGGCTCACCGGAGCCATGGTGATCGAGCTCGAGCTGACCGGTAAGGGACGCGCCGTGGCCCGTGCATACGCTCGAGGGCCCCATGAGCACGTGTATCTCGCGCTGGGGCACACTCCCGAGTCAGAGCTGGCGTCGTCGAACTTGCCCGTGTTGTTTCCTACCGGCCGGGTCACCAGCGACGGTTGGTACGAGCTGAAGTCGCCGCCGTTCTCCTACGACGCGGCGACCCTCAGCGTCGCGCGCTTCATCGTGGAGCCGCGAGGAAAAGACTTCGAGATTGACGCGGTCGAGTTGGTGCCCGAAGGCAACTTCGCTCCGCAGGCGAGTTGTCAGGCGCCTGACAGCGCATCCTGTGGGTCCGGTGAAGTGTGCGCAGCCGGGCGTTGCCGCGTGGTTTCCACTCCTCCGCTACCCGACCAAGGCAAGGATTTGCTTGGGGCATATCTGGGGTCCCGCCTGGAGCTGTTCTTCGGCGGCGTGGAGACCCGCAAGCGCCTGCCCGAGGCTTGGGCCGAGCTCAACGAGATGGCGCAGGAGACCGAAGCGAGCGCCTATTGGGAGCACGTGATCAAAGCTTGGAATAAGCTGCACGACTCACACACCTACGCGAACCTCGGCTACTACCCGTTGGTCACGCTGCCGGCTTGCTTCGTCGAAGGTGTCGGAGATCTCTCTCAGGGTCAGGCGCCGTCGGATCCCAAGTATCCGGACGTGCTCGTCTCCCACGCGCTCTCCGCGATGCCCGACTGGCAAGCTGGAGATCGACTCGTCGCCGTGAACGGCGTGCACCCCGTGGCTTTCGTAGAGAGCCTGAGCCATCGCCTCCCGCAGACTGGAAGTAGCGACCCCAACGTGTTCGCCGCGAGTCTCGATCAACTGCCGGTGGCGATCGCCAACTACGCCACGAGCATCACGCGCGTACGCTGTACTACGGGTGCGTGTAGCCCCGCGGAAACGATTCAGGTCGAAACGCTGAGTTCGATACGCAGCTTCGATGCCCCGCTGTGCGACCATCGTCCCGCGTTCCACTCGAGCGGCCAGAACCCCGACGCCGAGACCCACGCGACGACTCGAGACGTGTATCTCGATCTCGCGCAGGAAAGCGACAGCACCGAGGGGATCTACAGCATGCTGTTCAACGAACTCCCTGGCTCGAGGCCTCAGGAGTTCGACGCTGCCGTGAAGACGATACGCGACCAGGCGAGCGCGGTGATCCTCGACCACCGCCTGGGTGGTGGCGGCTCCTTCGCCATCGCAGCGAAGATCTCCGAGCCGTTTCGCCCGGCCGAGGTGCTGTCGGTCACGGTGGGGCCGCAGGTCTACGTTGGGAAGTCCGTCGACGTGGTCGCTGGTCTCAAGATCTTCAACACTTGGGACTCGATCAACGGTTTCAGCGTTGGCTCAGCAAACCCAAAGCCTGGCTTGAAGGCGGCCGTGCTCGTGTCCAGGGACGTGAGCGCGAGCGACTTCTTCGCGTATGGCATGCGAGGACAGCTCAACGTGAGGAGCTTCGGCTCGCGTTCGGATGGCGCGTTCTCCGGTTACAAGGCGTTGTCGCTTCACGGTTTCTTCAACCTGTGGTTCGGCTACGCAGAGACCTTCACCAATCAGGGCCAGCGACTCGTCGGTTTCGGCGCGGACCCAGATGAAGAGGTGGTTCCACTCCAGTCTGATCTAGTCGCGGGAGTCGATACTGCCTACGTGCGCGCACTCGAGTGGTTGCGTACCTGCACAGACTGCGGGGTGGGGCAATGATTCGGCTAGGATGGTTGGCCATCGCCCTGCTGTGCGTGGGGTGCGGTTCCACTGAGAGCGGGAGCGCGACTGGAGGAACGGGAGGTTCCGCCGGCGGCGGCGCTGGCGGAAGCGCTGGTTCGAGCGGCGGGAGTGCTGGCAGTGGCGGCTCGGCCGGAGGCGCTGCGGGGGCACCCAACGTCAAGCGCACGGTCGAGGATAGAAATCCTTGGGGAAATATGGATCCCAACAACGTGTTGGATGGCGACTTCGAGTTCTCGGTGCAAACCAGCACCTGGTTCAACAGCCAGGGTGTAGCGCATACTAGCTTCGCTTCGGGGGGCCGCTGCCGCTCCGGGATCCTGTGTGCAAAGCTCACGGCGCACACCACGCTGAATACCGAGGTCGTGGTTGCAGACTCCGATCTGCGCGCGACCCTCTACGCAAGAGTTGACGGGCCTTGCAGCGCGGTCACCGCTCGGGTGACGACCGTAGCTCTCACGACCAACACGCAGGATGTGTGGGATATCCGCGCGGTATCGGAGCTTGCGGAGGACGCTGGGTGGTGTCGCTTTGAGGGCGGAGTCGGTGTCAGCCAGACCTACGACTCCGCGCTGCTCACCATCGAGACCCAGGTCGACGCGCTAGTTGACGCCGTGAAACTTGAACCGGTGATCACCACCAGCGCGGTGCGAGCCACCCCAAGTCGGCATGAAGCGTTCAAGCCCTGGCGTCGACCGCCGACAGAGCCACCGAAGTTCAGAACCTTGATCGGCGGGTTCTCGAAGTAAGCGTGCTCACTGACACACGTCGTTGACGCAGCTCAAGCCATCGAAGCAGCTCGGGCTCACGCCCTTGCAACAGGGGTCGCCGTTCGCCCCGCAGCAGCCCGTGCCGAAAGCGCAGGCCTTCTTGCAGGCGGTGGTGTTGGTCTGCACCATGCACCCGTCGACTAGCCCGCAGGTCGCCTCGTTCAGACCTCCGGCGCACACCTTGCGACCCTCCTTGAAACCAAAGCACTGATCGTTCGGGTTGCAGCCGCCACAGGTGCCCGTGCCTGGATCACAGCTGATTCCGGCTTCGCAGTCGCTCGGCGTGTTGTTCGCGGGCCGGATGCAGGTGAAATCGGAGCACACCACCGTGCGCCCGTCGGGTAGGCAGTGCCAGCCTTCACCGAATCCGTTGTCCAGGCACGGGTTACTGATGCACTCGCACAAGGGGTCGTCGTCGAACGAGCTGGTGCCGCAGCAGGTGCCCTTGAGGCACCGCTTGGCACACACCGTCGTTTCCCCGGGGACAAGACATCCGTCAGCATCAGGGACGCACGCGACCCGCGTCTGCTCGTCGCTGCAGTAGCCGTCGGTGCCAGCGTCAGCGCCATAGCACTCGTTGGTGGGACAGTTGGTCGCTCCCGCGCCCCCTGCCTCTCCGCCGGAACCGGCGCTGCCTCCAGTCGACTGTGCGCTGCCGCCTGATCCGCCCGCTTGGCCGGCTCCGGTGCCGCCGTTGCCCCCCGAGCCTGCGTCTCCCGCAGAGCCTGCGCTGCCTCCCGCACTGCCACCGCCGCCGCCATTGGCTCCGCTGCCTCCACCGCCTCCAGAATCCGAGGAGCAGGCGGAGAGGGCGAACACGAAGGAGCAAAGCAAGAGAGGACGCAGCATGCAGCGGTGTACGGTGACCCCCCGACGGACATTCCAATAATGTTGGTATACCTATCGCTGACACCCGGTGACCGGAACGCTGCGCGACGATCGCAATGCTGTGCGGAAATTATTTGTATCCGTGCGGATGTTGCTGGCGCTCGAACACCTCACCTCTCCCCCCAAAAAGAAGCCCGTGGCGCGCTCGGGCGGAGGCCAGATACGGTGGGGGCAAGGGCGCCACGGCATGCGCCGGCGTTTCTCCGGTTCGCGCATACGTACCCGTCTGACGGTGCAGCCGACTCTGCTCCGCTGCTGCTGTTTCGCTAGGCCTGGGCTGGCTATCTATCGGATCTCATGAGGGTTTCTTGCTGAGACGAACAAAATCCGATCTTTTCCGCAACTTGGAGGGAAGGCGGTCGAAACCCGGGGCAGCCTGAACAGGAGGCCGAAAAGCTCATGACCACTCGCATCGATTCGGGGCCTCGCCCCAACGTGACCCCTTCACCAACCGCGGCGCGAACCACGCCGCCACCAGCGCGTCCGTTCAAAGCGGTGATGGAGGCTGGCGCTGGCGCCGTCGTCAGCGGTGCGGAGGGGACGCTGCGACATCTGCCCGGCGGACCCATCCTGGCGGCAGCCGTACGTTCGACCCCAGCGCAGCCAAGCGCAGGTGGCGCAACGTCGGCCGAAGGCTCGAGTGGTACCGCGGGCGGGGGAGGCGCGACGCGGGACGAGCACACTCAAATCGAGAGCGCGCTTGACCAGCAGGCCGAACAAAACTTGTACTACCTGGGCCTGCAGGCTCGCATCTCCGCCGAGTCTCGGGCCTACTCAGCCATGTCCAACGTGCTGAAAGCGCGTCACGACACGGTGAAAAACGCGATCGGGAACATCCGTTAAGGGGCGCAGCATGGGCATCGATGGAATCGGAGGGGGCGGGCTACCGCCTGGCGGAGTCGGCGGACCTGGAGGGCCCAAGGGGCCCAAGGGCGCTGGCAGCAAGGAATTCGAGGTCGACGGTCCGGCGGCGTCGTCCAAAGTCGGCAGCACCCAGGCCAGTGAAGCGCTCGGGCGACTGGAAGCCGGTGAGATCAGCATCGATCAGTACCTGGACACTCGGGTTCAGGAGGCGGTGAGCCACCTCGAGGGCAAGTTGCCGAGCGATCAACTGGACTTCGTGCGCCAGAGCCTGCGGCAGGAGCTCGAAACGGATCCCGTGTTGGTCGAGTTGGTGCGACGCGCGACGGGCGTCTCGCCCGGCTCTGCAGGCTGAGATGGCCTTTTTGGGTCTCGCTTGCTGAGCGCGCCGCTGAAGACGGCGTGTCCGGAGGTTCCGGGCGCGCCGACTCCCTGCTATCTCGGGAGCCATGGCGCGCGCGCTGTCTCTCTCCCGTAGCCGTCGTCCCACGCGGCTGACCGCGCTTGGTGAGCTGGCAGGAGCGAAGCGCGACGACGTTGGATCGCGCGTCGAGGAGCTGTTGCGCTGTCAGCAACGTCGCGTCGCTCTCGTGCCGACGTGGGTGTTGCCCGCAGACGTCTTCCATCAGGTGGTCGAGGAAGTCCTGCCGTCGGGACACGATCCGGCTTCGCTCTTGCGTTTGATCGATCGCCCTCGCGGCCTTGAGCGCGCAGCGCGCGCGAGCCGACGCTTGATGCGGGCGCCTTTGCCGTTGCAAGTCGCGGCGGACCTCGCGGAGTTTTGGGAGGCATACGGTCAGCACGCTGCCCAGCGCATCAGCGTGAGCAGCAGCCCCACGGTCTCGCGGGTGATCGCTGCCCACGCTGGCCTCTTGGACACGCGCATTGGCATCGCGAGCCCAACGGCACTCGCCGAAGCGATCCGTCGCGTGTGGGCGATGTGTGGCTTCGAGGCTGCGCTGACCTTCCTGCGCTCGCAGAAGGTGCGCGATCTGGGCATGCCCGTCGTGATTCAGGTGCTGCCGGATGCCAGCGTAACCGGATCGATGCTGACTCGCGACGCGGGCAGAGTTGCGCTCAGCACCGGGGATAGCGGCGAGGGAGTGCCCCAATCGGACACGCGCGTCGTGCGCTACTGGCCCGGGTGGAAGCCGCCGCCGATCGAAGGTGTGCGGCCGGCGCGCGTGCTTCGATTTGATCCTTACGGAAATGTTCTGGTGCGCTCCGCTGGAGGGGTAGACGGCGACTCGGAGCTCCCGCAGCAAGCGGTGAGTCAGCTGGCCGAGCTGGCGACGCTGGTCGCTCGCGACGCGGAGGCCAAGAGCATCGGCTTCTTGCTGGCGGATGACGGACCTCTGGTCTGGGACGCGGGGGAGGCGACACGGCTCGCTCAAATCGACGGTGGGGAGCCCGGCACGGTTTGGTCGCTGGCGAGCCTGGGTGAAGTGTTGCCAGGCGTTGCGACGCCACTCACGTGGTCGGTTGCTTACTCCACGATTCAAGACGGCTTCGCCCACGCTTTCCGTGAGGCAGGGCTGAAGGTGCCGCGAGGCCAGAGCCTGGTGACCCGCATCGACGGACGGGTGTACTTCAACGTCTCCGTCTTCTTCGACGTGGCGACGCAGCTCCCCGCGCTGCACACACCGAGCCTGCTCGAGATCATGGGCAGCGCGGAACGCGAGGTGCTGGCGCCGGATACGGGTAGCTCACCGAGCTTCGTGCGCGTACCCATCGTGCTCGCGAAGTTGGTGAGTGAGCAACGACGCCTGGCAGAGAGCGTGACGCGCTTCGAAGAGCAAGCGGAGCAGCAGCGGCGTTGGCTCGTTGAGATGGACCTGGCGATTCTGCCGGACGATGCGCTGAAGACGACGCTCGGGGAGACCCACGAGTTCTTTCGACGCACTTCCGAGCTGCTCTTGAGCTGCGCGTCCGCGACGCTGATCGCGTACGTGGCGTTGAAGACGGTGTTGGCGCGAAACTGGCCGGCGCAGGCAGAAGCCATCGCTCAAGCGCTGACTTCTGGGGTTGGGGGGTTAGATACACTTGGCCCGGCCAGCGCGGTACTGCGCGCGAGAGAGGGCTTGCGCCCCGGGGAGGAATCGCTGGATCCCGACGGAACCGATCCGGCGCTTGCGGCGAGCCTCAAGGAGCTCTTGCTGGAGCTGGGCGACCGAGGTCGCTTCGAAGCAGAGTTAGCCGCGCCGCGCTGGCGTGAGCAATCGGACACGCTCGTGCAGTTGTTGCTCAAGTTGCCGCCACCCGATCAAGCCCGCAGCGTCGAGCAGCGCATGCAGGCGGTGCGCGCGCGCGCAGACGCGGAGCTCGACCGCATCGAGGAGCGCCTGCCCTACGTCGAGCGCGTCGCTGTGCGGAGCTTGATCGCGCGCTATCGCCGCTTTGCGAAGCTGCGGGAGCGCGCGCGCGTATGGCTGGCTCGCACCGCGAGCATGTTGCGCATCGTAGTGCAGGATGCGGGGCGCCGCCTGATGCGCTTGGACCCGCGTTTCCCTACGGATGGCGCCTTCTTTCTCACGTATCCCGAGTTGAGGGCGGCGCTGGCCAGCGTGCGGGCAGATTTGGGGCCGATTGCGGCGCTCCGCCAGGCGGAGCACGCTGGCCAGCTGGCACGGCCCGATCCACCACGCCTCTTCGTCGGCGGTCCCCCACTGCAGGCCGTGCCCCCCGCATCCCGTACGGTGCTGCGTGGTTTGCCGGGTGGCGCTGGGGTCGCGACTGGCAGGGCGCGCCTGGTGCACTCGTTGCACTCGACCCAAGCGCCGCTCGAACGCGGCGACATCCTGGTGGCGCGCGCGGCTGATCTGGGGTTCGTGCCGGATCTGCTGCAAGCCGGTGCGTTGGTGGTCGAGATTGGCGGCCCGCTCAGTCACTTGACCCTCGCGGCGCGCGAGCTGGACGTGCCGTGCGTCGTCGGAGTGCGCGATGCGTTTGCCACTCTGAGTGATGGTGAGCTGTTGCGTGTCGACGGCGCGCGGGGCGTCGTCGAACGCCTCGAGGCGTGATGGCGCGCCGCGGGCTTACGGCGACTCACGATTTGCAGCTGGAAGCAGCGCTGAAAGAGCTGTTGCGGGCGGCGGGGGAGCTCGACGGCGAGCACGAGCTGCGGGGGGCGCTCCGGCAGGGGCGTGTGTTCCTCGATGGGCGGCGCCTGGCTGAGGCGACAGAGCTTGCTACTTCCATTACCGCGGGGCAACGAGTTGAGATCGGTGCGCACGCGCAAAACACCGACGAGGCGCCGCGCGTGCTGGAGGAGCGCTGGGGGCTCTTGGCGGTGTACAAGCCGAGCGGTCTAGCCTCGGAGCCGGATCAGCGTAGCAATGACTCGCTGCTGGAGCGCCTGGAAGGTTCGCTCGGGCAGCGCTTGCATGCACTGAGCCGCCTGGATGCTCAGGTCAGCGGCGTGATGCTGCTCGCCACTGAAGCAGGTCGGAAGGTAGCTGCGGAGCTGATGGCTTCAGGGGCGATCGAGCGCCGCTACGTTGGCCTCACGGGTTCCGGCTTGGAGACTGAGAGCGGCACCTGGCGTGGCGCCATTGGGCTTGGTGCAGCGTCCGAGCCGCAAAGACAGCGGGGTAAGCGTCGCGTTGGAGGGCGCGACGCGAAGCCTGCGGTGACTCATTATTGCACGCTGCAGCGCTTGCCCGAGACGACTGCGCCGCTCCAGGTGCGGCGTGGGCGCGAGCGCTTGGAGTTGCGTCCGGCTTGGCTCGGCTTCCGCTTGGAGACGGGGCGCACTCATCAGATCCGGGTGCACTGCGCCCACGCTGGTGTTTCGCTGCTGGGTGATGGACTCTATGGTGGAGCGGCTGCGGTAATTTTACCACGCGGCAATGTTCTCGAGCTTGAGCGGATTGGTCTGCACGCGCTGGGGGTCAGCGTGAAGCACGGGGGAGGCACCTGGCGCGTAGACTGCCCTCCCCCCCAAACCCTCGAAGAATGGTGGAGCGCCTTCGGGGGTGAGCCCCTGGACTGGGGAAGCGTGTGAGCCGTTGATGCTTGCCGTCATCATGGTCCGGTGAAGAGGCGAGCGCCGGCGAGACTCAGCCCGGCCGCCTCTTGGTACACGACTTCCGTGGTGCCTTGGGGGTCGAAACGCAGCACGGACTCCGTGGAGTCAACGTACCCCAAGCAGACTGCAACTCCGCTCGGTTCGAGGCGACACGTGGCGAGTACTACCATGCCCGTTGCCGTAGGGTAATCAGCGAGCTGAGTGACCGAGCCATCGGGCGCGATTCGCAGCGCCGGGGGTGGCGTGCTGGCTGTGGGGCGTGCGAGCAACAAGAAGCCGTCGCCAAACGCTCGGGCATGCTCCACGTCCTCGAGCGTAAGGCTCGCACTGCCCAGCTCAACAGGGGTGACGCCGTTGGCTTTCCGTAGCGCGAAGGCGCCTGCGTTTGCGGTCAGGAGCACTCCGGATTTTCCGACGCCAAGTAGCGTATCGCCTTGCAGGTCGAGCTCGCCTGCGGAAGACAGCACTCGCCCGTCTTCGCATCGCACGACTCGTTCGTTGTTAGCCACCTCAAAGAACTGGGCCGCGACCTCACATCCCGAAGGTGAGTCGAGCGGGACGTCGTTCGTCTCCGGAAAGGGTGGGAAGCCGCTGGCTATGAAGTCGGTCTCCCACAAGCGGTAGTCGTTAGCAGCCACGCTGTAGGCGAGCGCGCCGTCCTGACCCCTTAGGGCGAGCTGACGGTTTTCGCAGGGAAACGAGCCTTGGGTCTCGCCGGGCGACTCCGGCAGGGCGACCACCCAGGTGCTGCAATCACCAGCGGAGCTCAGGCCCTGCACGTAGACGCGGTGCGGGTCGAATGTGACGAGCGGCGAGACGCCACCAGTCCCCGCTGAGCTCGCACAGCCTCCG
>JBFXBK010000249.1:0-13211 GCA_050183255.1 Polyangiaceae bacterium | reverse complement strand
ACGGCGCGATTGGTGGCCGCCTGCAACCCTAGTCAATTCAGTTGACCAAACAGTGGTACCTCACCCCCGACCCATCCGTCAACCCTGTTGACTATTCGTGTCCTAGTGCGGGCGCACGGCGAACAAATCGGGATAGGAGCCCCCGAGAGTCGTCTCGGGGGGCCCCTCCCACACCACCCGGCATGCGGGTCCGCACCGGGCGGTTCGAGAGATTGAGGTTACGTCGCGAGCCGGGGGACTCCCAGCTTGTCGAAGAGCGAGTTCGGAAGGGCGAGGTTGAGCAGCATCCCGGAGTTGTGCCACCACCGAGTCGCGTTTCGGGCGACGCGGCGGGCCTGCTCTGACGAGAGTCCCCGCCTGATCAGCTCCGGGTAGATTGTCTTGCCTCGCTTCCATTGCTTGAGTTGCACGGCCCGCAGGCGATGCCGGATCCATTCGTCCAGGTCGCTAAACCGGCGAGGCGTGCCGGCAAGGCGGAAGTAGGCCTTCCAGCCTTGCAGGTAACTCCGCAGGTCTGTCGCGATCTGTTGCAAGCTCCGTCCGCGGGTGCGTTTCGTGAGCTGCCGCACTCGATCCTTCATCGCCTTGATGGCTTTGTCTGCTACGCGACAGCGCACCTCGCCACCCCTGGAATACCATGGGGAAAACCCAAGGAATTGCCTTTGGCTGGCTGGCGCGATGGCGCTCTTCTCCTCATTGATTTGGAGGCGGAGCCCGCCGTAGAGACGGCGGAGCAGCTGCATCACCCGTTCGCCGGCTCGCTTGGACCGCACGTAGACGTTGCAGTCATCTGCGTAGCGGGCAAACGCATGACCACGGCGCTCCAGCTCTTGATCCACCTCGTCGAGAAGAAGATTCGCAAGCAGCGGCGACAGTGGACCACCTTGCGGTGTGCCTTCGTGTCGCGCCATCACCACCCCACCGTCGAGAATCCCCGCGTTGAGGTAGTGACGGATGAGTCTCAGCAGGCGCCGATCCGCGACTCGCTTCGCTAGACGCCCCATCAGCACGTCGTGATTCACTCGGTCGAAAAACTTCGACAGATCGACGTCCACGACGATCCGGCGGCCTTCCTGCACGAAGCGGCGCGCGGCTTTCACCGCTTGATGCGCACTCCGTCCAGGTCGGAAGCCGTAGCTGTGAGGCGAGAAGCTCGGATCGAGCAGCGGTTGCAGCACCTGCAGCAACGCCTGTTGGATGAAACGGTCGAGTACGGTCGGGATACCGAGCTCCCGTGTCCCACCGTTGCTCTTGGGAATGACTTGCTTCTTCACCGGCTGCGGCCGGTAACTGCCCTCAAGCAGCTCCGCACGGATATATATCCACTCCGTTTGCAAGTAATTCGGCAGCTCATCCACCGTCATCCCGTCGACGCCTGGACTCCCCTTGTTCTTCCTGACTCTCGCTAGTGCGGCCTGCAGGTTGGGACGCCGAAGCGCCTCTTCCAGCAAGTCGCGCGTACCTGGGCGCACGGTGCGTTTCGCCGCCGGTCGCACTTCCTCGCTCCGCAAGGCCGTGGGGGCTTCACCCTTGCCTCCAAGCGCGAGCTCCAGTTGCCTGGACATCTGAGGCGATGTGCTTCCGAGACTCATCGTCGTCTCACCCTCTCTCTCGTTCGGCCCTTCACCATTGCCTCGCGGCAATAACTACAATGGCCTCTGCTGACTTCTCGCTCCGCTTGCACGTCGCCCTTTCAGGCGTGAGGCGAGATCTCCCCGAATAAGAGCATTCACCTTCGCTGCACGATCGCCGGATTTACGTGCCTGCCCCTTGGCTGAGAGAACTTCGCGGTTCGTTGCCCGCTCGTCCTGGACAGACTCGCCTCAGATCCGGTTTCTGTACGTCGACCCGCAGCTCCGCTCCACGCTTCCTTCCCACGGTCGGTCACCCTTCCGCAGTTGCGCTTCGCTGAGGTTGTTTCAGCCAACTCCCTGGAGGACTCGCACCTCCTGATGAATGCCCATGTCGGGCGTACAACGAAAAAGCCCAGCAGCAAGAAGCCGCTGGACCCGAAATTCCGCGGGGTAAAACCCGAGGACGTGGACCTAGACTAGGCTGGCTGCGCGAGAGGCAGCAGCAAGTCGACACCGCTCTCCTCGACGTGGGTGCGCTGGAGCTCGTCCTTCACCACCAGCTTCACCAGCGGCATGCAGCCGCCGCAACCCGAGCCGGCCTTGCAGTTTCGAGACACCGCCCTGGCGCTCCCGCATCCATCGCGGACGCACTGGCGGATCTGTTCATCGTTCACGCGGTGACAGTGGCAGACGAGCATAGTGAGGGCGGGAGTGGTGAGGGGTTGGAGGGGCTCCAGGGAGCGCCGCGACTAGGTCCATGGACCATAACTTCTTGATAACGGATATCAATATCGCGCCGCACTTTTTCATCCCACTGGAATGGTTCGAGGCGCCTCAGAAGAGAGAAACGGCCGCTAATCAGAGCTGCTTAAGCGCCTGAACAGGCTCCCAGGAACACCAAACACCGAGGGCCAAGTGCGCGAATCTTTTGCGGTATTGACATCCCTTATCGAGAATTGGGGCTGCCATTGAGCTGACGTACCGTTACCCTCCACGAACACTCGAGCACACGGGAGAGGCAGATGAAGGGCGACTCAGAAATTATCGACGCGTTGAACGAGGTACTCACTTCGGAGCTGACGGCGATCAACCAGTACTTCATCCACTTTCGCATGTGCGAGGACTGGGGCTACCAGAAGCTCGCGGAGAAGAAGCGCTCCGAGTCGATTGAGGAGATGAAGCACGCGGACAAGGTGATCGCGCGCATCCTGTTCCTCGACGGCGTGCCCAACATGCAGCGCTACTTCCCCGTGAAGGTCGGCGAAGAGCCGATCGAGATGCACAAGGTCGACGTCGAGCTCGAGTACGAAGCCGTGAAGCGCCTGAACAAAGCCATCTCGCTGTGCCGTGACAAGCACGACAACGGCACCCGGGAGCTGCTCGAGGGGATCCTGCTCGAGGAGGAAGAGGGCATCGACTGGCTGGAAGCTCAGCTGCACCAGGTAGAGGAGATTGGCCGCGAGCGTTACCTCGCGGAACAAATCTACGGTTAGCTGACGCAGGAGCGCGAGCTGCGGCTAGGCTCACTCAAAGCCTAGCCGCGACGCGGGGTGCTACTTGCAGCCTTGCTTCGTTGTGTCGCGCAGCTTGGCGACATCGGGGTTCTTGGGACTCGCGAGCCGCGGGTCCTTTGCGAGTTCGCAGGCTCGCTTGGTGTCCTTGTTCGCCAAGCTCGCCTCGATGGCGAGGGAGAACGCGCGCTCCGTTGCGCGGTTCTTGAGGTTCTGCTCGGCCAGCGCTTGAGCGCGCTTCGGGTCCGCTCCCGGCCCGAGATAGAACTCACAGGCGTGGTCGGAGAACGCGAGGGGGTAGCGCTTGAGCAGCGACTCGTAGCCAGCCTTGGCCTGTGCGGTGTACTTGGCCGCTTCTTCCGGCGCAGAGTCCTTCAGTAGCTCCGCCAGCACCGACGCGGGCTCGGGGTCGCCGTCTGGCTTCAGCACGCTCAGGAGCAGCTTCTTCGCCTCGTCCTTGTTGCCTGCTTCGCGCTCGAGCTCCGCCAGGTGCACGTTCGCGACGACGTACTGAGGTAGCAGCGCCACCGCCTCGCGGTACAGCGGGAGCGCCTTCTCCGGCTTTCCGGCGTACTCCGCCCACATCACGCCGCGCTGGAAGCTCACCCAGGCCACCGGGAAAGGAGAGACGTCGCGATATTTCCGTACGGCTTCAATGAAGGACTTGTCTGCCGCCTCGAACTCGCCGGCTGTCATCTGCGCAACTGCGAGGGCGGTGAGCGTGGCGTAGCCGGGGTACTTCTCCGCGGTTGCCTTGCGCGCCGGCAGGATTTCGTCGAGGTGCTCTCCCCGCGCCATCCAGATGGTCTCGCGTTGCTTCTTGACCTTGTCTTCAGCGGCGCCTGCCTTGAGCGCCTCGTCGAGCGTCTTCAACGCCTCGTCGAAGCGGTGCAGCGCTCCGTCGACGCTGGCCTTCATGAGCAGGACGGCAGGCTCCTTCGCGTGCTTTTGCATCGCCTGCTTGACGAGCTTCTCGGCGAGATCGAAGTCAGCGTAGGTGCCCAGGTACTGGGTGCGACTCAGGTACGCGCCGACTTGCCCTGCGCTCAGCTGGAGGTTCTCTCCCTTGCTGAGGATCTTCTCCCTGCCGTCGATCTGGGAGTTCATATTCCCCACGGCAATGTCGCCCGGTGTGGGCTTGCCGGTGTAGGGGCGCAGCGGATCGAACGAGGCTGCGGCAGGCACCATCGCGCTCGCGCGCACTGGACTGGTGGGTGCCGATGCCGAAGCAGAAGCCGAAGGCGCGGGCTGCTGTTCGTCGCAGCCGGGTAAGCAACAGGTACTGAGCGACACCAGGAGCAGCAAAGCCGCCCCTTGCGGGGCGGCTTTCTCTGCGATGGTGCCTGAAGCCAGGCGGTTCATGCTGACTCAGTTAGTCGACGGGCCAAGGAACGGGAACGTCGCCGTCTGGTTGGCGTCGGCGTCGCTGGCGATGCCGTCGCCAACCATGGCGCCGCCGCCCGCGAGCACGCTGTAGCTCGCGTCGATGACGTCCATACCGAGCGCGCGTCCACCGCACTGCCCAGCCGCCATCGTCTCGACGGCCAGGTAGTCGTCGCACGTTCCTTGACTGGTGTTCAACAGCAAGGCGTCCGAGGCGAGCACGGTTGCGAGCGTGGCGTACCCTGTGGTCATGTCATAGAACGCTTGGTCGCCGCAGACGGTGTTGAGGGAGTCCATGACGGCGAGCGAAGCCGAAATCTCCGCAACGAAGTCCGCGAAGTCGGCTGGTGTCTTCGCGTTGAAGTCATCCTTGGCAGCGTCCTTTGCGGGGTTGTCACCAATGGGCTGAATCAGCGCCGTGTTTACCGCGGGTCGGCCCATGCGGTCGATCTGAGCGCCGAGAGTTGGTGCCGCGGGGAAGCTGCCACCGGTTCCGCCAGTACCGCCAGTGCCCGCGGTGCTGGTACCGCCAGTGCCACCCGTGGCGCCACCAGAGCCGCCAGCGGCGCTGCCACCAGAACCGCCGTTACCCACGCCGCCGCTGCCACCGCCCGCGCTGCCACCGTTGCCGGCAGCGCCTGCGGAGCCGGCAGTGCCGCCGGAGCCGCTCTTGCCGCCGCCACCGTCGTCGTCGTCACCACAGCCAACCAGCGCTAGGCTGGAAGCCAACATCACGAGGCCTGCAATATTTAGAATCTTCATGCTCATGCCTCCTTTCAGTTGGTGCCGACTTGGTTGGTGGATGCCCAAACCCTCAGCACGGGACCGGCAGCCGTGACGGGAGTCTTGTTGAGTTGAACGACGAGCGACATTACGTCCGCGCCAGCGAACGTGTCCGCAGCGGCCGCCGTTCCGTTCGAGGTGCCTCCAAGCATCCCGACTAGAGCGGCGGACTGGCCGGCGTCGAGTTGCGGACAACCAGGGACGCTGCTCATGGGCAGACCCGCGGCGTTGGCCTTCACGAACCCCAAGGTGTCTTGGAAGCCGCCCAGGTTGAAGAAGAACGGGTCGTTCCGCAGTCCGGCGAAGACCTTCATGTCACCATTGGTGGAGTCCAGACCGGCAGTCGGAGTTGGATCACCCGTCACGTAGTCGATGGTCCCGTTGGGACCCTCGAGCCAGCACTGAATGCTCGAGTTGCTCGCGAACTGGCACAGCACCATGTAGCTCGTGGTGATACTTGGATCCGAAGTCTGCGGGTTGGTCAGGTGGAAGGCGTAGATGACTGAGGTGCTGAAGGACGAGGTATTCGTCGCGAACGGCACCACGTTCATCACGAGGTTGACCTTCGAGGCGTCGGACTCCATCCAGGTGTAGAGGTCCGTGATGTCCGCAGCCGGATCACTGGCTGCAGCAGGCGAATCGGTGTGATCCGCTGCCCAGGCTCCGCTGGTGGCGGTTGCGAGCACCGCAACCAAGCCAGTCATTAGTAAGGGTCGCTTCATGCTTAATGTTCTCCCATCGAAAGACGCTCCGCCCCCCAACAGGCGGAAGCCACAACCCAAGCTGCGTGGTCAGCAACTCGAGCGTTAGGGGCACGCTTTCCCTCTGGCGTCCCCCTCCGAACTTTGAAGGGTACGACTGGAGCCGCCCAAACGGATCAAAGATCGGCGACGCCACTAGCTTTTGGTCGCACATGAGCGCCTCTTGAAACGCGGGCAGGTCGCGAAACGCGCCAGGCCGTAGCCACGAAGGCACCTTTGTGAGGCTACGTGGCATTTCCTGCCGCGAAAGACTGGACGTCTCAAAGGTCGGGTCCGATGCACCGCGCCATTTTGAGACGGGTGGATTTCCACGCATGATTTGTTGCGGATTCCGGGATCCGGACGCAGCGCTCGTGGCACCGCGCGCCAGCCAAGCGATTGGGACGATTCGTTCTCGCCAGGTCCGCACGCAGAAACGGCGACCTTTGTGGAGGTCGCCGTCTTCTGTCTACGAACCTGTATGTAACGCTCAGGCGCGCGCGTCGCCCCGGGCTTTTGCCCGCTGACGAGCTTGGATCTCAGGGGACTCGGCGACGGCCATGCCGAGCAGGCGCGTGCCCTCCATCAGGTGCTTGATGCCCGTGCGGCTGAGCTCCGTGGTCTTGGTTCCCACGTCGGGGAAGCCCCGGCCGTCAGCATCCGGCTGCACGTCGTTCCAGTTGGCGAACAGGCGACCCCAGTCGCTCTCCAGCGCCTCGCGCACGCGCTTGAAGCCGTACACCGGGTACCAGAACATGTCGTGGTAGGCGACGGAGGCGACGTATGCCCACGGCGCGAGCCACGTCTTGAGCGACCACTCGACGGGCTTCTTCAGCGGACCCCAGTAGATGCGGTGTTGGTTCCGCGAGGCAAAGGTCATCTCCTTGAAGGGGCCCTGGAAGTTCCACTTCTCGTCGAGCGCGTCCACGTCGCCGACGAACTCGATGTCGCGCGTGTCGCCGCAGCCGAGGCCTAGGTCGTGGGCCAGGCGCACGAACTTCAGGTCCTTGAGCGGGTCGAAGCCCATCAGCTTGCCAGCCACCGCATCGATCGCCACCTGGTCAGAGGAGGCGAGCAGCACGTTCTTGACGTGGGGGATCATGCAGCGTGGTCCGGGGCCGTCTCCGGCGAAGGTGCCGTCCATCACCGCGAACACCCCGCGATGGATCTTCTTCTGGATCATCAACAGGTCCACGAGGGTTTCGTGGATCACCGGGTGGGTCCAGTGCCGGTGCTCGTTGAGCAAGCCGCCAAACGCGTTCTTCATCGCACCCGTCGTGGTGGTGAAGATGTGGGTCTTGATCGTCGGCAGGTGCAGGATGTTCTCCCCGATGAAGCGCTTCGGGATCGAGAAGCCCTTGGGGTAGACCTCGTTGAGGCACAGGAACTTCTTCGTGAGGTCGCCAACAGCGTCGCGCACGTCGATCCACTCCTCACCCTCGTAGAGGTGCACGTTGCGCAGACCGTGGGCCTGGACCACGTCGAGCTGCTTGTTCTCGCGCTCGCCGAGGTGCGCGTCGATCACCACCGTGCGGTTGTGGCAGGCGTGAATCAGGTTCGGGTCATAGCCGTCCTGCTTCATCGCGCGGATCACACCGTCGAGCTGCCACGGCGTGGTGGAGGAGCCGGGGAAGAAGAAGTGCCAGGAGATGTTCACCTTCAGCGCGGTGTCCGCGTCCTTGGCCACCGTTTGCTGGTAGTCCGCGAGGTTCATCAAGCGGTGGTAGTCCTCGAGCACGGTCTCGGGACGGGTGCGGACGATGGCGACTTTGCTTCGGGTCATCTGCATAAGCTCCTTGATCGGGGGCGTTGGCTACTACCATCGCCCCCCGGGCGCCAGGCCTTGGCCCGGATCTCCATGAAACCTGCATGATCAGCCCCGACCCGACCCCTCATCCGCGGCAAATTGCCGCTGAAGCGCTCCAGGCGTCGGGTCAGAGTGGGCATCCAACCCATCGGAAACTCACGCGCGGATTGGATTATCCAAGCTCCCAGCGAAACCACCTGAAAATCCACACAGAAATGACTCAAGACGCCGCACGGCCACTGGAGCTCGCGCCGGGCGGGTTTGTTCCTCCACGATCCGCACGGCATCATCTGCGCTTGCATTACTCACCCCTCAGCGCTAGCCCCATCGGTTAGCAGTTCTGACCACGGCAAATCAGATGTACAATTGCCAGGCTAACGTCGTTTCGCCGGATTTTCACGCAACCAGCACGCTCTCCGGCCGACTTCCCCCAGGCTGGCCTGCCGCCCGCTCAAGACGTGACAGACCCGATAGCTCTAGATGAGACCCTTACCTATGCGACACCTAGCCTTGTCATCGCTGTTGCTGGTCGCTGGCTGTTCCACCGTGCTCGGCCTCGACGAATTTCATGAAGCCGACGCGGGTGGCTCGGCCGGCAGCTCTGGAAGTGTCGGGAACGGCGGCGCTGGCGGGAACGGTGGTGCTGGAGCCAACGGCGGAACCGCCGGCATGGCAACAGGGGGCATGGGCGGCGGCCCGGTCGTTGACTGCAGTGGTCAAGCCGATGGCACACCCTGTCAGGGCGACGGTGACAACACGCTGTGTGTTGGCGAGCTGTGCGCTCAGAGCAGGTGCGGCGACAAGTACGTGGACGAAGCAGCTGGTGAGTTCTGCGACGACGGCAAGAACGGGAACGACGACGACGGCTGCACCGACGAGTGCCAGAAGATCTGTGCTTCGGCCGCCGATTGCGACGACGGGAACCCATGTACCACCAACCAATGCCTGCCCGGCTCGCACACTTGTGGACGCGAGGTCGTCGCCGATGGCTCGGCCTGTGGCGAGGGAAAGCTCTGCCTGAGCTCCGCATGCCGGGTCAGCGAATGCGGTGACGAGTGGGTCGACAAGAGCCTCGGCGAGGACTGCGACGACGGCAAGGACGGCGACCCGAACGACGGCTGCAAGGACAACTGCAAGTACAGCTGCAAGACCGACGAGGACTGCAACGACAACAACGCATGCACGAATGACGTGTGCGACCTGTCGAAGCACACTTGCACCAACTCGCAGATTGTGTGCGACGACAACGAGCCTTGTACCGATGACAGCTGCGACTCCAGCACCGGGTGCGCCTTCACCCTCATCGACGCGGACCACGACGGCTACTCACCAAAGACGTGCAACGTTCCCGGCCCCTACGCGCTTAAAGGTGGGGACTGCGACGATAGCGACGATCGCGCGTTCCACGGGGCGCCGGGATTTTTTGATACGGAGAGGCTGAGCGGCGGCTGGGACTTCAACTGCGACGGTCAGGCTCAACTCCAGTTCCCGGTGCTCAACAGCAACACCACTTGGTGTGGCGGCTGGACCGGCACGACCGTCCCGAGCTGTGGGGAAACAGCCGACTTCAACTTTTGCACGGGCAATCAGCCGACGTGCAACTGCAACGCAATCCCACTACAGGGCCCCAAGACGCAGCCGTGCCACTGAGTCTGCGCAAGCCCACGCAGCACAGCGCTTCCCGTGCTTGCCCCTCACGCGGCGCCCGTCTATCGCTGCACTGTGAAGTGGAGCTTCCCAGTTGCGGCTTGTGCGCTTGCCCTCGGCTTCGTGGGGTGTGGCAGTGACGACCAGGGCACCTCACCCCCAAAATCTACGGCGCCTTGTGGTGAGGCGGCCACGCCCGGCGCGCCGTTTGGGGTGCAGTGTGGGCAGCTGGTAGATGAGCAGGGGCGCGTTGCGTTTCTTCGCGGAATCAATGCGCGCATCGACGGCGTGTTCGACGTCAGCTTCGACGATGGGCGCGTTGCTCTGGAAGAGGTGCCCGCCTTCACCGCGGAGGACGCGCAACAACTACGTGAATTTGGCTTCGATTCGTTGCGACTGCCGATCAACTGGAGCGCGATCGAGCCGACAGAAACGGGCGGCTTCAACGAGGCGTACCTGAACGAAGTCGAGCGCGTGGTGAAGCTGTGCGCGGACGCTGGCGTGCTGGTGCTCCTCGACCTGCATCAAGACGCGTACTCGAAGGAAATCGGCGAAGACGGCGCGCCGCTCTGGGCCATTGATCCGCCTCCAGAGATGCTGCTCGAAGGGCCGCTCGACGACCTCGGGGATCGGCGCCTCAGCGCGCAAGTTGGAGCAGCGTTCGAGACCTTTTTTGGCGACTCCGCGAGCGGCACCAACCTACGCGATCGCTTCAGCCTGATGGCCGCACACGTGGCGAAGCGCTTTGCCGAGAGCCCGAACGTGGTGGGGCTCGAGATCTTCAACGAGCCTCAAGCCCAGGACGAAGGTATCGCGCGGCTCAATCAAGTTGCCCTCCCGCGTATCCGCGAGGCAGCGCCAGATAAGCTGTATGTGTACGAGCCCCCGGTGTTCCGCAACTTCACTGATCGCTCGACGATTGCCGATGGCCCACTAGGAGAGATGGTCGGCTACGCGCCCCACATCTACACCTACTCGTTCACCGCGACTGACGAGCAGAAGGCAGGTATCGAGAAGGAAGACCTCAGGCGCTCCAACGCGAACGCGCGCGAAGAAGCGAACGCGCTGAAGGCGCCGCTCATCATCACGGAGTGGGGCATCGACCCCCTGGGCGTGAAGGGTGATGAGTACCTCACCTGGCAGAGCGAGCTGCAAGAAGAGTACATGGCGAGCTCCTTCTTCTGGCTCTGGAAAGAGCAAAGCCAGGGGCGCTGGGGTTGCTTCGACTACGACGATGCAGCGAGCACGTTCAGCCCGCGAGAAGCCGTGAAGAAGACCCTCGCACGGGTGCGTCCGAGCCGCGTCGCCGGCTGGCCCAAACACTTCGCCTTCGATCGCGCGACGGGTAGCTTCGAGCTGGATTTTCAGGGTGATCCAACCATCAAGGGGCCTCACGTGATCGCCATTGCGCCGGCGCTCGGAGCCCCGCAGACGGCGAGCTGCGATGGCAAATCAGTGACCCCCGAGGCGCTCGGCAACGGGGAGTTCTCCGTCGAGTGTGGACATGACTCCGCGGAACATCAGATCCGCGTGGAAGTGACTCCGCTACCCTAGGAGTGTTCTTTCTTGGGGGGGAGGGTCAAGGCTCTCTGAGCGGCTCAACGGCGCGCCAAAAGCCGCCGATCGACACCAAGTATGACGGCGAGCCGAGCATCACGTTGCTGTCGAGCAGCGCGACTTCGCGGCTGCGAACCAAGCCATCGAAACCGATCCAGAGCGCGAGCTTACCGACGTAGAGCGCGCTGCGTAGCCCCAGCTCGAACGCCGCAGACGATACGAGGTTCGAGGACGAATACAGCCACTCGTTGCCACCAGCCAACTGCACGCCAAACAGCGACCCGTCGAATGGGGCGCCATACGCGAGGCCCAGTTTGACATCGATCAGGTGAACCGCTCCGACGTCGTCCCCCACGTTGAAGTTCGAGCGGATCCCCTCCATGACGCTCAGCGTGAAGTGCTTGGCAAGGCCTACGCCGATGTCGAGGCGCGGCCCAACCAACTGGGAGATGCTGCCATCGGCCGGTTCCCCGAGGAGACGCAGACCCGCGCCACCAGGACCGAACAAGCGGGCGGGCTTGGCCTTGCCGAGCCGCGGCGGCCCGCCGGTGTCAGGCGGTAGCTCCCGGCGTTTGGCAGCGCGCGTCTTTTCGAGACGTACCTGTCGCTCGAGAGCGTCCAAGAAGTCCTCGAGCAGCCCACGCAAGCTGATGTTGGTGTCCACCTCGAGGGGAACGACGGGATCACCCCACTCGATCCATGCCTTGGTCTCGTCGCACACGAACCGCACCCGGCTCGGCGCTGCCTTGTACAGACCGGCGACCGTGAGCCGCGCGCGAGCATCCAGCTCGACCTGATCCTCCGGGGCGATCCGCTCACACCGGACCTCGACCTTGAGCGGAGGGGTATCCGCCTCAGGCGGCGCGGCTTCGGGCGGCGCGGCCTGCGCACGCGTCGGCAGCACGGGGCCCAGGCAGCCGAGCCAGAACACCATGCAAAAGATGCGAGCCCGCATTCGAAGCGGAACCATGGCAAAATCCACACTCACTGCCGAAACAAATCGCTTATCTCCCTGGCCGCGCTGGTTCGAACGCTCAGAACTCCAGGCTGGGGCGGCCAACGCATACGACCCTCAACACCTACCGAGCGGGTACGCACAGCTCGGTGGATTCTGCCTAGAACGTGAAAACAGCAGAGCTCAGCCTGGATGAAGCCGCGGCGCTTGGCGCTGACGCAAGCATCCGCCCGGTCGCAGCGTCGGTTGGCGCTGCGGCGCTGGATGAGCTGTTGCCCTTGCTCTACAAGCAAGTGCGTTCGCTAGCCGGTCCGCGCACCAATCTGGATGATTTGGTGCAGGCTGCAGCAGAACGCGCACTCAAGGCGCTTCCCAACTTTGAAGGTCGCTCGGCCTTTTCAACTTGGACCTACTCCATCGCTTACCGCACGGTTCAGGACCACGACCGCTGGTATCGGCGCTGGACCCGGCGCTTCGCCTACGACGATCCAGACTCGGGGGTGGAGCCAGAATGCCCCAAAGCGGGGACTGAAACGCGAGTCCTGCAGGCGCGGCGAGCGAACCGGCTCTACCATCACCTGGAAGCGCTGCCAGCGAACAAGCGAGCCGTCATCGTACTGCACGACTTGGAAGAGCTCAGCGTGCGAGAGATCGCCGAAATCACCGATGCCGGAGAAGCGACCGTGCGCTCCAGGCTGAGAGACGGCCGCAAGAAGCTTGGAGAGCTCCTGGCGAGCGACCCGCTATTCAACCCCGATGCGGAGGAGCAGCCATGAGCGACTATCAAGCCCGCATCGCTCTGGCGCGCGACGCCTACCGAGCCACGCAGCCCACACGCAGTGACGTGAAGGCCGGAACGGCACGCGTGGAGGCCCAGCTCGCGAATCCCGCGAATCACATGCGGCGCTTGCTTCAGTTCTTGGGCGGCGGTGCCTTGCTCGGCGCGGGCCTGCTCGCGGGGTTGAGCGACGCTCCGAGTGGAGCCGTGCAGCCCGCTGCGCTGGGCTCGGTTGGCCAGGCAGAGGCTGCAGCGTCGGAGGCGGCAGCGTCGGAGGCGGCAGCGTCGGAGGCGGCAGCGTCACAACCTTCCGTTAGCGCGCCGAGGCTCGGGCTGCCCCAAGGCTGGTTGCAGCCACTGAAGCTCAATCCGGCCGCCTCCGAGGCGGCGGACACCGCCGCGGAGGAGTCGAGCCGTGCGGAAACAGCCCGCGGAGTGCGCTCCACAGCGAAGAGGCTGTCGCACGACGCGGCACC
>JBFXBK010000248.1:0-13250 GCA_050183255.1 Polyangiaceae bacterium | reverse complement strand
GAGGCTGCGGCCTCGAGCGACGTGATCTACTCCCGCGTGCGCGCCCTCGGAGCAGGCGGGCGCATCACGAGCGGGGCCACGGATCGCATCGCGGAGCGCCTTGCCGACGCCGTGGAAGCGTTCGTGGTGGTGGAAGGCGCTAGCGCGAAGAGCCTGGCGCGGGGCCTGCGACACGAGCTCTTGAGCGACGCCGGGCCGTGGTCCGAGTTCGACGGCGTCGAAGTGGATGACGAAGACGACACCGGGGAGGAAGAGTGAGTCGTCGCTCACTCTCCTGCGCGAACGACGCGCTGGTGGATGAGATAGCAGCCGAGGCGTTGAGCGCCGGCCAGAGTGCCCTTGGGGCCTGCCTAGCGGGCTTCTTCGCCGCCGCTGCCAAGAGCGAGGACAGCCTGTTTTCGCCTGTTTCCATCATCCTCGGCGGGGTGGGTACCGGCGGCCGTGCGTTCGACGGACGGCTCCGTCAGCCTGGGCTCGGAGTGAAGCGGCCTCGGGGTTTCATGCATGAAGCCGAGGTGCCCGTTGCCGCGCGGATCGCCATTCCGTGCGGGCTTGCGGCTGCTGCCGTCGCTTGTGCTTACCAGGCGGGCACCAGCATGAGCACCGTGCTGCGACCTGCGCTCCAGATCGCAAAGAAAACGGGCGCGCGCGTGGAGGTGCTCGAGCGAGTGAAGCAGCTCGGCGGAAATGCGCTGCGCGATCCGTTGTTCGCGCGGCCATTCACCTTGCTCGCTGGTCCGACTGAAGGCGGCGTGGTGTCGATCGAAGACTTGGTGCCCCAGCAGGGGCTAGACGTGCCCCTTGGGGTGCGCGACGCCGAGTGCGGTCGAATCCAAGAGCCGCCGTGGGTGAGCGATGGAGAGACGGCGCCGCCCAGCGAGAACACCCGCGTCGTGCTCGCCATCGACGTCCACGGCGGGTTCGCGGCGCTCAGCTTTCAGCGTGCCCTTGGACCGACGCTCGAGGGACTCGACCTCAGGGCTCCCCTCGGTGCTCAGCCGGTGATGCGCGGCGTACCCCGCGAGAAGCCGGGGAGCGCTCTGGCGGCGCCAGCGCCGATCGGTCTCTTGGTTGGGGAAACCGGCGCTGTCACGGCGGTGGTTGCGCAGCCGGCGGCGGCGCGCGTCGACGTGCCGAGCCTGATGTTGACTCGAGACGCTGGCACCCGGCGCGTGGACCGAGTCAAGTAGGCTGCGGGACTCCTCACCCCCAAACCCACAGCCAGCTGAGGCTCCGAGTTGAGGGGCGGCTCGGCAGGCAATGCTCAGCGCGTTTTCCCACGGAAACACGAAGAGCGGCTCACTCCGCAAAGGGAGTGGCCGCTCGATGCTCAGATGCAGCGTTGCTCTAGATGCAGCGTTGCTCAGGCGATCTTGACGCCGTGACGCTTCGCGTACTCGAGCACGCCGATCTTGTCGATCGTGCGTAGATCGCTGGTGGTGAGCTTGAGCGTGACAAAGCGCCCGAGCTCGGCCACCCACAGCCGACGGCGCTGCACGTTCACGTGCTGCCAGCGGGGCGTCTTGATGTTGGAGTGCGAAACGTTGCGAGCGCGCATCCGCCGCTTGCCGGTAAAATCACTTCTAGCCATTGGAGGGCGCGGAACCTAGCTCAAGGTTTTCGGCTGTTCAAGCGCCCCCACACAAAAATTGTTCAGTGGGTCTGACGCAGGGCCTTGGGGGTGTCCGCGGCGCGCGCTGGGTGGGGATGAGGCGCCGCCAGCTCAGCATCGGGCGTGGGACCGGCAGGCGGCAGTGGGGTGAGCTTCGTCGGCTGTGGGAGGCTCGTGTCCCGCGCGTGCGGGCCGAATCGCGCGGCGACCACCTGGAACAGGCCTAGCGCGGCGAGCATGGACGCACACTGCACTCCGAGGGCAGTCGCCGGGTAGAGCAGGTAGCCCGTCTCCGCGTCTGCCAGGGGCGTGAACTGGCGCAGGCCGATTTCCACCGGCACTAGAAACAACACGAACATCGCCCACCACGAGCCGCCACCGCTGGTCGCCGAGCTGGTGAAGCCAAACAGGCTGCACACGACGACCAGGACGTTGACCCCCGCCGCGATGCGCGTGACCCACTCGGCGGACTGATTGAACAGCAAGAAACCTTCGGTGACCACGAAGGGCAACGCCAGCACGAGCGCGGTCGCCAGCATGTAGCGCGCCCGGCGATAAGCGCGATAATGGGCGCGAAACAGCAGAGCAGCAGGCAGCAGGGTGAGCGTGATGAGCCGCGTGAGATCGCGCAGGAGGCCACCGTCGACCGCGATGCCGCTGAGCGGCCCACTGCCTTTCAGGCCCATCGCCATCAGCCCGACGCCGATCACGAAGCCGACCGCCGCGCGCAGCGCGTAGCCGAACGGGAGAACCGCGGTGGCGATCAGCGCCCCAGCCGCGGAGAAGGAGACGGTTGAGGCCTGCCAGCGCAGCTCGGGGTTTCCGATGCCGTGCCGGAAGGCGAAGCCGAGGCCAACCAGCGCCAGCGCGATGCCGACCAACCAGAAGCGGAACTGCCGCTTGCCAGGCTCTGACGGTGCGAGATCTTCGCGCAACGCCTCGGAAGCCAACATAGGCTTCTCGCGAGCTTTGGCTGCGCTGTGGATCCCCGAGGTGGGGCCCCGCTTTGGAGCTGGATTGGTGACTGCCATGGCGGCGGCGCAAAACGACTCAAACCACGCTGCGAACTCAGACCACGCTGCGACTCAGACGACGCTGTGTGGCGACTCCCAAGGGGTCTGGGGTGACATCAGCTAAGCGCGCTCCGTGGCTTCACACAAGGACTTCGCGCGCTGGCGACAGCTCAAGTCAGCCGAAGCTCGCCCAAACGCCGCACCAAGGTGTTGCAGAAGTTGCGTGTGGCCGCGAAATCATTGGGTTTTCTTGTGAGAGTGCGCTCGTCCATGTACAGCCGTCGCGCCAGCTCAATCTGCAAGGCATGGACGTTCACAGCCGGCCGACCGTAGTGCGCGGTGGAGAAGCCTCCCCGATATGGATCATCGTGAGCAACGCTGTAGCCCTGGGCGCGCGCGATTTGTTCGGCCAGATCAATCACGCCTGGGTGCGCGCTGGTGCCGCCGCGACTGCCGGGAACCACGTCAGCGCGGTCGGGCGCTCTACCAAGCGCGTCAGGCCGACCACGACTCGGCATCGAGTGGCCACACAGCAAGATCGCGTAGCCGAACTGGGCGCGCTTGCGCTCGAGGAGCCGCCCCAACGCGTCGTGGTAGGGCCGGTAGATGGCGTCCAGGCGAACTTCCAACTCTTCGGCGCTGAGCGGCCGCAACAGCGCTGGCGCGCCCTCGGTCGTGCTGCGCCACACCAACCCGTGGGGCGCGGCCGGTGCACGGCCTCCGACGACGGCCAGGGCGTCGATGTCTTGGGGTGCGCGGTTGAGATCGCAGATGTAGCGGCTCACGTGGGAGTAAATCAGCGTCGCGCCGGCGCTTGGAGCGTCGGCGTACAGCTCGTCCACGTAGAGGTCTGCGTCGCGCGCCAGCGCGCCTGCGGGCGCCACCAGCGTGTTGAGTTCCTCGGCGGTTGCTTGCAGCCCGGCGTGAGGCACCTCCACGACGACGGGCGTCTCGGTGGTGGTGGGTTCCTCCACACAGAAGCGGGCGATGAGCGACGACACAGAGCTTGGATCCTTAGCCGAGGGGCACTCGCCCTACCACTCCCCAACTCGAGAGTTGAAGCCTTTCTGGAGTTCAGCCGCGAGGGTGGCTGCGCCGATGCGCTTCACGCACGTGATCGCGAGTGACCTGGGTGTAGATCTCGGTGGTCGAGACATCAGCGTGACCGAGCAGCGTCTGCACGCTGCGTAAGTCGGCGCCGCCGCGCAGCAGATGGGTCGCGAAGGAGTGGCGCAGCTGGTGGGGATGAACGCGCTGACTGAGCCCTGCGGAAAGGGCATGACGACGCACGATCTTCCAGAACGCCTGGCGGGTGAGCGCGCCGCCGCGAGGTGACACGAAGACCCAGTCCCCATCGCGCGGGCGAGCCTTGCGCTGCACCAGGTACTCGCCGAGGCGCTGGAGCGCGAGATCAGCGATGGGGACCAGGCGCCGCTTGTTGCCTTTGCCCAAGGCGCTGACGACGCCGCGCTGCAGATCTAGGTCGCCCAGGCGGAGATTCACCAGCTCCGACACCCGCAGCCCAGCGGCGTAGGCCAGGGCGAGCATCGCGCGATCCCGCAGCCCACTCGGAGTCCCCGCGTCGGGCGCGTCGAGGAGCTCCAGCGTCTCACTCTCCGTCAGCGGGTGGGGCAGGGGGCGAGGTACTTTGGGCCGCGTCGCAAGCGCCGTGAAATCGTGCTGCAGCACTCCCTCTCGGATGGCGAAGCGAGCCATCCCACGCAGCGCCGAAAGGTGCCGGGCGCTGCTGCGCGGCCCGAGGCCGCTCAGGTGCAGGGTGCGCTGCCAGTCAGCGACGAGCTTCAGGTCACCTTGCTCGGCTTCGTCGTGGCCTTGCTCTGCGGCGAAAGCGCACCATTTGGTCAAATCGCGAGCGTACGCCGCCACCGTGTGGCGACTGAGCGCGCGTTCCACCCGCAAGTGGTCCAAGTAGAGATCCGTGAGCGCGTCCCAGCGCATTCACCCAGCATAGCCCGAGGAGCTACTACTTCGCGAACTAGCCGCAGCCAAGAGGTCAGCCGTCTGCCGCCTTGCGCATGGCACCAAGCAGCGCGCTTGGATCCGCTTGACGCATCAGCGCTTCGCCAATCAGCGCAGCGTCGGCGCGACCTTGGGCGACGCCACGCACGTCGTCCGCGCTGCGCAAGCCAGACAGCTGCGCCGCCACGACGTGACTCGGCAGCGTGTCGATCAGCCGCGCCGCGCGTCCCACGTCGATGTTCAGCTTGTCCAGGTCGCGGGAATTGACTCCGATGAAGTCAGCGCCCGCGTCGAGGGCGATGCGGCGCTCTGCCTCGTCGACGATCTCCACCAGCGCACTCAAGCCACGGGCGCGCGCTGCAACCAGCAGACGGGCGGTTCGCTCCCCGAGGCAACGCACAATCAAGAGCACCGCGTCGGCGCCCGCGTGGCGTGCGTAGTCGAGCTGGATCTCGTCGAGGATGAACTCCTTGCACAAGATCGGGATCTGGGGAATCGCCGCGCGGATTTGTTCGATGTGGGCGAATGAGCCGCCGAAGAAGCGCTCGTCGGTGAGCACGCTGAGCATGTCGGCGCCGCTCTCGGCGTAGCGCGCTGCGCGGTCGACGACGGAGAGCGTCTGGTCTAGCTCTCCTGCGGAAGGGGAGCGGCGCTTGATCTCACAGATCAGTCGCAGCGGACCGCCGTTCCGCACAAGCTCGAGCGGTCGCGGCGCCGGGCCTGGCTCAGGCTTCGGCGCTGCGTGCATGCGCGCGATCTCTTCACGCTTTTGCGCGAGGATGCCGTCCAGCACTCCAGGCTCAGCCATGACCGGCGACCTTGGACAGCGACTGCCAGCTCTCGAGGAGTTTCCGCGCGGCTCCAGAGTCGAGGGTCGCGCGGGCGGCGCTGGTCGCGGCGCGCGGCTCGAGCCCCAGCGCCACCACGAGCGAAGCAGCGGCGTTCAGCAGGAACGCGTCGCGGGAAGGGTGCGCCTCCCCCCCAATCACACGCCTCAGCACGTCGGCGTTGAAGCTCGCGTCACCGCCGTCGATGGCCCCTGGAGCGCTCTTCTCCAGGCCAAAGTCCTCAGGAGAGACGCTGAATTCGCGCAGCTTTCCGTGTTCGAGCGCCACGACCCGGGTCGCTGCGAATGGGCTGAGCTCATCCAAGCCGTCTTGGCTGCGCACCACCCAGGCGCGCTCGGACCCAAGGCTGTTCAACGTTTCCGCAAGGATGGGCAAGAGCTCGTCGGCGTAGGCGCCGAGCAGCTGATGGGTCGCGCGCGCTGGGTTTGCGAGGGGACCCAGTGAGTTGAACAGCGTGCGCACACCGAGCTCGCGGCGCACGGGAGCGGCGAAGCGCATCGCGGGGTGGTGATTCGGCGCCATCAAGAAGGCGATGCCCACTTCGTCGAGGAGCCTCGTTGCGATCTCGTCGCCAGCGCCGAGGTCGATACCTAGTGACTCGAGCACGTCCGCGCTGCCGGAGCGGCTCGAGACCGCGCGGTTGCCGTGCTTTGCCACCACGAAGCGCCCCGTCTCGCGACCGTGGGCTGCGGCGATGATCGCGGCGCCGGTCGAGATGTTCAGCGTCGCTTGGCCGTCGCCGCCCGTGCCGCAGGTGTCGAGCACCACGCGGTGACTGTGGCTTACTGGCACCATCGCCTTGCGCATGGCGCGCGCCGCTTCGGCGATGGTCTGCGCTGATTCCTTGCGGAGACGCAGCGCGATGATGTAGCCCGCGATCTGCGCGGGCGTCCAGGCGCCGGCCAGGATCGCCGAGAAGACGCCCTCCACGCTGCCTGGCGCGGGTTCACCGCGCTCGAGCTCGTGAAATGCTTCGGCGAAGCGCACGTGCTGTTCGGCGTTCAAAGCGACCTCAGCCAGTTGTCGACGAGCTTCATGCCGTGTTCCGTGAGGATCGACTCGGGGTGAAACTGCACCCCTTCGATGGGCAACGTCTTGTGGCGGAGGCCCATGATTTCTCCCTCTGCCGTCTTCGCCGTCACTTCGAGGACGTCGGGCAGGCTAGCAGGCTCGACCAGCAGCGAGTGGTAGCGCGTCGCCTCGAAGGGATTGGGTAGGTCCTTGAACACGCCGACTCCGGTGTGCTCGATGGGCGACGTTTTACCGTGCATCAGGCGCTTCGCGCGCACGACGTCGCCGCCGAAGTGCTGGGCGATCGACTGGTGCCCGAGGCACACACCGAAGAGCGGCTTCTTTCCGCCGACCTGCGCGATCACGTCCAGGGTGACCCCTGCGTCGTCAGGCGTGCCCGGCCCTGGCGAGAGCAAGACGCCGCGGGCTTCGTGCGCGAGCACCTCCTCGACGCTGATGCGGTCGTTGAGCCGCACGTCGCAGCTCGCGCCGAGCGTCTCCAGGTACTGCACCAAGTTGTACGTAAACGAGTCGTAGTTGTCGATCACCAGGATGGCGGTCACGCGCGGAGCCTCGCACCCGCCGCGCAGCTGGTCAACGCGCCTAGCTCCGCTGCGTCTAGCGGTGCGGGGACGGACTGACGCGCAATTTCTCAATCCTCAGCTGACTCCGATACGATCGCGTTCATGTCGGAGTCTCTCTCGCAGTCTGAACGCCGCGCGGCCGAGCGGCGGCCGTTCGACGTCTATTTCAACAAGTACCTCGAGGGGCAACCTTACCTCTGCAGGTCGGTCGACCTCTCGCGAACGGGCATGAAGGTGCTGCGGCTCTCGGAGCCGTCGAGCGCCGTGGATGCGTTCCCCGTCGAGCTTCAGCTACCCGGTGACCCCGAGAGCGTGTGGATCTGGGCGCGCGCCGTGCGCAGCGAGCAAGCGGACCAGGCCCTGGAGTTCGTGGGCATCGACGACGCCGTTCGAGCTCGTATCGAGCGCTACCTCGCGGCTTGATTTTCGGGGGAGGGAAGCGCCTGAGCGTGCCTGCCAGAGACGTTGGAGAAACCTGGTTGACGCGCGGTGTGGGGCAGATGCGATGCTCCTCCACTTCGAGCGTACCCAAGCCTTCTTGCCCTTCGATTGTCGCTTCAAACGCCCGCTTACGCGTCCCACTGGAGCGCGCTTGCGCCCGCGCATTCAATCTTGCCGAGCTGTAATGTGGCCTGTACTGTGGCGCCCCCGAGCCGCCGTAGGTCGGACGCTCGGGCCCAGTCCTCGTACTCCCCAACCCACTCCGCACCCCCCGTGCTCGCGCAGTAGCTCTCTGACTGGCGAGGAGCCCAAATGGCCGAAGAAAAGAAGCCGAAAATCGACCTCAAGGCCCGCCTTGGAAAAAAGACCATGGTTGGAGGCAGCGCGTCGAGCGCCGTGCCGCCCCCCGTTGGGATCCCGAAGCCCGTAGGCGTTCCCGCGCCTCCCTTCGCGGCCCCGTCGTCGGCGCCCTCGCGGCCCGCTCCGCGCGTCGATGCGTCGGACCCCTACGCGGCGATCGAGGCGGATCAAGCGCCGGTGCGCGCCGAGCCGCAAGCGATCAAGGTCGAGATGAGCGAGGAGGTCGTCGCTGCCCAGAAGAAGGGCAAAGTCGTCCTCGTGGTGATCGGCATCGTGGGCGCGGTGGTCGGCGGCACGCTGGGTTACGCCGTCGGTGGCGGCAGGGCCCGCTCCGCCATTGATCAGGTGGCCATCAGCGACGCCGCGCGTCTCGCCAAGGAGATCGACGACGCCAACGCTCAGGCGAACGAGCTAGCCGACGTGCTCCAATCAGCCGGCACGAAGCTTGGCTCGAACAAGTTCCCCGACGAAGAGGTGGCGAAGCTCGGTGAGTTGCGCATCAACTTCAGCGGCGCGAACCTCGCAAGCTCGAACATCGGCCGCTTCAAGCCCCAGGTAGTGACCCAGCTCGTCGAGTACTCGAGCCGCACCCAAGAGGCCAACGACCAGAAGGAGAGCCTCCAGGCGATCCTGGGTGGCAGCAAGAAGGTGATCTCCGAGCTGCTCTCCGAGAAGACTGACCCGAAGGTGCGCTGGAGCGTCTACATGGGTAACGGCGCTCGCGGCCCCTGGGCGGTGATGCAGCCGCTGCCAGCCTCCTTCGCCGTGAACGACACCAAGGACAAGAACTACGCCTGGCCGAAGGAGTTCGAGATCAAGCAAGACGGCAAGGCCTACAAGCTCAAGCGCTACACCGGCGGCGATCCCACCAAGGGCGGCGGCGATCCTCAGATCATCCCGGTGGATCCCGGCAGCCAGGGCGACGTGTGTCCCAACGACACCATGACCAAGCTGCGCCGCGAGGTCGCCGGCATGCAGGAGATCCTCAAGGGACGCACTGGCGAGACCGCCGATCAGGAGAAGCAGGGCTTGATCACGCTTGGCGAGTCGCTGGTTGAGCAGCTGAAGGCCATCGGCGCTCACGCCGAGTAGGCCTCACAGGCTCAAGAGCACCAACGGGAGCTGCCTCAAGGCAGCTCCCGTTTTGCTTTGTCATCAGCTGAGCGAACATTACCGTGCGGATTCATCGTTTCACGGACTCAAGGCACGCGGCCGAACGCGATGTCATCTGCCGCACACACGTCTCGGTAGCCCGCGAGCTGCAGCGCCATGCAGCGCACCGCCAGGTGCACTCGCGCGCCGCGCTCGCGCTCGAAGAGCTTCGCCCACAGCCCGGACCGCTCGCGCTGGCCGCCAGTGACGCCAATCCAGGCGCCGCTCGGCAGGCTCGAGAGCTCCGGGAGCTGGCGCTGAACCACGGTGCACGAACCGATGCCGTGGCTTGGCCAGGTCTCATTGACTCGCGCCTGCACCAGCTGGCGCGCCGTCGCGCCAGGCTCTAGCGGAGGGCTCGCCATGGCTCAGGCGGCAGACTGACTGCGGCTGCTGCTGCGCGGCATCAACGAGTCGGGGGAAGGCGCCTCGCGGATGATCTCCACCTTCATCACGTGGCGCTCGTCGGCTTCGCGCACGATGAAGTCGAGCCCAAACTCGCTGACCATCGAGCCTTCACCGGGGACACGCCCAAGGCGGTCGATGATGAAGCCACCAAGCGAGTGGTAGTCGCCATCCTCGAACTCGACGCCGAGATAGCGGCTCAGGTCGCCGATGGGCACGCTGGCGTTGACCATCAGGCGGCCATCGCCGAGGTCGACGATGGGCGCTTCTTCTTGATCGTGTTCGTCGCGGATGTCGCCGACGATTTCCTCGATCAAGTCTTCCAGAGTCACGATGCCGCTCATGCCGCCGAACTCGTCGATCACCACGGCCATGTGGTGGCGCCCGGCGCGCATGTCGGCCAGCACGCTGGAGCAGGCTTGGCCTTCAGGCACGAACGCCACCGGCTTGCGCGTGACGTGCTCGACGCGAAAGTCGTCGGGGCTATTATCCGAGAGGAAACGGATCAGATCCTTGACGTGCAGCAAGCCCACCACGTTGTCCACGCGGTCTCGCACCACAGGGTAGCGGGAATGGCCTTTTTCCCCGACGATTCGCAGCACTTCCTCCAGGGGGCAGTCGATGGGCAGCGTGGTCACGCGGGTGCGCGGTACCATCACGTCGGCCGCCATCAAGTCGCTGAAGTCGAGCACGTTGCGGATCATCTCCGACTGCTCGTGTCCGAGCGAGCCGTTCTCCTCGCCCTCTTTGACGATGATCTCGACCTCAGTCTCGGTGACGCCTTCCTGCTGCGTTGGGCGGTCGACGCTGCCAGTCGCGATGCGCCCCAGCAGGTAGAAGGGTAAGGCGAGGGGCGTGATCAACAGCTCGATCGGCCGCAGTATGCGCAGCAGCAGCGGCGCGCTGCGCTCGGCGGTCCGCTCCGCCAGGCCGCGGAAAATCTCCGCTGGCACGCCGTACAGCGCCAGCGCGAGCAGCGTCGCGCCGAGGGTGAGCTTGGGTCCTTCGAGCGGCACCCAGCGCGCCGCCAGGATTGCCGTGGCGGCGATGCCCAGCACGCGACACACGAGCCAGCGCGAACGAATCGCAGAGCCGTGCGCGCGGTAGCGCAACAGTGCGGCTCCGCCTGCTCCTCCTAGCTTCTCGGCGAGCGCCCCAATGCGCGCCGTGGTCAACGCGTTCATACCTGCGGACGCTGCGGAGAACACCGCGGCTGTGAGCGCAGGGATCAGAGTGAGAATGACGTCGACTAAACTGAGAGCCTGATGTGGTGGTGGAGCCGGGTCCAACGCGCTTCCGCCCCTTTCTTCGTTCGAAAATCTAGCGGACCCCAAACGACCGACGCAACCCACGCCGGACCGTTGCCGAAGGCGTTTGGTGACCGAGCCCACCGCACGCGCCGCGAACCCCGCTCAGCGCGCCCTCGAACCGGACCAGCGAACGACTCAGCTTTCAGGACAAAAGCGCAATGACTCCGGTGGCTTTGCCGCGCTGCTGCGCGCCGCCCTCGGTAGTCCGCCCAAACTCCCTCGGGGCGGAAGCCCCCAGCCTAAAAAAACCAGCACGACTCGCCCCGGCAGCGACCATCAGGCGCCCAAAGGCGAACCCAACCCTCAACTGACGGCCGCCGCGCGTGACGCCACCCTGGGTGATGCGGCCGAGGAGCGTCCCCGGCAGAAGCCAGCGCAGCACGCGAGCGAGGCCACACTCCGCGACCCGCTCGAGAGGAGCCTGGCCCAGGCGTACCCCATCAGCTTCGCTGCGCCTCCCCCCAGTCCGGAAACCCCACGGAACCTGATGCAGCTCGATCCAAACCTCGCGGAAATGATCCGCAAGGTCGCCTGGGGCAAGAGCGACGGTCGCAGCACCCTCCGCCTCGAGCTAGGTGGGAGCATGCGCGGGGGCGTGCTGCTACTTGGAGCTGAGGGAGGCCGCGTCAGCGTGAGCCTCGAGCTGCCGGCCACTGAAGACGCCAGCGCCTGGCAAGCCCGCCTGCGTGAGCGCCTCGAGGCCCGCGGCCTCAATCTGGAGGCGCTGGAGGTACGCTGAGCTCACCACACAGCTCTGAGTTGAAGCCTCTTACCACGCGGAAAAGTTCGCCTTCGGCGCGCCCCAGCGCCACGAGTCGCTGCCCGTAGTACCAGGCGATCGGCGGTTCAGCCGCGCTCGGCGTTTCTGGATGTGGGGGCGGGGGAGAGGTGAAACAGGTGCCATCGAGGCGTTTGCCGCAAGCGGCCCGCGCGTTGCCCTCGTCGTTCAACTCCGCGACGGGCAGGCTCCGCCGCGCCGCCTCGGACACACTCAAGAGGGTGGGTGGCTCCTCCGGCGGCCAAGCCACCGCCTCCGCAATCCCAAACGGGCCGCTTGCAAGTCGCCGCAGCTCACAGAGGTATCCACACGTGTCGAGGTGCTGCGCAAGATCGCGCGCCAACGCGCGCACGTAGTAGCCCTTCGACACCGTCAGTCGGAGCTCCAGCTCGCGCTCGGTCGTGCTCAGTAGCTCGAGCTCTTGAACGCTCACCTCGCGCGGAGAAAGCTCCGGAGCTTCACCCTTGCGGGTCAGCTCGTACGCTCGACGGCCGTCCACCTTGATTGCGCTGACACTCGGCGGAACCTGGCTCGCGCGGTGCTTCTCCGCGGCCAACGCAGCGCGCAGTTGCTCCTCACTTGGCTGCGTATAAGGCACCTCACGTAAGGTGCCCTGAGCATCGAGGGTGTCGCTCGCAACGCCCAGGCGAATTCGGGTCTGATACCGCTTGCTCGCCAGGGTGAGCCAGGAGGAGAGCTTCGTCGCCTCGCCAACGAGCACTAGGAGGACGCCGCTCGCCATTGGATCGAGCGTCCCCGCGTGCCCGACAGCGCGCGTCTTCAACACGCGGCGCGCGCGCGCGACGACGTCATGTGACGTGGGTCCAGAGGGCTTGTCGACGATCAGCACCCCGTGCGGTGACATAGGCTGCGCCTATAGCGCGTCGGTCCGGCTGTGCGGCCAACAATGCGCAAGCAGCGCTAGGAGCAAACGAGTGGGGGCGCTGACAATGAGCACCGAGACGACGAAGCGCACACGCGGCTGGCGCGTGTTCGCGCCTCGAAACACAAGCCAAACAAGCGTCCGGTGCGCACGCTTGGTGAGCCTGTGAAGTGCCAGTTCTTCGCTGGGTTCGTCGCGATGGCGGCCGTGGAGTCTGGCCTCGCACGAGCCGGCGCTCCCAACGTCCGGCCCATCGTTCAGCCCGTGCCCGTTCAGCTCTTGGGTGGCAGCTGGAGGTTGCGGGCTCAAGGTGCGGCAGCTCAAGGTGCGGAGCGGCGATTGAGTTTCCTCAGGGATCCAAGTTGCTGGGGGCACCACGCTGACAGTTAGCGTGTGAGAGTGTGCGCAGAGCGACCACAAACCTTAAAGCATACCGCGATTATGGGTGCACGCGCAACGCGCGTTCGGTACGCTATATGATTGAGACAGGGTACATTTAAGACTCTATCTGCTTCAGGCTGATTCGTATTTGGCGCTCGGCCGCCTTGAACCTGAACCGGCCACCTTGAACCGCCGCGCTTGAACCGCCCCGAGAACGGCCCATTCATAGGTCCTCCGGGTCGGTTGCGATCCGCGGGGATCACCCGCACTCCCAGCTACGGCGACATAGACTCGCCGCGCTTTGGCTGAGCGTCAGAAGGCTCAGCTTCCTTCAGGTCGCCCTGGCTCGCGCCGGAGCCTTGGCTCGCGCCGGAGCCTGAAGATCGTCAGTAACCCAGTTACCTCGCATCCAAACCCATGGGTCAACCGCGTCCCTCACAGCCTCCCTCTACCGGTCCGGAGCCGCGCGATCGCGGAAACGACGGCTTTGCG
>JBFXBK010000247.1:0-13440 GCA_050183255.1 Polyangiaceae bacterium | reverse complement strand
GCCCTGGGCACCGCTGCCGCCCTGGGCACCGCTGCCGCCCTGGGCACCGCTGCCGCCCTGGGCACCGCTGCCGCCTTGTGCGCCGCTGCCGGCGTCACCACCCTCTCCCCCACTGAATGAACTGCCACCGCAGGCGATGGCCAAACACGCTGACGATACGAGAATGCACAGACGCTTCATGACTCCACTCCAAGCTTTCACGGCTTTCACGGCGTGGAAAAGCAATCGCTGTGCCCGGGTCAGCCAAGCCCTGAAAAGGCGTGTTAGTCCCCGAATCGACGCTGAGCTGTGCCGGGAGTTGAGCCACATCGCGCCATTTGGATCCTAGCCCTCACCCCCAAACCGAGCGGCTTGGATCGGCCCTACTTCGACGGCGCGGGGGCTTCCATGAGCTGGGTCGCGCGGCGCATCAAAGCGGGTGAGATGATCGCCGCGCCGATGTTGAGCATCACGAACCAGCTCAACGTCGTGGCCGCGATCGCCGACACGCCGTGCGCTCCGGTCGCAAACTCTGCCAACAGTCCCAGCGCTACGGCGTCCCGGGTGCCGATGGCCCCAGGTGTGAGGGGCATCGCGGCCACCATCATCAGGACCGGTACGTACGCCAGGGCGGCCCCCGGAGGGATCCACACACCGAAGAACCAGAACACGAGCCACGTGCTGAGGAAAAGCGCGGCGACGTGAGGTATCCGCACGGCAATAGCCTTGAGGTGACCCGAGACGCCGATCTCGACCAGCGGCGCCGTGGCTTGCCAGCGGGAAAGCAAGCCCGCGCCCCACTTCAGGAGGGCGAAATAGACCAACCCGGCCAAAGTCGCGATGGCGACGACCGGCCCGAGCCAAGGCACGCGAGCCCCGTTGAAAGGTAGCGCGAGAGCGCACAACAACAGGAGCCCTGCCAGGTTCGTTCCGTAGACGAGCAGGGTGGCACCCGCCACGCGCCACAGGGGCGCCGAGTAGCGCTTGGAGATCACGTAGGTGAGCCACGCTTGCCCCAAGTTGTGGTTGAGCATCGACGGGAGGTAGCTTGCCCCGCGGATAACCACCATCTCGCGGAAACGAACTGGGCACACCGTCTGACGGTAGACGTAGGTCGTGGCGTAGCTGTCTGCCAGCAGACTCAGGATCTGCAGCGTGAAAGAGAACAGGAAAAAGACGAGAAAGTTCGTCTGTCCCAGCGCACCCTTGAGCTCTTGCCAGCCCGAGCGGTGCAACACCCAGATCAGCAGCAGCACCGCCAGCACGAACGGCAGCGCCGTGCGCCACCAAGGCTTTTTGCTGCTTTGAAAGCCCCGCGCAGCACGCGCGTCTTCGGCCTCGTTCGAGGCAGGTGCGGATTCAGAGGAACTCATCACGGATCACAGAGGCTTTCGCAGTCTCCTATAGCCTACTTGTCGAGCCACGACCCACTCGTCTCCCGATGTGTCAGCGCAGTGCGTCGTCGCAGCTTCGTGCGTCGACTACACCTCGCGAGCGCGTCGCCGAAGCCCACCTTGGGCGTCGCGCGTCAGCTCGAGTTGAATCCGATTCCAGCCAAATCTAGCTGGAATCGGGACGATTGGATGCCCGGATTTTGGGGGAGAGGAGCGTCGGGTGACACCTGGTGACAAAAACTTCGAACCGACGGCCGTTGCAGCTTCAACGAAACCAGCAGTTCAAGTACCGTCGCTCACGATGGGCAGACTTTTCGCGGGGTTGGTGGTCGCGGCGTGCACGTGGTCGGGAGCTGCGCATGCGACTGAGCCATGGTCGGATCCGGATCCTCGCGAGGACCAGGAACGCACGGAGTTCGGTGACTATGGTCTGAAGCTCGGTGCTGAGTACCGCGCGGTCGGGCTCTACATGAACCCCGTCGATCTCAACGGCGTGAAGAACCGCCGTGCGTCGTGGGTCGAGCACCGTGGCCGGCTCGACTCAAGCGTCGACTACAAAGAGAAGGTTCGCTTCGTGCTCTCCATGGATGTGCTCGACGGCACGCTGTGGGGTGACAACGGCACGTTTGGCGGTAGTCCCTCAACGGTCACGGGCTCCACGGTCGCCGCCTCGAACCCCAACAACGCAAAGGTCGGCGTTGGTTTCCGCGGGGGAGACGATCAACTCGAGCCGGACAACTACGGTTACGTCCTGGTCCCCAACGATGCCATCTTCGTGCGCCACCTCTACGGTGAGCTGAATCTGCCCATCGGTCTGGTGCGCATCGGGCGCCAGCCAACGAGTGACGGGGCAAACGTGCTCGTGAACAGTGGTCGCAGCTTCGCGAATCGCTTCGGCTACGCGAACCGTGGCGACTACACCGATCGCGTGCTCTTCGCCACGAAGCCTCTCGAAGGCTTCAAGCCTGAAGATCAACGCGATCGCAGCCGCGACCGCGGACTATTTTTCATCACGTTCTACGATCGCGTTGTGGGTCACGACCCGCAGCTGTTCGGTGACGACTACCACAGCCTGGGTTTCGTGGTGCGCATGCTGCGCCCGGAGCCAACTCAGCGTCAGTCCCTCGAGGTTCAAGTCAACTACGCTCATCGCTGGAGCAGCGAGTATGACACCAACGTCAACGTGCTCGGTCTGCGCACCATCTACAATGTCGACAAGTTCACGATTGGCCTAGAGGGCAACGGCGTGCTTGGCCGCACCCGTGAAGTCAGCGAAGCGCTGGCGCTGATCAACAGCGATCCGATCATCCGCCAGCGAGTGAGCCAGTGGGGCGGTCGCGCCGTTGCTCGCTGGGATGAGCCCAGTTGGACCGCGTACCTCGAGTTTGATTACGCCTCGGGCGATCGTGACCCAAACCCCGGCACCGATCTCACCCAGATGTTGTTCTCCGAGGATACGAACGTTGGCCTCTTGATGTTCGAACGCATCCTGGCTTTCGAGAGCGCGCGTACCGCAGCGGCTGGAGTTGAGCTGCTGCAGCGACTGGGCGCGGCCACGTTCCCCAGTGAGCGCACCGACACCGAGGGATCATTCACGAACGCGCTCGCGATCTTCCCCCAGTTCGATGTGAAGCCGAAGGACAACCTGCTGTTCCGTGGAGGTGTCTTGATGGCGTGGGCGCCGGATGGACTCGTGGACCCGATTCAGTCGTTGCGTTTCCGCGATGGTGTCGCCATCGACGATGATCTGGTCAACTACAACGGCGGTAAGCCGGGCAATTTCTACGGTGTCGAGCTCGATGGTCGCTTCCAGTGGAAGTACGAAGAGCACTTCTACTTCGACTTGGAGAGCGCCATCCTGTTCCCTGGGGATGCGTTCTACGACGAGAACGGCCAGGCTGCGCGCAGCGTCTTGGTCCAGGGGCGCAGCACGTTCTTGTTCTGAGTCGCGCAGCAGTGCGCGCTCGACGAATGCGCCAGTTTTCCAGCCACCCCCTTGCGCGGAGTTCTGGTTTGCTCCAGACTCCGCGGCGGTGCGCTGCTCTGCGCGCCGCAACACCAAGGCAAGACCATGGCCCACTTCCCAACGACCCACTGCCGCATGTCGCCGCGTCGCACGTCGCCGCGTCGCATTTCGGCGCGGGGGTTCAGCGTCGCCAGCCACCTGCGTGGTTCGGCAGAGCTGCGTGCGTCTGTTGGAGGGCTGCGCGTGCTCCCTGTGCTGACTCTCAGCCGCCGTCCGAGCTACGCCAGCCTCTGCGTGTGGCCCGTATCGCTGTAACCGCGCGTCGCCTGCGGTTCGCAAGTCCCTAGCAATTCTAGCTAGTTAGCGCTCGGTCGAGCTCCTGCTTGGGGCTCGCGAGTGTCGCTGAACCGAAGCGCCGCGCGGGACTCTTGTTCCGAGGACCGGTGCGCCGAGTCGCGCGCCGGAGCGTCGCCCCAGGGCAGCCCTACGACTGTCCCTGAGGGCGGAGCTTTGTCCTTGGAAAGTATTTCTCTGTGGAATTTATAGAAATGGAGTCTCGTAATGACTCGCATCAAACAAAGGACGCTCACGGATACTACGAGCCCTCTCACCCAAGACAGAGTCTCGAGGACTCGCAACTTTGGCATCGTTGCTCACGTGGACGCGGGCAAGACGACGCTGACCGAGCGCATCTTGTACCACACCGGGCTGTTGCACCGCGTGGGTGAGGTTCACGACGGAAACACCGTCACGGACTCCGACCCGCTGGAGCGCAAGAAGGGCATCACCATCGACGCCGCCAGCGTTACCTGCGAGTGGCGCGGGCATCGCTTGCAGCTCGTGGACACGCCGGGGCACGTCGACTTCGGCGCCGAGGTGGAGCTCAGCCTCCGGGTGCTGGACTCCGCGGTGGTCGTGCTCGACGCGGTGGCGGGCGTGGAACCGCAGACCGAGAGCGTTTGGCGCCAAGCCGATCGCTATCAGCTGCCGCGAGTGTGCTTCGTCAACAAGCTGGATCGCGTGGGTGCAGACTTCGAACGTAGCGTGAGTGAACTGGAAGCGCGCTTCGGCGTGCGCTGCGTCGTCGTAACCAGGCCCGAGCTGCTCCCTGATGGGATCTGGGCGCTGCATGATGTGTTGGATGACGTGTGGTTCGATCGGCCGTTGGGGCCACCACACGGACCACCCAGCATCCATCGTGAGCGTGCCATCGAGACGCTAGCCGACCTCGACGACGAAGTAGCGCGCCTGTATCTCGAGGAAACACAAGTGCCGGGTGAGGTGCTCCGGCGTGCGTTGCGTGATGCGACGCTCGCAGGGCGCGTCGTTCCGGTGCTGGGAGGCGCGGCGTACAAGAACCTGGGCGTGCCCCAGCTCTTGGATGCCATCGTCGACTTCCTGCCAGCGCCAGACGAACGTCCGGCACTGACGGGCTCCGAGCCCGCGAGCGGTGCGAGCGCCAGCCGTGAGCGCAGTGACGAGGAGCCTCTCGCGGGGCTGGTGCTGAAGAAGCTCCACGACGGGTTTGGTCAGCTTGCGCTGGTTCGACTCTACGCTGGGCGGCTTCGCACCAGCGACAAGGTTTGGACGTCTCGGGCGCATCGAGGCGCTCGCGTGGGCCGTTTGGTGCGCGTGTTCGCCGACCGCCAGACACCGATTGAGGTCGCCCTTGCGGGCGACATCATCGGAGTTGGCGGATTGGATCTCGCGTCTGGGGATACGCTCTCCAGCCTCGAGTCTCCCATCGAGTTGCCCCGGCCGGTGCTGCCGGAGCCGGTCGTGCGCGTCGCGCTGTCACCCAAGCAGCGCGGCGATGTCGAGCGTCTCAGCGTGGCGCTGGCGCGACTCACGGCGGAGGATCCCGCCTTGCGTGTCGAGACCGACCCGGAGACGGGTCAAACCCTGCTCGCCGGGAGCGGCGAGCTACACATCGAAGTCGCGGTCGAGCGGCTTCGAGAGAGATACCGTACGGAAGTCAAAGTGGGTCCGCCTCGCGTGGCCTACCGCGAAGCCCTCACACGGGAGGTGCGTCATGAGTTCAAACTCTCCAAACAGACCGGTGGCCCCGGTCAGTACGCTCACGTCGTGCTGGTAGTCGGACCCGCCAGCCCAGGCTCTGGCCTCGAGTTCGAGGACCAGACCCGGGGTGGTGTCGTTCCGAGCCAGTACGTCCCGGCGGTGCGTGCTGGTGTGGAAGCTGCGATGACGTCCGGGCCATTGCTTGGTTGCCCCATCGAAGACGCTCGAGTAGCGCTCGTCGATGGCTCCAGTCACAGCAATGATTCCAACGACCTCGCTTTCCGCATGGCAGCACAGAAGGCGTTTCGTGAGGCTGCAAGTCTCGCGGCACCCGTGCTGCGCGAACCGCTCATGCACCTCGAAGTGCTGGCCCCTGCCAGCCATCTGGGAGACGTGATCGGTGACCTCAGTCGCCGCCGCGGTCAGGTGCTCGAGCTGGGCGAACGCAGCGGCGTGCGCTGCGTGACAGCGGTCGCACCCCTCGCGGAGCTCTTCGGGTACGCCGGGAGCCTGCGCTCGCTCAGCCAGGGACGTGGCAGCTTCAGCATGCACCTCGATAGCTACGCGGACGTTCCGCAGCTGCTCGAGGACGCGTTGAAGAAGCGCGCCATCTGACCGCCGGAGACACCCAACAACTAGTCGCCCCGCTTCCCGATGCTGAGCCCTCGGGGACGCGGGGCGGCGCTTTTGTGCCCGCGCTGTTTGGTGCAGCATGTTACCCCGAGGAACTAGTCCCGTCGAAGAGCAACTTGCCGACGATCAAGCCTTGAGAGAGCTCCAGCGTCACGCGCTCGCGGGTGCCCTCAATCTCGCCGTCTCGCACGACCACGACGCGATACGTGTGAGCTTCCGTCGGCTCCTCCAATAGCCAAGCTTCAAGCCACTCGAGGAGGCGTTCCTTGCTCGTGATCGGTTGGTCATCGATGCTGAGCAGGATGTCGCCGTCGAGGAAGCGCAGGCGCTCGAGCAGGCTCTCGCGCTTGATCTTGGAGAGCTTGACGCCTCTGTGGCCGTCGCTGTCTTCGACGTCGCTGAGCTCAACGCCTTTGAGTAGCTTCTTGCCGCGGCTCTTCAGCGCCTTCACGGTGAAGCCTTCGAGGGTTGCACTCAGTGGCGAATCCACGCGGATACCTTCCGCGATCTCCAAGGGCACCCCACCGCCTGTAACTCCCTGTAGTGGCGCGTCTGGCTCAGGGGCCGGACGGCTCTTCTCCCCCCCCTCGGCCAACTCGAGTGCGCCGCCCTTGGAGCCGGCTTGAGACTCACGTACGCCCGGGTTGATGGTGATGGAGCACACGCCGCCACCGCTGGAGAACGTCACGCGGTCCCACTCGATGCGGCTGACACGGTAGCCACCGACCGTCTCGCCCACATGTTTTATTTCCGCGGGGCTATCGTAGTCAACGGCGACGCTGGTCGTCGGATCGTCGTCGTCGTGGGTGATTGCACGCACCACGAGGCCGCCGCAGGGTCCGCTCGGTCGGTGCTTGATCGATGCGTTGTGCTTCGGTGTCGGCGGAGTCGCGGTAGGCAAATCGACTGCCGCGCGCTCTGGCGCCTTTGGGCGCGGCTTGGCTTCCTTCGGCGGCCACGACTCATCGAGCGGTGAAGCCGCGGGTGTGTCGCCAGCGCTGCTCGCCGAGACTTCGGTTTGCGTGCTCGGCGCCTGCGCGGGGGTGACTTTTGGTTCTTGCGGGCGACTGCGCGCGACGTAGCCGATCAACAAAAGGACGGGGATGGCGCCCAAGCTGACCCACTTGATCACGCGATCGAATCGGGCGGGGGAGAGCGGCATCGTGAGTTCCTGGCGGCGCGCGTCGGCTCGGCGATGGAGGCGGACGCGAGGTGTACTGCGCCGCGCCTGACGATGCGAAGCGTGTGCCACCAAGCACTTCGTTCGGCAAGGCTCCTCCGAAGGCGGCGAAAGTCCTCGGCTCTACGCAGGATTCTCGTCTGGGGCGCGTCTCGGTCTCAGGACCTACACCGTCTCGGCGAGACGATCGGTTTGTCAGCTTGGCGGAAAGCTCCAGCCGAGCGTGCGTAGAGTGACAGATTGGCCCTCAATTCGCGGGTGACTCAGCGCTTCGGCGATGTAGGCTCCGGCCACCGTGACCGCCGAGGCAATCAAGCCAGGAGTGGTGCTGGTTGCGCGTTACCGAATCGACGGGGTCGATGAAGCGGAGAACGCGTTTCAGGCCACCGATTTGAGAACGAACTCCCCAGTCGTGCTGTATCGCATCGACGATCGTGAGGCTGACGCACTGGATAGCGTCGTCGGTTTTCACGGTCCGGACCTGTTCGAGCTGGTCGAAGTCGTGCGCCTCGGTGGCGATCACTTGGCGGCGTGTGAGCCAGCCAGCGGTGCGACGCTGAGTGATGTAGTGAGCGAGCGTGGGTCGCGCCCCGGGGTCGAGGGCGTTCGCTTGATTCTGCCCGTCGCGGCGACGCTCGCGCACCTGCATCGGAGCAACGCGGTCCACGGCTCCGTCACGCCCCAAACCGTGTTGCTCGGCAAGCGCGCGCGTTTGGCATTTCGTCCCGGTCGTCGCGGAGCTTCAGCGTTTCGCTGTCCCGAGCGCAACGCCGGGGGCGGTCCCTCGGCTCGAGATGACGCCTGGGCGCTCGCCGCGTGCCTCTACTACACGCTGGTGGGTGAGCCCCCCACGCGCTCTGGTATCGGCGCGCCAGACGAGCTGTATCTGGCGGGCATCGAAGACCAGCAGCTCAGGACGATCCTGTTTCAAGGCCTTGCCACGGCCCGCGTCCAGCGCGTCGCCAGCGCGGAGCCGCTGCGCGCTGCACTGGAGCAGTGGCTCGCGGCTCAGGAGGCCGGCGGAGATACTTCCGTCAATCCCCTCGGCGGGAAGCTCACGGAGCAAATGGCACCCAGCGCGGCGTTCCGGCGTCCCGCGCCCTCCGTTGCAGAAAGCCTCGCCAGCGCCTCAACCGAGCGAGCGGGCGCCGGTGTCTCCGCGCCTGTTGCCCCGGGGAAACCGCCGTCGCTACCAGCCCCGCCGCCAGCGCGGCCTCGCATGCCGTCCGACGCAGCTACCCAGGAGAGCCCGGTCTATGACCCCGCGGCTCCACCAGCGCGGCGTCCAGACTCCGTGCGCCCCCCGATGATGACCTCTCCGGGTATCGCACCCAGCGCGCGCGCGCCGGGCACGATGCGCCCCTCGGCCCGCCCGCGGCCCCCCGCCGTGAGTCGTGGTCGGGGCAGCGGTGTGACGCAGATCGGGCTTGGCTCGCTCAAGCCTCCAGTGCCGCCTGCTGCGGCGCCCGCCGCGCCTCCGACCTCAGCCCGGCCTTCTGCGCGTGGCAGCACTTTGGAGTCTCCCAAGGTGCATGAACCGCCGAAGTCCTCGGCGAAACTGGGTTCCTCAGGGAAAAGCCCACCTCCGCGACCTGACGCGGGCAAGCGCAAGCTCGGGGGCACGCTGGTCATGCCCGACGGAGCGAAGCCCGCTCCGAAACCCGTGCGGGAGCTTCCGGGCTTCAGCGAAGGCGCCGACGACCAGACAATCCGTGCGGACTTAAGTACGCTGCTGGCCCAGATGCCAACCGCGGACGCCGCGGACTGGATGCCTCGCGACGACGCAGAACTCGAAGACGAGACGCAGGTGATGTCCGATGCCTCGCGGCTGCATGTGATGCGGCCCGATCCAGACGCCACCAACCGCCTGCCGGCGAGTCAGCCGCCCGCCGGGCCGAGTAGCGTTCCGCCACCGGTGCGCAAGCTGGCGCCGCCATCGGTTCCGCCGCGCCCCGCAAGTTCAGCGCCACCGGCGCCGGCTCCAGCCATCGCTCCCCAAGTACCTCCCGCTGTGGCTCCGCCGCCGCCAGCGGCTCCAGCCGTCGCTGCACCGCCGCCTCCGCCTCCGCCCTCCGCAGCTGTCGTGGCGCCTCCGCCTCCGCCGCTCCCGCCTCCAGGTGCAGCGGCGCCTCCAGTGCCACCGCCCTCCGCCGCATCCGCGTCGGCGCCCAAGGGTTTTGGTGCGACGCAGCCCTTGGCGATGTCTCCCTTCGCAGAGCCCGACTCCAGCGTTTCCGTGCCACGGGTGCCCCCCGTTGCGAGCCCGTCCCCGCTCGAGCTTGCTGCCACAGCGCCTGCACACCCGAGCGTCGTGGCTCAGGGAGTTGCGGGCCAGGGCGTGGTGGCCTCCCCGAGCCTTGGAAGTATCGTGAGTCAGGCCCCGCCTCAGTCTGGTGGCGGAGCTGGGCGCTGGATCGTCATGGTCGGGGGCTTGGCGGCGCTGGCGGCCGCGCTGGTTGCCGCCTGGTTTGTTTTCGTGCGGAAACCCGCTGCGGAGCCCGTGGCTGCGGCCAGCACGAGTTCGTCAAAGCTCGTCGCTCAGAGCGCCGTGCCCGCGCCCAGCGCCGAGGCAGTGGCTAGCGCGGAGCCTGCCGCAGCATCCGCCTCGACCGAGACCGCGCCAGAGCCCAGCGCTGCCGCCGAACCGGAGCCCAGCGCTACCGCCGAACCGGAGCCCAGCGCTGCCGCCGAACCGGAGCCCAAAGCCGAGCCGAAAGCCGAGCCAGTGGCGGCCGGCGACGTGAGCGCCTGCGTCCAGAAGTGGCTCCCCGCGGATACGTTCCGCAAGCCGCCGAACATGAGCTTCATGTGTGATGAGCGCGATCCGCGCAAGGGAGCCCTCGAGCTGAAGAAGCGCATCATCATCGGCGCAGGCGGCAAGACCACCCAGGTCATGCGCCTGGTGGCTCGCCTTGGCTGGTACGAGATGGCGAGCTACGCCACCTTGCGGGATGCCTGCTGCAGCTCCCCAGAGCCCATTTACCTGCCCGACGCAGCGCCCCACTGCAAGCCGATGCCCGAGGTGATCGCCGGGCTATCCAAGGCTGTGCGCGATCAGAGTGGCCTCGAGAGCGCCCTGGACGCCTTCGCCAAGAACGCGCTGTGTGAAGCCGGCGCGGGCAAAGCCGGTGCGTACTGGATGCGGCGCGCGCCAGGCGGGCAAGAGCGGGGCACCTTCGAAAATTGGGTCAAGGCCCTGCGCCGCTAAGCCCTAGCTACCGCCGTCGGTTTTCCCCGTGGCACCAAGCTGCTCCCACTGCACGTCGGCGCAACAGCGAAAGCCGGTCGAGTAGTCGTGGTACTCGAAGCCGTGACCCGTGGTGCGATAGTCGCAACCTTGACCGTTCTGAAAGGTGTCCATGAAGAAACCTCCCCGGAACGTGCCTTCGGCATCTGCGACCCACTCGTGCAGGTTCCCGACCATGTCATAGACGCCGTAGTCGTTGGTGCAGCCTTCCATGCTGCCGGTCTCCACCGTGGTGTGATCGAAGAGCAATAGCCGCTTGTCGTTCATGAACGACGGGTGCCACATCTTGATCGAGTCGTCGCTGGTCGGTGCTTTCTTCCACAGTCGCGGCACCGGGTGGTTGTCCAGCACCTTGAAGCGATCGTTGCAGACGTTGGCCTTGCGAATGTTGCCGTACGGATAACGCGTCAGCTGAGGGCCGCGGCAGGCGGTGACCCACTCGTCGGCCGAACAGAGTCGCTTGCCCGCTGCTGCGCACACCAGCGCTGCTTGTTCGCCGCTGATGTAGCCTTGCGGGCGTCGGCCTTTCACACTCACGGCGACGAACTCCCGCTCGTGTCCGTCGATCTCCTCGTTGTGCGGCCACGCAGTGCGACCCGACTTCGTCACGCGGTCCAACGTGCCCTCCCAGCGGTCCACGCAGTAGGCTGCTTTGACCCGGGTCACCAAGGACATTTCCGTGGGGCAAATGGCCTGCCAGGCAGGCAGCGCTGGGCTCCGGTTCATCAACTGCTGCTCTGGCGCCGGCTTTTGCGGCGCAGAGTCTGCAACGCCTGCAGGTTCCGGGGTGATTTTCTCCGGGCCCTGAGCAGTTTGGGGGGGAGGAGCTTCAGGTGCCTCCAGAGGCCTTCCGCCTCCCGCCGCAGCACACCCCAGCATGCAGCAGCCCAGAGTGACTGGACTAAGCCGTGTCAGCAGAGGACTCACTCCCAGCGCTCCTTGACCTCGATGCCGCGGGCCCGCACCGCGCTCAAGAACGGACCCAAGGGCACGCACAGCTCGCCGGGGAGCACACCGCGCTTCTCGATTGCTCCGGCTGCGAGCATGTAGGCGATTGCAGCGGCTGGATAAGCCGTCGTGCGCGCCATCGCGCTGTGACCCGTCTCCGTGTTGTGGTGGTCGATCACTTCGTACACCAAGCGACGCCGCTCACCGTCCTTCAGTCCTTCCACCGTCACGCGCACCAACACCACGTCAGTGTCGTCGTCCATGAGGTGGCGCTCGAGCATGTCTTCGACGAACTTGCGTGGCTCGACGCCGTTCACTGGCTCTTCGGTGAACAGACCAATCGACTGCATGCCCGCAAAGGCCGCGCAGTGCCCCGGGTAGCGAATCGTCTTGTAGTTCAAGTTGCGGACCTTACCTCGCAGGGTCTTCGGCAGTGTGGAGCAGCCCCCCGACGTGTTGAAGGCTTCGAGCTCACCGAACGGCTCGGGAAAGCTCAGGCTCTCCACATCGACTAGAGACGGTACGCGCTCCAGCTTGCCGTCGCGCAGCACCTCGGCGGGCTCCAGGTATTCGTTGGTCAGGCCGCGCACGGAGAACACCAGCTTGTAGTTCAAAGGCGGCTTCGGGTGCGCGGGCAAGCCGCCGACGCGCAAACGCAGGGTCTCCACCGCGTCGAAGTGTTCCACCCCCAACGCCCCAAACAGGCAGGCCATGCCCGGCGCCAAGCCAGTATCCGGTACGACGCAAATCCCGGCCCGCTCTGCTTCCTGACTCATGGCCATCTGGCGCTCGACCACGAACAGGTTTCCGCCCAGGTCGCACATGTGAGCGCCAGCCAAGATACACGCACGAGTCACCGCCTCGTTGAAGCGATAGTCCGCGGAGGACAGCACGACTGACGCCCCCTCGATCACCGGTATAAGCTCGGTTCCCTGCGGTCCGACCTGGTCCAGATCGAAGGTCTGCCCTTCGATGCGTGCGGCGCGGCCTGACTTCTGGCCTTCGCTGAGCAGCGCTTCCAGCTCCTTGCCGGCGCGGGTCAGCAGGTTCGCATCCCGGTCTACCAGCTTGACCGTGGTCATACCCGGTTGCCGCGCCAGATCCCACGCCGCGGCTCTTCCCATACGCCCTGCACCCAAAACGACGGCTTTCATGCGCCCGTTGCTAGCAGTTCAGATGTGCGATGGCGAGCCCGCCGAACCACACCCTTAGGGGCGGGCGAGTTGATTTTGCTCAGCGAATCGCAGATTCGCTTCACAAGGCAGGCGGCGGATTTCGCGCCTTTTCAGGCTTCCAACAGGCTCCTGGCAGCTTCGGGATCCGAGTACTCTAGCTCCCATGAACGACCGTCCGATGCACAGCGTTCCAGGTCTGTTTGGCAAGCTACAGGCGCTCTACGCCGAGGGGGAAGCGCTCCTCGAGCAGGGCGATCCTCAGGGCGCCGTGGATCGCTTCTCTGAGATTATCGGCCTGGATGACCACTTTCGTCAGCGCTACATCACCGCCTACGCGCAGCGCGCCTTTGCCTATCACCGCGTGGGTTGCCTCGCGGAAGCGTGTGCCGACTACTCCAAGGCGATCGAGATGGAGCCACCGATCAACCAGGCCCAGTACTACTTCCAGCGTGGCATGGCGGAGGCGGCGCTGGGGCAGACCGACGAGGCGTTGCGAGACTACAATGCGTCGATTGAACTGCACCAGGGTCACCCGGGGCCTTATCATCTAAGAGGCAAGCTCCTCGCAGACACGTACGGCCGCTTCGCGGATGCGATCCCCGACTTCGATCGGCTTTTGGAGCTGAATCCGAATCCCGACGGATACCAGTACCGTGGCCTATGCAAGGTTCAAGTCGGTGCTCACGCCGAGGCCATCAAGGACCTGGAACAATCCCTCGCGATGCACCCGGGCAATCACTTCGTGGAGTACTTGCTAGCCTGCTGTGCCGCGGTGCTCGGGAACACTGAAGAGATGTACCAGCACATGCAGAACGCGCTGCAAGGGGACGACTGCTACCGCGAGTACTTCCGCGAGGATGATGAGTTTTCGCCTTACCGGACTGAAGCTCGTTTTCAGC
>JBFXBK010000246.1:0-13523 GCA_050183255.1 Polyangiaceae bacterium | reverse complement strand
TCGCATCGGAAGATCAAGGCTGCTCGCTCGCTCCGCTCGCATCGGAAGATCAAGGCTGCTCGCTCGCTCCGCTCGCATCGGAGGGTCAAGGCTGCTCGCTCGCCGCTCGCATCGGACGGTCAAGGCTGCTCGCTCGCTCCGCTCGCATCGGAGGTGGGGGTCTTGCGCGCTCCGCTCGCATCGGAAGTCGGTTGATGGCGCGTTGGGATAGTTCTCTCGCGCGGGCTTCCGATTCTGCCGCCGTGCTCGTCGCGGTCGAGGCCGGGGCCGGGCTCGCCATGCTCGGACTGCGTCCTGCGCGTGGCTGCGCGCGGTGCGGGCTTTGCCCGCAGCCTCGACCGCGCCTGCGCGCGGCGGCGCGGCGGGGGTGCGCCACGCGCGGTGTGTGGCCGTCACGAAAAGGAGCGACACCATGTTGCGCATCTATCCCGTCCTGCTTTCCCTGATTGATTCGGTTCAGCCATTGCTGTCACAGCTCGAACGCCACGACCCTGATCTGGCTCGTCAGTGTCGGCGCGCGCTCTCGAGCGCGCCACTCAACCTTGCCGAAGGCAGCTACAGCCAAGGGCGCAACCGTAGGGCCCGCTACTACAACGCGCTCGGCTCGCTGCGGGAGGCCCTCGCGTGCTTCGAAGTCGCCGCCGCACACGGCTACCTGCCCCCCGTCGAGCCGCAGTTAGCGCGCCAGTTCCACCGCGTCCTCGGCACGCTGGTGCGGCTGGTCGGCGGCCACTAGCCACATATCCGCGGGGAATGCGCGCTACTCGGCGCGCATTCTTCGCGTGAGGTGCTCGAGCAACTCAGGTTCGCGGCGCAGGTACGCCGCGAACTCGCGGGAGATGACGCAGTGCACGAGCTTGGTGACACGCGATGTGCCCAACTGACTACGCGTGGGGCTATCGTACTGGACGTCCGCAAGCCGAACGCAGACCGCAGCGGTCAGTCCTTGGCGCAGCTCGGCTTCCTCATCGCGCTCGTTCCAATTCGTCGCATCGTCCACCGCGAGGCGCAGACCCTCACGCAGCCCGAGGAGCAATCCGTCCTCGTGCGTCCCACCTCCCATAGTCCGGCAATAGTTTGCGTAGCTTTCGATGCGCTCTTCAGCGGAGCGAGTCCAAGCGACGACTGCTTCGATACGGACCCCATCCACTTCCTGGTCGATGTGAAACACCGACTCACCGAGGAGATCGCAGTCTTCTACGAGACTGAGGAAACCGGTTGGACGACGAATGATGTTGCTTCGGTGATCGCTGAACGAAAAGGTGAGCGTCGGAAGCGGCATTGCCAGCTCCACGAGCTTCTGTTCGATCTTTGGACGGTCAAACTGGCATACCCCGAAGATCTCTGAATCCGGAAGAAAGCTCACCCGGGTCCCATGACGGGTCGTCGGCCCCAACCGCTCGAGTTCTGAAGCCTTACGCCCCTTCGCAAAGCGCTGGCGATAGTGAATCCCGTCGCTGAACGTCTCAACGAGCGTCCATACGGAAAGGGCATTGACTGGCGTCAGCCCTACGCCATGTAACGCGATGTGCTCATGGGGATAGTGGCCGTCAAACGTTGAACCAGCGTGCAAGATCGTCATCGCCCACTCGATGAACCGCCCTTCAGCATTCTCCGCAGGGATCCCAAGGCCGTCATCCTCAACCGTGCAGGATCCGTCCTCTCCAAGTTCAATGGAGATCTGAGTGCAGTGCCCCGCGAGGTGTTGATCCAGCGCGTTCGCCACCACTTCCCAAAGCAGATGGTGCAGCCCGCTCCCGTCGTGCACATCCCCCACGTACATGCCCGGCCGACGCCGAACCGCTTCTAGTCCATCGAGCACAGTGATGTTCGCCGCCGTGTATTCGTTCTCGCCCATGCTTCCTCCATTGCTCAGCGCTGCACCTGTTCTGGCACAAGGCGCTACCGTTTCCCCAGGGCACCATTTTGTGACCTGTCAGGAACTTGCATCGACGCGTGCCCTCCCCCCCAAATCCGTGAGCCACGGCTTGGCAGCTTCAGCGACCAACTCGGTGTGAGAGAGCAGACGTGGAGGGGCCGTCGGCTCTCTCAAGAGCCAGTTTCGCGCCCCCGTTTCGACTCCAGATATCTAGCACTCATAGACAACGAAACCAGCTAAAATTTAGCTGGTTCAGCGCTTTTTGAGGTCGATTTTCGGAGCATTTCTAGGGTCTTACACAGGCCGATTTTCAGGTACTGAAAGGCGAACCAAACGAAGGCAACGACCAGCCACGAACACACCAACCAGCCGCTCCGATCGGGCCCTGCGCCAGCGCCGACGACGCCCAGTCTGGGACCGTGAGGCAACAGGCTCCAGCCCTCTGGAATCCGTTCGACGCTCCACATCAAGACGAAGGAACCGTTCTCGAAGCCCACCAAGCGATACAAGCCGGTGTCGCTAGGCCAGGAGTAGGTCAAGTCGCAGCACACCGGAAACGCGAACATCGCCAGGGTGAGGAGGACCCGCACCCAGGCACGTGGGTCGATAGGCGCCGTCAAGCGTCCCCAGTGCGCGCGACATTGGGTTGCTCACGTGCCTTGAGGCGTCGGCTCTGATCCGCCTCGCGCACCGCCTGAACGAAGACACCGGTGCCCCACGCGCTCGCGGCGAGCAACCATACGCCCACCAACGCGCCGCCCCACTCGGGGCCCGCTCCCACAAAGATGAACCAGCCTGCAACAGGAGGATGCAGCGCAACCTGCAGACCAAGGCGCGCTCGGTCAAACGTGTTGCGGATCATCAGGGCGCCGCCACTCAAACCGACGTCCCGGTAGAGCAGCGCTGTGCCCTCGGGAGTGTGTGCGACTTCCGTCCAGCAGAAGGTGAGATCGACGCAAGTAGGAACCACCAAGCTCCACACGGTCGCAAGCACGCTCAGAGTTCGCTGCATGGGGAGGCAGACCGCACGGCGCGTGCTGCGCTTGGGCGAAGTCTACGTGGCAATGTGCGCAATCCCGCCGCAGCGGAAGTTCGTCCGCTAAACGCAATCGTCGTCCAACGCGGACGCGGTCACACCGCGATCAGTGTCGCAACCGCAGCGCTGCGCGCTCGCTACGCGGAGCACCGCGGACGGCATCGGTCACGTCCAGGCACCAGCCCCCAGCTGGAAGTACGGCGCGACCCAGGGCGTCGGCGCAGCGAGACGCAGCGCCGCACCGATCAGAGCAGAGCGGGCTCCGACCTGGCACTGGACTTCAGGGTCCGAGCACTCCGGGGCGTCAGCAGTCTCACTCCAGGTACCAATCCCGCCAACATAAGGACGAATGCCCACGATCGCGTTCAACGTGGCGACGTACTCGAGCTTGAGGAGGAGGCCGCGGCCGCTCGCGCGATTACCATCGGTCGACTGCGCGATACCAGGTCCAGCCGACCCGCCGACGAAGTTCCTTCCATCGGTTGAGCGGAAGCGGGTTGAGAATCTACCAGCGCTGCCAAGACCATGGGCGCGATGAACAAACGAGACATCGAGCCCTGGTAGCCGGCGACCCGCGGGCTAACAAAGCCTAACTCGGCGGCGCGCAAAATTCTCGCCCAACCTAGAAAATTTCTATGCGGAAATTGACGGACAGCAAGACTGACGTTCCCTTGAGCCGACAGCTCAGCGTGACCCACGCCCGTCTTCCTCGGGCGCCGTTTGATTTGCGCCCGCGGCCTCGTCCCTCCGCCAGCGCTTTCTGGCCTCAAAGCGGAGCACAGCAAGACGCTGGCCGCAAAGCGTGGCTACCCGCACCTCTGCCCACATCGGCACCGCGCGTTTCCGGGTCGCAAAGCGCGCGAAAGTTCCGTTAGCTTCGTGTGGTGGCAGACTTCGAAGCCTTCGACGTCAAAGCGCTGTGCGATCCTCGGCCGGTGCTGGAGGGCACGCCTGCCCATCACAACATCCGCGGGCTGCAGTTCAACGTGATCTCGCGCGCGCTGGGGGAAAAGCCCGAGCGTGTCGGTTTCAAGCTCTACCCCATGCGCGAGTACAACGCCCTGTGCCTGCGTGCCGCGGAGACGCTCTATCCGAGGGTCGGGCTGGGAGAAGCGCTCTGGCGCGTCGGGGGATTCGCCGTCAAAGGCTTCAGCGAGTCACTGCCTGGAAAGACCTTCATGACCCTGGCAGCGGGTCACCTTCACACCGCGGTGCGGGCCATGCCCAAGGCCTATCGCCTTACCCAGGATTGCGGGAACGTCGAGGTGATCGAGGTAAGCGAGCAACGCTTGATCGTCGGTCTACGAGACGTGTGGCATCCCGTTCCGTTCCACATCGGCCTGCTCGAGGGGGCTTGTGCCTTCTTCGGGCAGCGCGGAGACGTATCCGTACGGCAACTGAGTTTGGGAAACCTCGACGTATGTTTCGAGAACCTACGCGAACTCTGATCTCGCGCGGGGACTAACGCGCGTTAGCTGCGCCCAAAGCCCTCGCGGGAACGTGAGATCGTAGGTACCCTGAAGGGCCGTGGACTTCGTTCCCTTCGAACCGGATGCACCCTACGACCCGCGTCGCCTGATCGCCGATACGCCTGAGTACCATCAGATCCGAGGCGTGCACTTCAACAGCATCCTGAAGGCGATCGGGGAGCGGTCGCCCTACTTGGGGTTCAAGCTATATTCCGTACGGGAATACAATGAGCTATGCGTGCGCGCCGCTCGCGAGCTCCACCCAGACGTACCAGTGGGACACGCACTGTGGCGCACCGGCAAGTTCGCCATCGAGGCCTTCATGGACTCCCTTCCCGGCAAGACGTTCATGACCCTGGCGGCTGGGCAGTTGTTGACTGCAGTCCGCGCGATGCCCAAAGCCTACCGCCTGACGCAGGCGCAGGGGGATGTCGACGTGCTCGAGGCAAGCGAGCAGCAGGTCAGCGTGAGCCTTCGCAACATGTGGTACCACATGCCCTTTCATGTCGGGATCCTCGAGGCAGGTTGCGCTTTCTTCCGCCAACGAGGAGACGTTTCCGTGCGAGAACCGCAGCCTGGTCGGCTCGACGTGCGGTTTTCCAACTTGCGGCCCCTGAAGGGGTAGTCGGCGGCGCTAGTTAGGGAGTTTCGCAGGGCGCGCGCAGCGGAAGCCCGTGCCCGTGCTCTCGGTCACGCCAGCAGACTCCGAGAATCGGTGGCCATTGTCGAGAGTGTCGGGGGCACCAATCACGGCGTCGCCGCGGATCATGCGATGATCCTCGTTCGAGTCCCAGTGCACACAGTCGCTGCAAGGCTGCTCGTACTGAGACGGTGGAACCTCATCGGTTTGGGATGGACCAGAGTCGAGCGTCCACTCCACCAAGCTGAACGCCAGATCCGCATGGCCCCAGCGCCCGCGCGCTTCGTCCGCGTACCCACCAGGCTGTCGGAACGCAGTCGGGACCAGGCACTGCGGATCGTTACTCGAGAATCCTTCGCCACACAATAGCCCATAGGTTTCCAGCGGATCGTCATTCCCCCACGGATACTTGCGATGCTCGTTGCCCCCGGAGAACGCGAAGTTCCACTCGGCTTCTGTGGGCAGCCGTCCGCCATCCCACATGCAAAACCGCTGCGCCTCGTACCAGGAAACGCAATTCACGGGGAGATCTTCGCTGCCCCACGCAGCGCGCCCCGTGCAGTAGGTCACGTTGTCCCATCGCGTTTGATACATCTCCGAGCTCCCCGGCAGTGACCACCCGAGCTGCCACCCGGGATACGATTGGTACGCGCCAGTGCCCGCCATGGGCGCGCCTATCGACGTGGAAGCCGTGCTCGCGCGGAACACATTGAAGCGCCGCACCGTCACCTCGTACGCGTCCAGGAACACCGGGCTGATGGTGGCCTCGTACCGCGCGTCTTGCGAGCCCGCTACGATCGAGTCCGGGTAGTAGCTGCGGCTATACGTGCCGCCGGGCAGGCAGATCGTGTTGCAGCAGTCGTCTTGCTTGTCCATGCCGCAGCCGAGCACGGGCCCGTCGGCGCAGCTGGTCGGTGTGTCTACCGTGGTGCCCTCGGGGCAAGCCGCAGCGCCTCCTCCCCCAGAACCCGAACTCCCCGCAGAGCCTGAGCTCCCCGCGGAACCGCCAGTTCCAGCGCTCCCAGCGGAGCCGCCCTGACCTGCAGCGCCGCCCTGACCTGCAGCACCCCCACTGGGCGAGCCATCCACCTTCTCGAAATCAGGTAACAGGCAGCCCGCGGAGCAAACGAGCGCACCGGCAGCCGCAGCGACCAAGCCGAAAGACACCTCGCGCCGCATCAGAAATGCCCCTCGATCCCAACACTGCCGAGCCCGACCCGCGCGTGTACTTCCGAGTCATCGGAGCGGCTGAGGAGCAACACCACGCCACTCGCAACGCCGATCACGCCAACCCCGAGGCCAATCGTGGCAAGGAGCTTCATGCTATCGTAGCTGTCCACATCCGCGTGAAAGTCTGGTCCGCAGCTGCCGTCTGGGCAGTTGTCATCGAGATCGCTCTTTTTCTGCAGGGCAATGAAGCCGGTCACGCCGCCAAAGATGAAGCCCGCGCCGCCAATCCCCAGCGCCAAGTAGGCAGGCAGCGCAGACGGTTCGCTGCTCGTGTCCGCGGCAGGCGCCGCGCGGGACGTCGCTGCCGCAGGCACAGCGCTGGACGCAGCGGCGGGCGCGCTCGCCCCAGGCGTTGGCGCAGGAGGCGGCACCGCGTCGACTGGCGGCGCGTCGAACTCCACGTCTTTCGCCTCGCCCTCGGTCAAGATCACGTCCTGGGAAGCGTCACCGACCTCCACTCGGTGCTTCCCCGGATCGATGGGGTAAGGCACACCGATCAGCGCCGCCGGTAGCTCCCGGCCGTCCACCGTGACCTTGGCCGTCGAGCCAGCGGGCTTCAGCTTCACGGTGAGCTTCGGGATGCGCGGCAAGAGCTCGGCCCGTTCCTTCGCGGCGTCTGCCTGGGCTTTCTGCTGGACCTCCAGGCGAGCCTTGTCGAGCCCCTGGTCGTCCAGCTTGATACGCGTTGCCGCGAGGTAACGCTCATTGGCCTCGACGAGTCGGCCTAGCTTCACCAAGCTGCGCGCAGCCCAGAGGGAGAGCGACGGCGCAGGCACCAGCGACTCCGCGCGACTCAAGCGGTCGAGCGCCGCGGTGTAGTCGCCCTTCTGAAACAGCGCGACGCCTTCTTGCCCGAGCTGGCGTGCGGCGCTGCGATCCGCGGCTCCCGCGGGCTGCGCCGCGACAGGAGTCACCATGAGGGCCAGCGCAAGCAGGCTCTTCGGCAAGATGCGCCCAAGCATGTCCCAAGCCTACTGAGCGACGCCCAGCAACGCATCAGATTCCGAGATCGACCTGCCCGGTCGCGGTCGCCACGGGTTTCGCTGCGCTGGCTTTGGGAACAGCAGAGTTTGGCGTGGGCTTTTGCCCGGTTGATGTCGCCGCAGTGGCCTTGGCAGTGCTCGCTTTTGGTGTCGCGGTCGCAAGCTCGGAGGGTTTGACCGCGGGTGTGGGGGGAGAGGAGCTCTGTGGATCGTCATCGCTAGCGCTGGGAACGAGCGCGGCGGCGCTGCTCGGCGCGCTGGTTTCATCGGTCGGACTGGCGCCTGGGGTAGCGACTGAGACTGCCACATCAGGTGTGTCGCTCGACCCAGCAGGAGGCTCCGGACCGAGCTTCGTTCCGACGCCCGCGACGCCGACTCCAATCGCGCCGACAACCAGCGCGCCGACGGCCCACAGCCACGACCGAGACGGCTTGCGGTTGGTCAGCGCGACGGGTCGCGTGTTGTAGGTCGCGTGCTGGGTGTTCAGCGCCACCTCGGAGACTGCCGATGCGGCGAGCCCGGTCTCTCCCGCCACATCGATCGCGGCGGGTTCCGCCGCGGAGTCGTCCCGTTCGCCCGTAGCAGAGGCACGCGCGGCGTCGAAGTGAGGCTCGGCTATGGCTCGCAGCGCGCCCACTTGTTCCCGCACGGATTCAAAGCGCTGAGCTGGATCCCGCGACGTCGACTTCGCAAACCACGCATCGAACTGCGGCGGTAACGCGACCCGGCTGGATGGCGGTGGTGGGTTCTCCGAGCAGATCTTGATCACCAAATCGGGGAACGTCTGACTGACGAAAGGCTTCGCTTGCGTCACGCACTCATACGCGATGATGCCCAGCGCCCAGATGTCCGCGCGGTGGTCCAGCGCCTTGTCACCGCGCAGCTGCTCGGGGCTCATGTAGTGGGGCGTGCCGAGGATTGCGCCGGTGCGCGTCGTGTCCTCTACTCCGTGCTGAAAGCGCGCCTTCGCGATCCCGAAGTCGAGCACCTTGACGATCTGCTCGTCGTCATTCTTGACCAGAAAGATATTGTCCGGCTTCAGATCGCGGTGCACCACGCCCGCGGCGTGTGCCTTGGAGATCGCCCGCCCCACCTGAACCAAGATCTGATTCGTTTCCGCGAGGCTAAGCTTGCCGCGGTCCACGCGCTGAGCCAGCGACTCACCTTCGAGCAGCTCCATCACGATGAAAGGCATCTGCTCGTGGACGCCGTGATCCAGGATCTGCACGACGTGGGGGCTGCGAATCGCCGCCGCCGCCTGGGCCTCGCGTTTGAAGCGCGCGCGCCCTTCGGGGGAGCTTGCGATCGCTGGGTCGAGGAGCTTCAGCGCGACGTCCGAGGCGAGCGTCAGGTGCCGCGCACGCCATACCGTGCCCATCCCGCCTTGGCCGAGGCGACCGATGAGCTGAAAGCGCTCCGCGACGACCTCGCCTGCACTCAGCTCCACTTCAGGCTCCCCAGACACCGTGCTGAGCATAGCTCGGACAGCCCAGCAAACGACCGCCGATGACGAATCGCCCGGGGAGACCGAGGTGCTTGGGGCTCAGAAAAAGCCAAAAGGCCAACCCGCGGGGCGGGTTGGCCTTTCGTTGCTCGGGTGTCAGTTGGCTCAGGCGGCCTTGACCTTCGCCTTGGCCTTCTTGCTGCGCGCGACCTTCTTCTTGGCCGCGACCGGAGCCTTCGGCGCCTTCGCAAGGCGCTTGGCGCGCTTGCCGGCGGCGCCGTGCTGGTCGAGCAGCGCTGGGGTGGAGAGGCGCTCGAGGCGGGTCTTGTAGCCCTCGTCCTTGGCGCGCTTCTCGAGGTCGAGGATGGCAGCGATCAGCTTGCTGCGAGAACCGAACTTGTCCTTCACGGTGCTGAGCACGCTGTGGAGGTGGAGCAGCTTCTTGTTGGAGACCTTGGCCAGGCCCTTGACCTCGCTCACGCGGTCAATCCACAGCTCTTCGGTGGCCAGCGCTTCGACGGCGGCAACCAGCTTCTCTTTGTTCTCGAACTTCTCTTTGACTACTTGCAGGGGGGTCTTCTTCACGATGGCTCTCCCGGAGGAAGTGCCGGCGGACTCGTCAGCCGACTTGGGGCGCTCAGCGCAGCAGACCATCTGCTTTGTTGAGGCGCGTCCGACATGGCCCGAAAGTCTGGTGAGAAACACCAGATGGGGTCGGGCGACGTAGCAGGCCAAGCGGAGCGGTGCAAGGGGTGCTCGGGCGCGGGACCTGGGTTCCTCACCCCCAAACTCGGAAGAAGCCGAGGACACGAAACATGGGTCGCTGGGGGCTCGGCCCCGTGACCGGCGCTCGATGAAGAGATCCTGGAGTGTTTCGTTGTGCCCTGCGCGCCAGGTCTCGTCCTGACCCGCCCGTCGCGGCTGGCGGCTGCTTTGGGGCGGTTTTTCTGCGACCGGAGCGCTGACGGGGGATTTCAGGAAAGCTTCCGACACAGTGCGGCATTGGCGTCGAGGCGACCCGCCACCGAAAGAAATCCGAAACGGGCGCGGCCGCAGAGTCGCCCCACGGTTCAGCGCGCTGAGCCGCACAGAGATCGGATGGAGCGGAGATCCATATGACATCGAACCACACCCCCCTGTACGCGTGGGCCATTTCCATGCGGAATCGAATCGGGCTAGCGCTTGTCGCGCTGGCGGTCGCGCTCAGCGCTGTTTCCTGGTCGCAGGCAGCGTTCGCGGACGAAGCGGCAGCGGCGCCGGCGGCAGAGGCTCCAGCCGAAGCCAAGAAGAAGATGACCTGGGAAGAGTTCCAGGAGAAGACCGGCATCGTCGATGACGACTCGCTGGAGGCGAGCCCGCTTGGAAACAAGGGCGGCTACCCGGTGAACTACGTCTGGACCGTGGTCGCTGCGATCCTGGTGTTCTGGATGCAGGCAGGCTTCGCGCTGGTCGAGGCTGGCTTCACCCGCGCCAAGAACACCGTGAACATCATGATGAAGAACCTGATGGACTTCGTCCTCGGGTCGCTTGCGTTCTGGGCCATCGGCTTTGGATTGATGTTCGGCGTGACCAACGGCTTCTGCGGCACGACCGGGTTCTTCCTGAGCGGCTACGGGGACGACACCTGGACGTATGCGTTCTTGCTGTTCCAGACCGTGTTCGCCGCGACCGCAGCGACCATCGTCTCCGGCGCGATGGCAGAGCGCACGAAGTTCACTTCGTACCTGATCTACTCGGTGGTCATCAGCGCCCTCATCTACCCGATCTTCGGTAGCTGGGCGTGGGGCGGCTTGTTCAAGGGCGGCGGCTGGTTGCAGGCGCCCGAAGGGGGCTTCCTCGCGAGCCACGGGCTGCCGGGCTTCATCGACTTCGCCGGCTCCACCGTGGTGCACAGCATCGGTGGCTGGGCGGCGCTCGCAGGCGCGATCGTGATCGGGCCGCGCATCGGCAAGTTCGACTCCAAGGGCCGCGCGTTGCCGATTCGTGGTCACAACATGGCGCTGGCGACCCTTGGCGTGTTCATCCTCTGGATGGGCTGGTTCGGCTTCAACCCCGGCAGCACCACGGCGGCCACGGGCGGCGGAGCAGATGCGTTCGGCGGCATCGGTAAGGCGTTCCCGCTGATCGCCGTCAACACCAACCTCTCGGGTTGTGCGGGCGGCGCTGCGGCACTCATCGTCACCTGGGCGCTCACGAAGAAGCCCGACATCGGCATGTCGCTGAACGGCGTGCTCGCCGGGTTGGTCGCCATCACCGCGCCTTGCGCGAACGTGACTCCTGCGTCGTCGGTCGTCATCGGGCTGATCGGCGGCGTGCTGGTGGTGTTCGCGGTGCAGTTCTTCGACAAGATCAAGATCGACGACCCGGTCGGCGCGGTCAGCGTCCACGGCGTGTGCGGTGCTTGGGGCACGCTCTCGGCGGCGATCTTCAACCACGGCGGCTTCACGGGCGCCCAGCTCGCCACCCAGGCGCTAGGTGTGCTGGCGGCGTTCCTGTGGTCCTTTGGTCTCGCGTTCATTCTCTTCAAGGTGCTCAAGGCGACCGTCGGTCTCCGCGTCAGCGCTGAAGAGGAAATCGAGGGCTTGGACATCACCGAGCATGGCAACGAGGCCTACCCGCAAGAGATTGGCGGCGGCCACGGCATCAACCCCGAGGTGGCCGAGGCAGCGGGTCTCAAGGCGGCAGAAGCCGAAGCCTGAGTTCAGCAACACGCGCTTGAGCAGCGCTCAAGCCAACTGGAGCGGCGCACTCTTCTGAGGAAGAGGGGCGCCGTTTCGGTTTTTGTTGGGGGAGAGGGGCCAATCGGCGCCAACCCCGCGTGACGTATCGGCAAAAAGGGCAGCGACCGCCCGAGCATCATGCTACTCGCGGGCGCCATGGCCAGCGACCTCAAGCCCCGCGTTCGCTTCGCTCCGTCCCCCTCCGGCTACCTGCACATCGGTGGCGCCCGCACGGCGCTATTCAACTGGCTGTGGGCTCGCAAGCTGGGCGGCAGCTTCATCCTGCGCGTCGAAGACACCGATCAAGATCGCAGCTCGATGGACAGCGTGCAGGCGATCCTCGACGCCATGCGCTGGCTCGGCATGAACTGGGACGAAGGCCCCGGCGTCGGCGGCCCCCATGAGCCGTATTTTCAGAGCGACCGCAAGGCCATCTACAAAGAGCACGCCGAGAAACTCATTTCCGAAGGGAAAGCATTCCGCTGCTACTGCACCAAGGAGGAGCTCGACGCCCAGCGTGAGGCGCTGAAGGCCGAGAACCCCAAGGCGCAGTTCAAGTACCCGGGCACCTGCCGTAACCGTACGGATTCGCCCGACCTGCCCCATGTGGTGCGCTTCAAGGCGCCCACCGAGGGCAGCACCGCCTTCGACGACAAGGTGTTCGGGGTCATCGACACGCCGAACAAGGAGCAGCAAGACTTCGTGATCATGCGTCGCGACGGCTTGCCGCTCTACAACTTCGCGGCGGTGATCGACGACCACCTGATGGAGATCAACTTGGTCGCTCGCGGCCGCGATCACATCGGCAACACGCCCCACCAGATCATGCTCTACCAGGCCTTTGGCTGGGGGTGCCCTGACTTTGCGCACTTGCCCATGATGCTCTCTCCCAAGGGCGAGAAGCTCAGCAAGCGCCACGGCCACGTCGCGGTGCAAGACTACCAGGCTCGCGGCTACAGCCCGATGGGCGTGCTCAATTACCTCGCGCGCTTCGGCTGGTCCTTCGGGGACCAGGAGATCTTCAGCCGCCAGCAGCTGATCGACGCCTTCGACTGGACGCGGGTGAACCGCGGCGACGGTAAGTTCGACGACAAGAAGTTCGCCGATGTGAACTTCGAGCACCTGAAGCAGCCCGAGCTCACCGACGACGACCACTACGTAGCCCAGGTGAAGCCTTTCCTCGAGGAAGCAGGCTTGGCTGACGACCCCACGCGAGTGCGCGCCGCGCTCCCGCTCATCCGTGAGCGCGCCCGCGACTTCAAAGACGCGGTAAATCACCTGGATTTCTACCTGCGCGAGCCACCTGTGATGGATGAGAAGGCGCAAAAGAAATTCCTGGTGCCCGACAACGGCGAGCACCTGCAGGCCTTCCGCGAGCGCTTCGCTGACTTCGAGCCGTGGCCCACTGACGTGACCCAGGTGGAGCCCATGAACGAGGCGCTCAAGAGCTGGCTCGAGGAGACGGGTCGCAGCATGAAGCAAGTGGCGCAGCCCGTCCGCGTGGCGCTCACGGGCCGCACTGCCAGCCCAGGGCTGTTCGAGGTGATGAGCGTCTTGGGCCGTGACCGCTCGCTCGCGCGCCTGGACCGCGCCGTTGAACTCTGCCGCGCAGCTGGTTGAACCGCCAAACGATGCTCGACTTGCTTGCCGCGCTAGATCCGGAGCTGGTGTTTCCCGTAAGGGAAATACCAGAGGTCTCTTGGTTTCACGCGGTGCTCAGCCATCCGCTGGTCAAGTCGATCCTACCGCTGCCCATCCTCGCGGCAATTGCTTGGCCGATCTACCGCTTCTTCCGCGCCACCTGGCGGGAGCTCGATCAGGAGGCGCGCGCGCTGCGGGAAGCCGCGGGGGACAAGACGGACTATCGCCCCGTCGCTTGCCTCGTGATCGTGGCGATCGTGCTCACCCTGCAGGAGTACTACGGCGGGCGGCAGTTCTACGACCAGGTGCTGCGTCCGTGGCTCAGCGACCTCGAGCCGCACCACACATGGCTCAAGCTCAAGAAGTACGACGAGTACTACGGCTACTGCTGGTGGTCCTTCTCCCGAGTGGCAGGCTACGTCTTCTTCCCATTTGCCCTGTGGAAAATCTTGTTCCGCGAAGACAGCTTGCTCGACATGGG
>JBFXBK010000245.1:0-13560 GCA_050183255.1 Polyangiaceae bacterium | reverse complement strand
TCGCGTGAAGGCGGCGGAGCTACTCGGCATGCCCCGCCGCACGTTCTACAGGCGCCTCAAGCAATACGGCATTCAGTGAGCCGCGGCGCGAGCACCAGCGGGGAGTGACTCGAGATGGCGAAAGTCCTCATCACTGGATCGGCTGACGGCCTCGGCTTCATGGCGGGGGAGCTCTTGAGTAGCCAGGGGCACTCCGTCGTGCTCCACGCCCGTAATCGCGCGCGCGCCGGTGACGTGCGCCAGGCGTTGCCTGCGGCTGAAGCCGTGGTGGTGGGCAACGTCTCGACGCTCAAAGCGATGCGCGAGCTAGCCGAGCAGGTGAATCGACTCGGCCCTTTCGACGCAGTGATTCACAACGTCGCCGTCGGCTATCGGGAGCCTCGCCGCGTGGAAACGGTGGATGGCCTTTCGGAGCTGTGGGCCATCAACGTGCTCGCGCCCTATGTACTCACTGCGCTGATCGAGCGCCCCCAGCGCTTGATTTACCTGAGCTCGGGCATGCACTTCGGTGGTGACGTCAGCCTGACTGATCTGCAATGGAAGAAGCGGCGCTGGAACGGCAGCCAGGCCTACGCGGACTCCAAGCTCCACGACACCTTGCTGGCCTTCGCAGTCGCGCGTCGCTGGCCCGACGCCTACAGCAACGCCGTGAGTCCGGGCTGGGTGCGCACGAAGATGGGCGGTCCCAGCGCGCCCGATGATCTCGATCAGGGGCACCGCACTCAAGCCTGGCTAGCAACGAGCGACGACGCCAAGCTCACCGGCGGCTATTTCTATCACCTCGAGCCTGGCGATTTGCTTCCGGTAGCACAAGACGCCGCCCTCCAAGATCGCCTGCTCGAGTCGTGCAAGGAAGCATCGGGCATCGCGCTACCCTGAAGCCGTCCTGGACGACGGCTCAGCGGCCGTGCAGCCAGTGAGGTGCCCATCCTTTCGCGAGCCGCCGCCTGCCTGCGCGTTACCGTGAGGCAACTAGCTACTTGATGTACATGATGATCACGGCGACTGCGATACCGAGCAGCGCCCAGAGCAACAACTGAGGCTGCCACATCTTCGCGGCGCTGCCGTGGTTGCTCGATTTCTTGACCAGCATGCTGCCGACCTTCGGGGCGCCAGCAGTGCCGAAGGCGCGCTTCGGGAGGATCAAGAAGGCCGTGGCGCTTGTGTAGACCAGGAAGACCTTGGGTGTCTCCTTGGTGGTGACGATCTGCTGCCAGCGCAGACGCGTGAGGGCCTGCGCTGAACGCACCTCAATCCCCAGATCGTCGACCCGGATGTCCATCTTGCGCTGCGCTTCCGGCATGCTCTTGAACATCCGGGTCGCGACCATGCGCTTGCCGAAGCGCGCGAGTAGCGGTGCGGCCAACAGGAGCGCAATCACTGGCCAAGGGCGGTCCGAGTTCTGGGGTGCGGACTGGGCAACGACCATGATGGCCGCTGCGGAGACCGCGAGGCCGACCGCAGTCTTGAAGCGCGAACCGGGCTGCGCGTGAAGCGCTTCCAGCACGTCGTCGCGGGTGAGCTCCACATTGCCGGTCACCGTCCCGCGCGTCGCCTCCGCGGCGTCTGCCGCGAGGCCGTCTTCGCTTGCCTCTGCGCTGGTCACGGGCGGACCTGTACTGTCAGAGCCACCCTCGTGCAAGCCACGGGGCCAAGCTCATCAGGGCGCTGAAGGGGTTTCGGGGAGCGCCTTGAGGGCTTCGAGCAGCTCTTTCGCATGTCCATCCGGGTCGACCTTGGGGAAGACCTTGGCGATCTTGCCGTGTTTATCGATCAAGAACGTGACCCGCGCCGCTTTGCCGCCGCGAAGGGAGACGCCAAACGCCTTCGCGATCGCGTGATCCAAGTCCGGCAGCAGCTTGAAAGGCAGCGAGTACTTTTTCGCAAACTCGGAGTGAGACGTATTGCTGTCGCTGGAGACGCCCAACACCACCGCGCCGGTCTTGCTCAAGTCTTCGTAGCTATCCCGGATCTGCTGAGCCTCGATGGTGCAGCCCGGAGTGTCGTCCTTGGGATAGAAATAGACGATCACTGGCTTGCCCTTTAATTTCTCCAGGGAAACTTTCTCCCCGTCGTGCGCCGTTGCCTCGATGGCTGGGGCATTGGCACCCACTTCCAAGAGCTCGCCGTCGACGTTGTCCGGGGAGGCCGAGGTTGGCGCCGGGGCGGGTGCGGCGCTCGCCGTGTCTGCGGCGCTCGTGTCCGCTTTCGCGGGTGTTTCCGTCGGCTTCTCCTCGTTGCAGGCACAGAGCAAGAGCGCGGCGAGGGAAGCGGTGTAGACGAGACGACTCATGTTTAGGTTCATGCCACCGGGCAGCCGCGCCCGGAAGTGCCTGCGCGCCACGCCCGAAAGCCCTGAACATTGCCGTTGTTTTTCCGGGTTCTGCAGCTTGCTGGTGGCGAACTCCCGAGCAGCTGCTCGCGTTCGCCCGAATACGGGCCAGGAGCAATCGTGTCGCCGTCGACAGACGACATACTCCACATGCCCATGTCGTCTCCGCGTTTCTGGTCCCTGTTCAGCTCTCGCGTGCTGCTCACGCTGGGCGTGGCGCTCGTGCTGCCTCTCGCTGCTTGCGGTGGGGAAGCCTCGGGCAACACCCCCGACCCCGATGGGCAGGGCGGCTCTGCCTCAGGTCAGGGCAGCCGAGCGCCGCTGTGCGGAAGCGCTTCGTTCTATGAGCTGGATGACACGGCTTCCGCGTGCCCCTGGCTGTACGCGGGCTGGTGCTTCGATGAGCGGGAGGATGCGTGCACATGTGCCTGCGGTCGCGAAAAGGGCGACACCTGCATCAGCGGTTTCCCCGGGGATCGCGTTGACGTCAGCTGCCCGTTCCTAGGCGAGTAGGTCGAGTCGTTCCTGGCTTTGATTTGAACCGCCAAGGACGCCGACGTCCTTGCGCTCAGGCGATGTTCAGCTGCTTGAGCTTCTTGTGTAGGCCCTCGCGGGTGATGCCAAGGGTCTTTGCGGCCGACGTCTTGTTGTTGTCGTGCTCACGTAGGCACTCCACGAGGAAGTACTTCTCCACCTGTTCGAGCATCTCTTTCAGGGTGCCCTTAGTGACGCCAGCGCGGTCCACCACGCCTTCCACCTTGCGCACTCGGGGGCTCAGCAGCTCGGGCCCACCGAGCTCCTCATCGCCCGCCTGAATCACGCAGCGCTGAATCTCGTTCTCTAGCTCCCGTACGTTTCCCGGCCAGTCGTAGGCCATCAGGAGCTCCGTCGCGGTCTGGGAGAGGCTGTTCAGCTTGCGGCCGAACTCCCTCGAGTAGCGCTCGAGGAAGAAGTTCGCGAGCAGCGGGATGTCCTCACGTCGCTCCGAGAGCGGCGGCACGCGGATCGGGAACACCTTGAGTCGGTAGTACAAATCCTCGCGGAAACGGCCCTCTTGCACTTCTTGCTCGAGATTGCGGTTCGTTGCCGCGACGATGCGCACGTCCACGATGCGAGTGTGGTTTGCGCCAATAGGGCGGATTTCTCCTTCCTGGAGCACGCGCAACAACTTCGCTTGGAGGGCGAGCGCCATCTCCGTGACTTCGTCCAGGAACAGCGTGCCGCCGTCGGCGATCTCGAAGAGGCCCTTCTTCTCTTCCGTGGCGCCGGTGAACGCGCCGCGCTTGTGACCGAAGAGCTCGCTCTCCAGCAGGCTCTCCGGCAGGGCGGCGCAGTTCTGCGCCACGAACAGCTTGTCGCGACGGCGTGAGCGCGCGTGCAATGAGGACGCGATGAGCTCTTTGCCGGTGCCCGTCTTGCCTTCGATCAGCACGGTCACTCGCGTGTCGACCACCTTGTCCAGCTGGTCGAACAGCGCCTTCATCGCCTTGCTTTGCCCGACGATGTTCACCTCTTGGCCGCGCAACTTTTCCTCGCGGCGCCGCAAGTAGGTGTTCTCCTTCTTGAGCTGCTCTTCCGCGTCACGCAGACGACGGATCAAGCGAGCGTTTGCGACGGCCAGCGATGCGTTGGCGGCCAGCACGCCGAGCGTATCGACGTCCGTTTCGTCGAACATCGCCGGGCGATCGCGGTTGTCTACCTGCAGCACGCCGATGATTTCCTCGCCGAGCCACAGCGGAACACCAATCGTGCTGCGGATGCCCGCGCCTAGCAGCGACTCCGAGCTGAACGTCTCACTAGGCGCGTCCGCCGCGAGGATCGCACAGCGGTCGCGCACCACCTTGCGGTAGACGCTGCGGGTGATCGGGACGCGCCCTTCGGTGGCCGTCTGACCTCCGTTCTCCGCGCGGATACGTGTCAAGACGGGCACGAAGGAGCCTTCGCCGGCGTCGTCTTCCTCGCTGTCCTTGAGCACGACGGTGACATGCGTCGCGCGCTGAACCAGCTCGAGCGCCGAGTCGGCGACGGCAGTGAGCACGCTATCGAGTCCATCGGCTTTGCCAATCGCGTCGTGGGTGCCACGCAGCGCCTTGAGCGCAGCGGCGTTGTTCGCGGTGGAGCTGCCCAGCTCGGCCAGGCTGCGCTGCGCCATCACGTGCGGCACGTCTGGTTCCTCACCGATGCCGATTTGGATCAGCACTGCTTCGCCGCCGCCGCCGGCACCCAGCGCGAGCTGATCGCCGTTCTGCAGCTCGCACCTCGAGTCGTTGCGTTCGTCGACGCTGAGTCGCTCACCGCCTCGCAGCACCTCGGTGCCGTTCGTGCTGTGCAGGTCCTCGATGAACACGCGATCGCCGACCAGGCTGATGCGCGCGTGCTCTCCCGACACATGTGTCTCCGCGAGGCACAAGTCGTTGCTTGGGGCGCGCCCGATTCGGATCACGTCGCCCGCTGGTTCCAGCTGCTTTCCGGCTTCGTTCCCGTTGAGTACGTGGATTCTCAATGTCGCCATACAAGGTCTCGCAGCGTTCCCTCACCCCCAAAAGCGGCGGATGAAACGCCGACTTGAGAGACCGTGAACCGCTGTCCACACTAGCACTCGCGGGCAGCCGGGGTGCAAGGAGCGCAGTGACAAACGACAACGGGCGGCGCTCCGAGGAGCACCGCCCGTCTGCATCCCAGCAGGTGGCTAATCAGCCGCCAGCACGGGCCTTGATACGGTAGACGACGCTCTGCAAGGGGGCGTCCGCCTGAGCCTTGGCCTTGTCCGGGCTCTCCGCGTTCTTGTCGATGATCTTCTGGATCTTGTCCGCGATCTCCTTCGAGCCCTTCGGAGTCAGGCGGTCGATGGTGTTCGCGACCACGTAGCGCACGGCGGCGTTCTCGATCGAGTCGAGGCGCTCCACCAGGCTGTCCCGGGCCTTCTCGTCACCCAGGATGCCGATCATGTAGGCGGCCTTGATGCCGATGAACTGGTTCGCCTTGTCCTGGTTCTCGCTCTTCTCGACCTTCTCGAGGTAGCAGTCGACGCGATCGCCGCACGCCTTCACCAGCTCTTCCGCTTGCTTGAACGAGTCCTTCTCGATCTTGGTGCCGTACTTCTCGACGGCGGCCTTCACGGCGTCTGCCTGGTCAGCCTTCATCAGCTTCATCGCCGTCACGGTGATGTTCGCCTGGAAGGTCTTCAGATCCTCGCCGCTGCCCTTCTGGTTGTCGGCGCGCTCGAGCAGCCAAGGAACCATGCCCCCGTCGTAGAACAGCGACGAAGCTTCCGTGAGCGAGAGCAGCGAGTTGGCGCCGCCCGGAGGCATGCGGGAGTCGAGACTCTGGGCCTCGAAGACCTCCTTGAACGCCGCCTTGCTGTCGTCAGTCGCCGGGATCTTCGCGATCTCCTGAGCGATCAACGCTTGGTTGCCGCCCTTCTGCGCCTTCATGACCTCGATCATCGCGGGCAGCGACTCCACGCGGCCCATCGTACCGAGGATGATCGCCGCCATCTGGACGTAGGGCTCATCCTTCGGGGGCTCCTTCGCCTCGGTGAACTTCTGCATCTTGGCGAGAGACGTCGTCTTGAGCTTCTCGTCCTCGCCCTTGAGCAGCTTCACAGCGCGCTCCATCGCTGGCTTCCCAAGCTTGACGAGCGCCATGATCGCGGTCGTTGCGACGTTGCCCTTGGTGGGGTCGAGCACGCAGATGAACAGGGGCTCGATCGACTCCTGGTCGTCGAGCTCACCCAGGATGCGCGCCGCGGTGACCTGCCAGAAGGTCTCGTTGTTGATCGTCTTCTGGTTCTCGAGATCGCCTTGCTTGGGCTTCGGGATCTCATTGCCGAGCACCGCGCGCAGCGGGCCCGCCCAGCTCTTCTCCGGCTTGACCAGCATCGCCGCGGTCAGGTCCTTGTAGGTGACGCCGCCGACTTGGCTCGTGTACTTGAGCTTCAAGAAGGCCTGGAGCATCGGGTCGGCGAGGTCAGCGCCCTTGCCGGCCTTGCGCAGATCCTCAGTGGCGCGCGCGGCCCACTTCATGTCCTCGTAGTCCTTCTCCTTGGGCTTCTTCGCGTACTCCTCGAAGGCCTTCTTGAGAGCGGGGACGGTGCGCTCATCACGGAACGAGGCGATCAGCTTGATCAAGCTGACGCGCGTCTTGGTGTCGAGGGTGTCGAAGTCATCGACGTAGGTCTTGGTGAGCGGCTCGGCGATTTGGTCGAGCAGCTTTTGCACCTCAGGCTTGGTGAGGTCCTTGTCTGCCTTGGTCAGCGCGTCTTCGAAGAACTGCTCGAGGCGCTTGATAGAGCGAGGCTTCCAAGCTTTGTCGTTCAGTTTTTCTACCCAGTATTCGGGTTGGCTTTCGTCTTTGCAGCCAACAACCGTCGTGGCAACTGCGGTGGTTCCAATCACCATTGCAGTTCCGAAGTTCAACGAGCGGATCAGTGTCGCAATGGTGCGCGTAGACCGGAGCATTCAATTCCTCCCAGAAACGGCGGGTCGGTTAGCTTGGACGTGGGTCCCTGGGGAACCGGCGCCTGGCGTCACGGTGGATGTTGTTTCCGTGTCACCGAAGCGCCCGGAACCCAGCAGGATTCCCGAGCATTCCCGACGTGTTGGCGCACGGTAAGCTGGCAGCATGAGGCCTGTCAAACGCGCTCTGGCGCCAGCACACAAACCTGCTATCGCCTAGCTGTAACGATCCCTCCAGGCTGCACTTCACAGCAGCTGGGCTGCCATTAGGCGCGACTCGCGCGTTTTCATCGGCGTTCGCCACCTGCGACGCACTGCGTTCGGAAGTCTGGTTTTGGGGGGAGGGGTAGCGTCGAGCCCGACGTGGGCCGCTGCCCCACGCTGCGGGCAGGCGCCTCAGCCGATGATCATGCCTTCGCTAAGCAGCTGCCCGGCGGCAAAGCGACGCAAGTTCCAGCGCTCGAACAACGGTTGAGCGGCGCCGGTTACCAGGTGCTCAGCGGTGAGCTTGCCCATCACCGGCGCCATCATGAAACCGTGTCCCATGAAGCCGGACAGCTGAAAGAAGCCGGGCAGCGCGTCGACTCCACCGACGATTGGGTTCGCGTCTGGCGTCAGATCATACAGGCCCGCCCACTGCCGCAGCACCTTCACCCGCGCGACGGCGGGGCACAAGCTGGTGAGAGCTCGCGAGTAGAGCGCCAAGAAGCGCGCACTGGAGCTCTGATCGGGGCCCTCTGGCACCTGAGCGTTTCCCACGCCACCCACGATCTCTCCGCGGGTGGATTGCGAGAAGTAGAGGCCGTTCTCCAGGTCCGCCACCAGCGGCGTCAGCCAGGGCTTGAGCGGCTCACTGGCGCAGATCTCGTGACGATGCGGGTGATTCGGTAGCTCCACACCGACCAAGCGCGCAACCTCCGGGCTGTGTGCCCCGGCGGCGTTGATCACCAGCTCCGTCTCGATGCTGCCCTTGGTCGTAATAACCTTGCGGATATTCTGACCATTGGTCTCGATGACGAGCACTTCAGTGAAGGTATGAATCTCCGCGCCGAACTCCAGCGCGCCCTCCGCGTAGCCCCACACGAAGGGCCACGGGAAGACCACCGCGTCATTCGGGTTGTAGCTCGCGATGCTGATCTGGGCGGTGTCGAGCTCCGGGACGACACGCTTGACCTCACGCGGCTCCAAGAGCCGCGTGTCGAGGCCGCAGCGCTTCTGCAGCTCCGCGCTCTGCCGCAACATCTCCACCTTCTCGGGGCTCCGTGCGACGAACAGATAGCCGCCTTGGCGAAACCAGGTGTTGATGCGGTGTTCACTGGCGAAGCTCTTGCAGATCTCCAGGCTCTCGAGCATCAGGCGCACGTTGGTCTCGCTGGACCACTGGGCGCGCACGCCGCCACCGTTGCGCCCGCTCGCCCCGCCGCACAAGTAGCCGCGATCCACGACGACAATCCGCTTGCCGACCTTGTGACGATTCAAGAGCTTGGCCATGTTGTAGGCCACCGACAGCCCCATGATGCCAGCGCCGATGATCACCACATCCGCTCGCTCGCTGAGCGGTTGCGACCTTCCTAGCGCTCCAAGCTTCCCCCCAGCCATACGCGGAACCTAGCGATCAGCCGCCGTCTCTCGCGGCCTTTGCGATTGCCAGTCGCTCGAGCAAGGCCGCGTGGAGCGCGCTGTTGGTCGCAACGATGCCGCGGTCATTGGCGAGATTTGCCCCGCGGTAATCAATGTTGTCGCCGTAGGCATCCGTCACCATTCCGCCGGCGGCGCGCACCAGCGCGTCAACCGCACACGCATCCCAGCGCTTGCCGGCGGTTCCGGGTGACACGTAAGCCTCCGCGCGCCCACTGGCGACTTCGGCACCTTTGAGGCCCGCGCTTCCGAGGGCGTCGATGCGATCCACTCCAAGAATGGCCAGCGCCCGTTCGCTTTCTTCCGTGCGGTGGGAGCGACTGGCGACGACTCGCGCTTGGTCGAGCACCGCCTGCGGACTCACGAAGATCCGCGTTCGGCTGCCGTCCGGAGCAACCTCCCAGGCGCCGACACCGACTTCACCAATCCACGCGTAGCCCGTCGCCGGTGCGAGGATCACCGAGGCGCGCGCCAAGTCGCCCTCGATCATGCCCAGCATAACGACGAACTCGCCGTTCTTCTTGATGAACTCCTTCGTCCCGTCCAGCGGGTCGACGAAGAACACCTGTGTTGCCTCGCGGAAATTGGCGTAGCTCTCGGGCTTCGACTCCTCCGCCACGATCGCCGCATCGGGGAAAGCCGCGAGCAGGCCGTCGCAGATCAGGCGATTCGCCTTGCGGTCGGCCTCCGTCACCGGGTCCTTGGGGCCCTTGTAGTCGACCTTGAACTCGGTGTCGTAGATCTCGCGAATCAGCTCCGCCGCGCCACGGGCGAGCGTCAGCATGACGCTCAGGGTGTCTTGGCTCATGTCGTCACTCCGACGTCGGCGAGGCGCGCTTCCAACTTGTTGAATTTTTCTTCGCTCAAGTACGGCTGCTCACGACCGGCTTCGCGTACCAGTTGGTCCAGCTGGACCGCGCTCTTCGGGCCGAGGATTGCTGCGGTGATGCCCTCCGTTGCGAGCACATAACGCAGCGCCGCGGCGCGCATGGTGAGCACCTCTCCGCCGATCACCGAGCGCAGCGCCGAGAGCTGATTGATGCGGCGCCGCAGGTCGTCGGGAGTCCAGCGCTCCTCGCGATGATCGCCGTCGGGGAAGTCCTTGTGCAGCGACCAGTGGCCGCACAAGAGGCCATGCGCCAGCACGCTGCGCGCGAGCAACGCCGCTTCGTGGGCTGCGATCTCGCCCTTGAGTTCCTGGAAATCGCGACGCATGAACGCGTTGAACGCCAGCTGCAAGACTTGGGCGCCCTGATCCAGAGCCGCGCGGCCCACGTCCACGTCGCCTGCGCTCACCCCCCAACCCGCGATCGCCTTCTCCTCGGTCAGCTTACGCAGGACCTCTGAGGTGCCGTCCGCCTCGAGGGCCTTCTTTGAGGGGTTGTGCAGCAGCACCACGACCCGGGGTAGCTTCAGGCGCTCCAGGCTCTTTTCGATCGCGGACCTCAAGTAGTCTGGCTTGAAACATTTCCGCGGGGGATTTGCGTCGCGATCGGTCCCCACCTTGGTGACGACCACCGCCTTGGTGTCCGTGCTCAGCAAGCGCCCGAGGCGCCGCTCCATTTCGCCGTGGGCGTACACGTCTGCGGTCTCGAACAGCGAGATCCCCAGCGCACGCGCGCGTTCGATGACGCGCTCCTGGTCCTCGTCGCTAACCGAGCCGTAAGCATCCCCGGAGAGCCCCCAGGTTCCGAGGCCCAGCGAGCTGATCTTCAGCCCAGTCTTTCCGAGTACCGTTCGGCGCATCGCGCTCGGCGGTATAGCAGAACTGCGCGGTGTGTCCGCGCTCGATTAGCGATTCGATCGCGCCGGCTTGTCCGGGCTCAGCCGCTCTTTCTTTTGGCTGGTTTGCGCGTCTTCGGTTTCGCCGTGGACTTGCTCGCCGCAGCAGCGGGCGCGGCGCGCCGGGTCTTCTTGCTGGCGGGTGCGGTCGAGCTCGGTTTGGCGCGGCTCTTGGTCGAGCGAGGGGCGTCTTCCACGCTTCCCGGGGCTTTTCGTCGGGCGCCGGGCTTGCTCGCGGGTGGCTTCGACGTGGACGGCTTGCTGGCGGTCCTGGTTGCAGCAACGGGTTTCCGCGTGGATTCCGATTTCGGCGCGCGCTCGGACTTCGGCTCGACCTCCGCTTGCTCCGCAGACACTGCCTCGCTCGCCGCCTTCTGAGCGGCGCTTCGCGCGGCGCGCTGCAGGACCTCCGGCGCGTCGCGATGATTCAGGAAATAGCGCGACATCGGCTTGAAGTAGTTCTTGCCCCAACCGGCGTGATAGCGCTCGCCTTGCCCCTCAGGGATGCCCCCGTGGTTGATCACGACGCGCGTGCCAGACTCGCTCTGCAGGAACGTGATTTCGAGCTGGGAGTCTTCCGCGCCCTCTGGAAAATCTCGCGTGCGCCACGTCTGAACGATGCGCGTGCCCTTCTCGAGCTCGACGTTGGTGCCTTCGATGTAGCCCCGATGCGCCGTAAACTTGCCGCCCTTGCGTGACGAAACGTCCGCCGGCGACCCCGTGAACGCGCTGTGTTCCTCGGAAGAGAGCCAGGCATCGTAGATGCGGCGGGGGGTGACTGGCATCACCGGTGACACCCTTCGAATCCGCTCGAGTCCCATCGTCTGCTGGTTTCCTTCGTGCTGCTGCGACTTCGATTGAGTCGCGGTTTTCGGTTAGCGGGCGTCGCGATGCCACTTCGCGCGCATCGAAGTTTTCGGTCTCGAGCCAAACGCTCGATGTGCCTTCGGATGCTCTTACAGCGATCGAACCATCGTTGCAGGCCTAGCTTGGGAGCGATCACAGCTACCAATGGGCGTAAGCCGCAGGGGGTAGCCGTGACAGAACTGGGGGCAGTCTAGAGCGTAGCTTTGGCAAAAGTCACTGCTTTCGAGCAATCCGCTCTTCGAAGCTTGCGAGCGCGCTGCTTCCCCTGTGGCCTTGCTCAGTGAGCGTGGCGATTGCGCATGATTGTGGTAGTGGCGCGGCCGGCGACGCATGCGGTGCGTCCCGAAGCTGTCGCGTGATGCGCGGCGAGTAGGCCCATGCGCAACTATCCTTACGAGCATGCTCCGCGTCTGCCCGAGGTAGACACGATCGATCCCAGAGCGCTGCTCGGCGTCGAAGAACCGGTGGAACTCGAGATCGGCCCCGGCCGCGGTTGGTTCATGGTCGAACGCGTCGAGAACGACGCGACGGCCCACATCCTCGGACTCGAAGTGAAGTTGAAGTGGGCCACCATCGTTGATGAGCGCCTGAAGCAACGCGGCTTCGGCGATCGTGCTCGTGTGTTCGCTGAGGACGTCGCGGCGGTGCTCCCGCGTTTTGCTCCCGCTTCGCTCTCTCGCGTGTACGTTCACTTCCCAGATCCGTGGTGGAAGAAGCGCCACCAGAAGCGCCTGGTGGTGCGCGACGAAGTGATCTCCGAGGTGGTGCGGACGCTGGTGCCCGGCGGCGAACTATTCGTCCAGACCGACGTCGAGGAGCGGGCGGATGCCTATCAGCGCCTGCTGGACGCGGTGCCCCAACTCGTCGCCGTGGAGGGTGGACCCCGGGTGGCGGACAACCCCTTCGGCGCTCGGAGCCCCCGCGAGCGCAAAGCCATTGAGGACGAACTCCCGGTTTTTCGGCTGCTTTATTCGCGAGTATGCGACCAGTGAGCGGCCTCACTTGACCCCAAACGGGTTTCCCCTGGTAACCTTCTCCCCGCCCATGCTGCGCACCTGGATTGCTTGTGCTTTAGCGCTCGGACTGTGTTCTTGCGCCACCTACCGCGAGGACTTGAACCGCGGCGAGCGGTTGTATTCCCAAGACAAGGACTATGAGCGCGCGCTCGCTATCTGGCGAAACCTGGAAGCCGACCGCGACTCGCTGTCTCTTCAGGACCAAGCGCGCTACGCCTACCTGCGTGGTATGACGGACTACCGACTCGGTTTCCGCGCAGATGCGCGGCACTGGCTCGCGATCGCCAAAGCCATCGAGCAAGAGCACCCAGGCGGCTTGCAGGCTCCAGAAAAGACACGACTCGAAGAGTCGCTGACCGACCTCAACAAGGACGTGTACGGCGGCGCCGAGAGCTTCGAAGGTTCGAGCTCGACGGTGAAGGAAACCACGGTTCCAGTGCCGGATGAGAGCGGTTGCAACCCAGCGTGCGCAGAGGGTGAGACCTGTCAGTCCGGTGAGTGCGTCGTGCTCTGACCTCGCGTCGCGCTGAACAAAAAACGAACGAGGCGCTGGATCCCCAGCGCCTCGTTTGCGTTTAAACACCGTGTGCCCGAAGGCACGATCAAGCTAGCGCGTCAGGTGTTCCGGATGGCGAAGATCGCATCCTTCTTAAGCAGCTTTTCCTTCTTCAAGTTCGTGGCTTCGACTTGTTCTTGAGGAGTCAGGTGAGCCCGGCGTTCGAGACGTTGGAGCTGCTTCTTCAGTTCAGCGTGCTCCGACTCCAGGTTCTCCAGCTGTGCTTCTTGTGCTCGATCCATCGATTTCCTCTCCCCGCTGTCACCCAAGGATCCGGCCTGGTGTCGCCGGCCGGCCACCCAATTGTCACGGTAAGGGACACTTCGTCAGCAGATCAAGGGCAGCGGCAGCGTTCCAGAAAGTTGAGTGGATGACCGTAATTAGCGGTGCAGCAAGATGACACGCCGAAGCATTCCGCAACATCCGCTCAGGTCTCTGAAAAGCCTGCTTCCCCAGTGTAGGTTGGGTGGGGGAGAGGCGCGCTGCTGCCAAACCAAGTCCAGCTGGCGGAACAACATCCGAACTTGGAACACTGAACGTCCCATGCGCCACGCTCACCCAAAGCCCATGCACCACCCCCTCGCCATGAAATCGGTTGGTTTGTGCCTCGCGCTGCTCGGAGTCGCGTGTGGTGGTGCGGGAGCGCAGGGCGAAGCGCATAGCCCCACGGAAACACACGGGCCGGACCAGGTTGCCGTCGAACGCCAGGTGATCACTCCGGGCAACGCGACCTCGATCAGCGCTCTGTTCGAGGAGGCCAAGCAAGACTTCGATGCCGGGCGCTTTGAGATTGCCGCGCAGAAATTTGACCGGGTTTACCGCCTGGAGCCGCGCGGGGAGCTCGCGCCTCACGCGCTGTTCAACGCGGGGCACTCCCAGGACTCGGCGGGGCAGCTCGAGGCCGCGTACGGA
>JBFXBK010000244.1:0-13586 GCA_050183255.1 Polyangiaceae bacterium | reverse complement strand
GTGTTCGCGGCCACGCGCAATTCGACATCCGTACTGTTCGGTGTCGCGCTAACCAGACGGTCTGCCCCATGTGGCTCCACCGCTTCGAAGACTTGCTTCCGCTGCGTTCGCGGGGCGCGTTCCACTTGTACAGCGCGCGCGATCAAGCGGAGCGCAACGAGCCCGTGGTGTTGGTCGTGCCGGCGCCACGGGTGGAACGCGGTGCTGCGCGAGCCGCGCTTCGACAGCTGGAGAGCGCACACGAGTCCTTGCGCAACGAGTGCGATCTGATCGAAACGCAGCTCGCGGCGTGCCTGCTCGACGTCATACCCGCTGTCGAGCTCCTTGATGACCTCGAGCAACCCATCGCGCTCGTGCATTGCCCCGCGGTAACGAGCTTCGAAGCGCTCGCCGAGCAGATGGCCTTTGCCGGCCCGCGGCTACCTTATGTGGCAGCCACCCACATGGAGCGGCTCCTGCTGCAGGTGCTCTCGGGCGCCGAAGCGCTGGGGCGCCCGGGTGGCCCACCTGTTCAGCTCGGGGGCGTTGGTGGAGCTAACGTCTTGTTCGCGACTGATGGCAGGCCCTGGGTGCTCGGGTTTGGCTTCAACGTTTGTTTGCTCAGAGAGTCTGGGCAGCCGTTTGGCTTCAATGATGCGCACTTTGCTCCCGAGGTCGCGGCAGGCGCGGCACCCAGCGCTGGCGCTGATCTGTATGCGCTCACTCAGTTCCTGCGTTCACTGATTGCCCTCGTGGAGCTGCCACGGCTGGCGCCAGAGATATTCGCGGGTGACGGACCGACCAACGCCGCCGAGCACTTCAGCTGGGCCAGTCAGCATATCCTCGCGGCACCGGCCAAGGAGCGGGCGAGCGCTGCCCAAGCCCTCGATCGGCTCGAGCAAGTTTGGGCCGAGCTCGGCGTGTGCCCCGATCGTGAACGCTGCGAGGCGTACTTCGCTGAACTGATCCGGAGTGAGTCGGAGCCGGATGCTGTCGAGCACCTCGAGCTGAGGGACGCCGTCGTGCTCGGCCCCGAAGCCAGCTGGGTAGTCAATCCGGACGGCGTCAAGCACAACTTGGGCTCTCGCGCCGCGCTTCGCCGTATCCTCGAGGCACTGGCCAAGCAGCGTGTAAGCGGCAACGTGCAAGCACTCAGCGTCGGTGACTTGATCGCGGCAGGGTGGCCCGACGAGTCGCCAATCTTCGAGGCCGGTGCGAATCGCGTGTACGTTGCCGTATCAACCCTGCGCAAGCTCGGCTTGCGCGATGTGATCGAGCGCTACTCGGGTGGCGATCGACTCAGTCCTGAAGTCGCGGTGCGCTTCAGCGCTGGCCTCGCAAACTGACCGCCGCCCCAGCGCGGCTCCACGCGTTGAGGCGTTATTCCCTGTGTGTTCGTTGCGTGACACGTTCGCATCTCTGTTTCAGAGCGAGACTCAAACGCGTGTTTGGGCGCCAGTGTGGGTTCGTAGACGCCACACGGCAACGCGCTGCGATCCAAGGACCATTCAGGGCGGTTCGGAGTACGGGGTATATGGCCACTGAGTGGCGCAGAAGCTGCATCGCTAGATAAGGATCTTTAAGCGACCACTCGCTAGGCAGCGGCGTATCCTGAGGCTTCGCTGTCGCAGCGAACGAGGAGGAAATCAATGAAGCTTGCACGTCATCACGCGGCATGGGGTATCGCGATTGCTCTGGGAGTGACCTTGAGCATCCCCGCCATGTCAGAGCCCAAGACGCCCAAAGAAAAGCTCGAAGCCATGAAGGAGAAGGCGAAGGAGCGGCGTGAGGATCGCAAAGAGAAGCGAGAAGAGAAGAAGGAAGAGCTCAAAGAGAAGCTCGACAACATGACGGATGAAGAGAAGGAAGAGTGGAAGAAGAAGCACGCCGAAAGGAAGGAAGAGCGTGCTGAAGTGCGTGAGGCCTGGAAAGAGTGGAAGGACAAGCGTAAGGAGCGTCGCAAGGCGCGTCGCGACGAGCTCAAAGAGAAGCTCGGCGATGACCTGAAGCGTCCCGCCGTGAAGGCCGAGCTGAAGATTCACGCGCGGCGCATGGCGCGCCTCAATCGCATCCGCGTGGTAGCGAAGGCCGAAGGCAAAGATGAAGCCGTCAAGCGCGTTGACACGCTGATCGCCAAGGAGAAGGCGCGTCACGACAAGCACATCGAGACCCTCAAGGCGAAGAAGGACAACGCGGAGGAGGCCAAATGAAGCGCGCAGTTCTGCTCATCGCAGCTGGCCTGCTAGCCCTGGCCTGCAACGAGGACAAGGCAGCCAAGCCTGACGAAAAGCCTGCAGCGGCAACCACCAGCACCGCCACCGCAGCAGCAACGGGAGAGACAGCGGCGACTGACGATGCCGAAGATATCCCCACGGAGGCGGACTTCGAAGACGAAGCCGAGACGCAGATCACCAGCGCGAACATGGAGAGCGAGCTCGACGCGCTGGAGAAGGAAATCGGGGAGTAGAGCCGACCCGGCGACTCACATCGAAACGGGCACCCAAGCGGGTGCCCGTTTCGCTTTGTCAGACTCGCCTGCGAGGTACAGGCGGCGGCAGAACACGCGGCGATGAAACGGACCGAGATCGCTCTCGAGGGAAGACGCGGGGACAAAAAACAGAGGGCGCCGAGATCCACTCGACGCCCTGCTTTGTCCATCGTTCGGCGAGTCGCCGACCCACCTTACCGAACGGTCTGTCGTTGTTCGCAGACCAAGCTTGCCCGGTTCGCGCCCAGAGACGCGAACCCGCGGCTCACTTCTTCGAGGTCTTCTTCTTGGCCTTCTTGGCGGCCTTGGGCTTGGCTCCACCGGAGCTCAGCGCCTTCTCGACCTTCTCTAGCTCGCCGCGTAGCTGGCTAGCGCGCGCGAGGAGCACTCCGCGCTTGTCCTCGGAGAGCTGCGACGCCTGGTCCAGATCACCCAGCAGGTTGAAGTGGCCATCGGTGAAAGGCTCCAAGCGACCCAGTGCGCGCTCGAAGCGCAGCATGGGCTGCTTGCCTGCGGTGCGCGGGTGCTTCTGGCGAAGCTCGGCGATCGCGAACTCCAACTCCTGCGTGGAGAGCTGCTCGTCGACTGCACGCTTGGCGAGGCCGGCCTGGTACTTCTCTTCCACCAGGTCGAGGCGCGCGGCGATACCGAACCCGAAGGGGCAGTTCTCCGGCGTGTAGTTCAGGTTGCAGAGCACGCGGTACGCGGCGCAGCAGCGGTGCAGCGTGAGCTTGGTGATGCTCAGCTTCTCCGCTTCCACGATCTCGCGGTTGGATTGATCCTCAAACTGCTCGAATACGATGCGACCGCACTCGTAGGCATCCTTGAGGGTGAGCGGCTCGACTGGGCGCTTTCGCGCGGCAGCAGGCCATTTGTGTCCGCCTTTTTTCTTGGTTCCCTTCGGCATCGCTGAAACGTAGCTGATTGATCACGGAAAGACTAGCGGAAGGTTGCATACGGAATCGTCTGCGGAACCGATTTTTGGACGGCGGGTCTTTTCCGGGCGGTCTCACTTGGGACCCCGTGATGCGGTCAGCACTGACCCAGGGGTTGGTTCCGCGTGTGAAAAGGGCGGCGTTTCCGCTGGTTGGTCCGTGCGAGGTATTTGCGGGGTATTCGGAACTAGCGGCCAGCTCGAACCAGTCCGCGTCTCGGTTGTCGGCGTTTCCGGGCGAAACACGAGTTCAGCGTAGATTCGGGCAGTCACGCGGAATGCTCACGACCGCGTGACAGCGGGTCCGTTGGCTTCCGCGCGGCGGAACCGCTTCCGTGGCGCGGGGCGTCTCTTGAGCGTTCAGGCGGGTGCTGCCACGCTCGAGGAGAGCGGCGATTCGGCGCGTTTCTCGCGGCTAACAAGCCGCGGGGTGTGTCGCTTCATGAAGCGAGTGCCGCGTTTCCGCTGGACCGGGAATAAGCGCGTCCGAGCGCTGGTTCCAGCCGTTTCCCCGCTGTATCAGTCAAGAATGCCAGGGTGGGTGATGCGCGTAGCGTTGACCCGCGTATGGTCGGACGTGGGGCCTAGGCGCGGCGCGTGCCAGGGCGGGTCTTGGCCAGAATTTCCGTGGGAATTTGCGGTGTCGCTCCAGGGGACCCAACGACCGCTGCCGCATACTGCGAGGCCGCTTCACCAGCCTCCTGGAGTGGGCTACCAGACACCAGGTGCGCGGTGAGCACAGCGGTATAGGCGTCTCCGGCGCCGACAGCGTCGATCGTCGAGCCAATCACCGCGTACGGGGGGATCTGGATGCACGAGCGCGCCGTGTGCAACTCGGAGCCCTGCGCGTCGAGTGTGAGTGCGACGATTTCGGTTCCGCGCGACAGGAGCCAGGCACAGACGTTCTCGATTCCGTAGATCTGACGCAGCGTTTCCGCTTCTTTTGCGTTTAGCTTGATCACGTTAGCCAGGGACACGGATTGCTCGATGGCTTCAGGGCTCGCCCAGGGTTGGCGAATGTTCAAGTCACAGACGCGGAAACGCGCTCCTGTGAGGGCGACCGCTTCACGCAGCGTGGTGAACCCGAGCGGCGTGCGTTGCGCCAAGGTTCCGAACACCAAAGCGTCCGCTGCCCCGAGCAACTCCTGGAGCGCTGGGGTCAGCTCGATGTGGTCCCAAGCAGCTTGGTGCGCCAGGCTGAAGCGGGGCTGCCCTTTTTCGATGCGCACCTGAACGCAGCCGGTGGGGGATTCCAGGTCGACCTGGACGTGGCTGGTGTCCAGTCCACGCGCGGCCAACGCTTCGATCGCCGCGGCACCCAGCTCGTCGTTACCCACGCGAGTGACCAGGTGCGCGTCTGCACCGAGCTGGGTTAGGTGCACCGCGACGTTGGCGGCGCAGCCACCGAGCAACCGCTCGTGCTCGTAGAGGTCCCAAAGCGTCTCCCCCCAGGAGACAATCCGCTGCGTCATGCGTGCCGCCGCAGGTCTTAGCAGCTGACTGGGGTGACTTGATAGGTTACTGGGCCGCCGGTGAAGCCGGAAACGGTCACCGTGTAGGACTCCCCGACGCTCGCGGTCCAGCTCTTGGAGATGGCGATGGCCTTCAGGCTGCCGTATCCGCCCGTGAGCGCCGTCACACTGACCGGCATGTTCATGCCGTCAGAGTTCCTGGTCACGCTGACCGTCGCGGAAGACAGGCTGTTTTTATGGTGGAAACTCCAGGTCCAGGCGAATACTGAGACCGGAGCAAAGCCCGGCGGAGGCCAGGAAACCCAGTCAGGGCTGGGACCGCCACCGGTGCTAGCGAACACACCCAGACACTGCGCATCGCCGTACTGTCCGCCTCCCGCGTAGTAGCCGATACCAACAGGTCCAAGCGGGGGATTGAAGATCCAGCGGCGATGTCCGAGCGATCCCACGCCGTTGTCCTGCACGAACTGGTCGATCGCGTTGGCGGGGTGCCTGGGGCCCCAGGCCAGGTTCGAGGAACCGGTGCCCGTCGCGCCCGCAGCCGTATAGCAAGTCGCGCTGCTGGGGGGATTGTGCGGATCTGGAACGGTTCCGGGAGGATTCCAAGACGCGAGCACCGCACACCAGCGCCCGGTTTCGTCCGCGCTGGCGCTGTCAGCACTGGGCCCGAGGCCAATCAGCCAGCGGAACGCGTTCAGGCGCCGAACCGTGTCGTTCAAGCCGACTCTCGACGTCGTGCCCGGATCGCATTGGCTTCCCCCCGACGTCCAGGGATTGGCGTCATCAATCTGATGACCCCAGTTCCACATGTCGCAGACTGCTTGCTGGGAGTGCCCCGCCGGATCCCCAGGGAGATTGGGCGCGCACGTCCCGCCGCCAGCGGTCCAACCAGGCAAGCACTTGCACTGGGAATCCGCCGGATCGCAGTACTCGGTGGCGCCGCACGTCACTCCCTGACAGGGCCCAACGGACGAGGTTCCGCCTTGGCTTTGGCCGCTCGAACCTCCGCTCGTGCTGCTGCCGCCGTTCCCCGCCCCGCCGTTCCCCGCCCCTCCGGTCGTCGCGGAGCCGCCGTTCGCACCGCTGCCTCCAGCACCGCTGCCTCCAGCACCGCTGCCTCCAGCACCATTGCCTCCAGCACCATTGCCTCCGTTTGCTGCGCCGCCGGTCGTATCGGACCCGCCGGTGCCGCCGTTCGCACTGCCGCCAAGAGCGCTTCCGCCGTTCGCGCTTCCGCCCACGGCGTCGCTCCCCCCGTTGACCGAGCCGCCGTTGCCGGACCCGCCATTGCTTCCGCCTTGGCCCGCGGCTCCCCCGCTACTCGCTCCGCCGCTCTCGCCCTCGAACTCCAACGAGTCGTAGTCGAGCAGGTTGCTACATCCGATCGCGGTCAAGGCGCCGAGCGCACTACAGAACACAAGTCGTCGCATCAGAACCTCCCCGAGACCCAAAACGAGTCCACGCCAACACCCGCCTGCACGGGGCCTTGCTCGGTTTCACTGGGGGCGAGCACCAAGAGCACCACTCCTGTGACCAAGCCAGCGGCGCCGACCGCGAAGCCAACGGTTGAGAACAGCGCTTGCTGCTTGCCGTCGTCGTATTTCGCCTTTAAATCCGCAGGGCAACGATCTTGAACGCAAGCATCGCCCAGCTCGTCGCGCGTGCTCTTGGCCTGCAGACCGAAATAGCTGCCAAGCGCAACACCCACCACCCCCACACCGAGGCTCACATACCCAAGCGGCCGGGTGAGCGATGTTGACTCGACTTGCTCAGCTTGTTTTGGGGGAGAGGCGCTCTGTTTGGGCAACGGCGTCAGCTCGATCGTCGCCGTCTTGCTCTCCCCCTCCTTGAGCTCGAGGGAGAGTTCGAAGTCTTCGAAGCCGTCCGCGCTCGCGTGCACCGTGTGCTTCCCTGGATCGACGGACTGCGCTTGCGAGGGGTCGCTGACCGCCGAACCGTCGAGCTCGATTTGCCCAGCGAAGTCTGTTGGCACCTCGAAGGAGACCTTGGGGATCCGCCGCTCGAGTTCGTCGAGCTCCTTCTGCGCGCTCTGCTTTTGTCCTTTGCTCGCGGTATCGTCACTCAAGACGTGTTCGAGCTCTGCTCTTGCCTCGAGGAGACGCCCGAGCCCGACTTTTGCGCGGGCAAGGCGACGCCGATTGGCCGAGCTGTCCACGTGACCGCCGGATTCCTCGTAAGCCTCGAGCGCCGCCTGAAAGTCTCCGCGCTTCTCCGCGGCTCGACCCTTCGCCGCCGCCTTGTTCGCCGCCGCGATCTCTTTCCAGCTCGGCTTCGCCACCGCTGCTGGCGCTAGGGCCAGTGCCCCCACGAGCGTTCCAAGCAGCAGAGTCGCGCGGAAATGACTGCTGCTCGCGCGCCCGAACCGTCCACCGCCCCTGGAACGTCGTATCACTCCACAAGCTTCTGGGAGCGCTCGAAGCTGCGCAAGGCCATCTGGCCTCTAACTTCTGGCGCTTTCACGCGACGCACCTCAAATCGTTCGTCGGTTCCGTGGTGAAAGGTATGTGAGCGGGCGCTGGGGTGGGGAACCCCTGCATTATCAACGCACGATTCTGTGCACATGAAAACAAGCGCTAGCGGCGAGGCGATTCGCGCTGCCAGCACACGTCACTTCCAGCGCACGTCACTTCCAGCGCACGTCACTTCCAGCGCGAAGCTGATCCGAGATCGCTGACTGCGCTGAAACCTGCCTGTTGAAGCACGCGCCGTGCGCCCCGGCTGCGCATCCCACTCGCGCAATACACCACGATGGCCTGCTCTTTCGGCTCCAGCTCCCCCGTGCGCTTTCCAAGCTCATGCAGCGGGATGTTGATGGCGCCCGGCAGGTGCCCCGAGTTGAACTCCGCGGTGGTTCGCACATCAAGCAGCAGCGCGCCTTCGGACACCATGCGCTGCGCTTCCTCGGGTTTGATCTGATCTCGGCGCATCATGAGACGCAGCGCGAGCCAAGCGAGCAGTGCACCGAGAGCGGCGTAGAGGAGCGGAGAGTTCATGAGCCGTAGGTCGGACCAAGCGCACCCTTGAGACGGGCGTCGATCGCCTTCACTTGGGCGATAAACTCATCCAGGCGTTCGCGCAAGGCTTCGCTGTCATCGAGACGCTGGGTCGCGACGCGCACGAAGGGCACCAGTGTCTGCTCCATGATCTGCACCTGCATCGCGAGCAGCTCGTCGATGCCGGGCGGCGGATCGTTGCGTACGGTGAGCGCGACCTTTGGCTCCGCCAAGCGCTCGAGAGACTGGTTCAGTGCCTGAATATGGTTCTCCACCCACTCGAGCTTTTGAGGTGTCTCCCGGGAAGCGCTCGCTTCACGGATGCTCTCGCGGATGGCGACCAGCTGCTCTCCCAGGCTGCTGAGCTGTGACGTAACGCGCACGACCGGGTCAGTCTCGGAGCCTCCTAGCGCGAGGTGCTTCTTGAAGCCGACCTTGATCTCCGCCCAGCGTTCCGCGGCTGCGGGCTTGAGGGTGCCGCGGAGCTCCCCGAGCTTGAGCAAATTGTGCTCGGCGCCGGTCGTCAGCGTCTGGGCTTCGCCGGAGTAGTGGTCCTCGAGCAGGGCCTGGAGCTCCGCATCGTTCATCGCGCTGACCACCTTCTCGGCCAGCTTGTTCATGTTGCGGTAGCTGCCCTGGAGCTTGAATGATGGTTCCGTGCGGAATTTATCGTCCATGGAGGCTGAGGCGATGTACGCTTGATTCACCTTGAGCAGGACACTCTGCACCTTGAAGAGCCGCGTGAGCACCGCCTTGATTTCGCCTATCTCCACCGCGGAGTAGCCATGCTCGAGCTCGGACGCTGGCACCTCTGCTCCCTGGGCCATACGGATGAAGGCGTAGAGATCCTTTGGCGAGCGGCTCGCTAGTGGTGCGAGCACGGGGTTCGAAGTCACCGCGTTTTCGATGTAGCTCAGCGCGAAGACGTCGTCCTTGCCTTCGAGGATGTCACCCAGATTGTACGTATCCGCGCGGTTGGAGAGCATGTCGGGGATCTGGAACTTTTCCCCCGACTCCGTGTACGGATTGCCCGCCATGACGACGCAGAAGCGCTTCCCTCGAAGGTCGTAGGTGCGCGTGCGTCCCTGCCATACGCCCTCGATGCGGCGCTGCGCGTCGCACAGGGAGATGAACTTCTGAAGCAGCTCGCTGTGGGTGTGCTGGATATCGTCAAGATACAGCATCACGTTGTTGCCCATCTCGAGGGCAAGGTTGATCTTGTCCACCTCCTGACGGGCGGTCGCGTTGGGAGCTTCGCTTGGATCCAAGCTGTGAACGCCATGGCCCAGGGCGGGCCCGTTGACCTTCATGAACACCAGTCCGAGCCGGCTAGCGACGTACTCCATCAAGGTCGTCTTGCCGTAACCCGGCGGCGAGATGAGCAGCAGCAGGCCCATCAGGTCCGTGCGCTTGTTGTCTCCCGCCGCGCCGAGTTGCTTCGCGAAGTTGTCGCCGATAAGCGGGAGGTAAACCTCGTTGATCAGCCGGTTCCGCACGAAGGAGCTAAGCACCTTGGGTTTGAACTCATCGAGCCGCAGCCTGCGGCGTTCGCGGTCGAGCAGGTTCTGACGGGCTGCCCGGTAGGCGCGGTAGCGCGGCACGCGGATGGTCAAGAAGCGACTCAGACGGCGCTCGAACTCGGATATCGATAGCGTAAGCTTGCCTTCCTTGATGCGAGGATGATCGCCGAGCAACCCCTCCACGACGGTGTCCGTCAAGGCGCCGCTCGGGCGGTAGTCGAGGGTGCGCTCCGAGAGTACGAGCACCGCCGCTTCCAGGATGTGCGCCCCAGCGCCGCGCTTCGACACCTCCTGCTGCGCGACGGTTTGTCCGTCTCGCGCGGGTAGCTTGCTCGCGAACGCGCTCAGCCAGGTGCGTACCGTGACGAGCTGGGCCTCTGGTTCCTGCTCTAGGTCCCTCACATCGGACTCGAAGGCGCCCCGCGCCCCGCCTTCTTCAAGTGCCGCGAGGAAACGCTGGCGGAGCTCTTCTGCACCGGGGCTCGACACGAAGCTGGGCATCTCACCTGCGAGCTCCTCGGCCAAGTAGCAGCCGGCCAGTTCGCTCAGCTCTTCCAGGTTGGCGCTCCGGGTGTGCTGGTAAAACCCAGCGATTTCTCCGCCTAGCTCGCGCCCTAGCTCCTGCAACCCGGAGTCGTCTCCGAGCTGCCGGCGGAGCCTGCCGAGGCTCGCGGCGCGGCGTGAAAACAGCGACCGCTTGCGGTCTCGCTGGGCCACGACCTCCGCGCTGCCATGCTTGGAGTGCAGGTTCGACCAGTACCACGCGGCGAGCGCCCGCGCGTCGGCGTCGAACCGGAGCAGCCCAGCGGACTCGCTCAAGCTGAGCGCCGCCCGCAGAATCAGCGCCGCGTCGGCGTCGTGGAGCCCGCGCTCGTAGCCTTCGTCGTAGCGCGCCGCGGCCTGCTTACGCACCAGCTCTTCGAGGCCGCCATCGCTGAGCTCGGCTTCGCGCAGCGCCGCCAGTGTGAGGCCGCCGTCGTTGTGCTGCGCTTGACGAAGAATACTCGCGGCGAGAAATTCGCCTCGATAGACCTCGGGCGTTTCGCTGATCAGCTGTTGGTGCCAGCAGTCTTGAAACTGATTGAACGCCTCGTCCGCGATGGGTTCCCGGAAGTCAGTCCCTGAGAGCGCGAGCGCCATGCCTTCTTCGGTCGTATTGCCGAGCGGCAACAAAGTGAGTTCGATCGCTTGAGTATTGACTGCGAATCGGTGCTTCCCGAGCTTGATCAGCTGAGCGCCACCTTCGAACAGTTCCTGTCGGTCTCGGAGACCCCGAAGGGCGTCCTGGCGCGCTTGCTTGAGCCGGGAGGTGAGCTCTTCGGCTTTGGGTGCTTCGCCCAGCTCCGTCAGACGGGCTGCGAGGTCGCGCACCTTCATCACCATCGGGTCACTCGCGAAATAGGCGTTCAGGGAGTCGTCATCGGCGAAGCTCTGACCGCGCCGAGCGACGCTGCTCAGGATCCGCTCTGCAGCTGACACTAGGTTCTGGGCGCGCCGCTGGCGCTCGTCGAGGAGCTGCTGCTTCTTCTGGTTGAAGGCTTCGTAGATCTCGTCACGCTTCTGCGCCAGCTCGGCGACGAAGTCGTCGAATTCGCTGAAGCGCGCCTCGAGTTCCTCGAGCTGGATCATCAGGCGTGATAGCTGGTCGTCACAGCCGTCCGGCGTTTCCGCAAGGCTCAAGCTGCTCTGCACGTTCTGTCCAAGCAGCTTGAACTGGGCAGCGAATTCGGCGCGCCCCTCGGCGCTCTGGAGCGCCTTCCTCTTGTTGTGGAGCGTCGCGCGGACGCGATTGAGGGTGGCGAACACCTCGCTGATGCGCTCGAGGATCTGCGTGCGCTGGGTGGGGTCGTCGACCTCTAGGCCGCCGACGACTTCGCTCATCAGCGTCAGACCCTCGCTGGTCGTCTCGAGGCGCTCGCTGAGCGGCTTGAGTTCCGGGGTCTTTTCTACGTCGCCGATCCCCTGCAGCAGCTCAGCGAGCTGCGTCTGCAGTGGAGCTAGCGCTGCCGCGTCCAGCAGGAACCCGACAGTGGCTTGGCTCAGGCGGTCGAACTGCTCGACGCAGTCCCGCTCGAGCTGATCCACCCGAGGAGTGTCGATGTAGCGTAGCTCCCGCAGGCTGATCAGGTGGCCGCGCTGGTTGCGTAGCTCTGTCAGTCCCTGCATGAACTGTTCGATTGCGCCGAATGATTCCGGACGGATTCGAGCCTCGAGAGCTTGCTGCTTCTCGATTGCGTCGGCCAGCGCCGCCTGAGCGCGCTCCTTGATGGCCACCACCTTGTCGAACTCATCGACGATCAGCTCTGCGGTGGAGCGCAGCTCTGCGAGCACGGCCCCGAGCGCGCCTAGCTCCTCCTGACCGAGCCAATAGTAGGTGTCACCCGTGCGCGTGATGGCGCGAATCAAGTCCTCGTAGATCTGGCGGGTCGGCGTCGTCTCCGCGGCCATGCGGGACAAGCTCAAACAGTCGCTGATCCCTCGCACGAGCTCGGCGTTGCCCACTTTGCCTAGCGGGCCACCCTTCACGGGTTGCTTCGCTGCGTGCTCGATGGAGACGAACGGCGTCTGCCAGAACTGCATCGGATGCACCCGCGTGGGCTCCTCCGAGCTCTGCCGGAACACCACCATGCGGCCGTCTTCGAACAGCGAGTACCCGCTACAAACAATCGGGTTTTGCACTTCCTTGCGGATCAAGTTGTACGAAAACAGCGCGTACAAGCCTTGTTCGCGTTCATGGAAGATATACAGGACGTCCTCGCCGTTCGGCGAGCGGACGCTGCGCTCGAACAGAAAGCGCTCATAGTCCCCGTCGAAGACCTTGTGCTGGCCGTCCATCAGCACGTAGCCACCTGGGAAGATTACGCCGTGATCTTCCGGCAGCTGAACACACGCAGCGCCGATAGCATCGACGCGCACGACTTTGTGGGTGCGCGTAGCGAACACCAAGTAGCGTGGCAACGTCTCGCCGTAGGGCACCATCCTGAGCAGCACCAAGTGGCCCAACATCGCGTAGGCGATGCTGGCGTCGTCCAGGCTCTGACGCGGGTCGTCCACGGGCTCGGCGTAGATGCCCTGACCCGTTTCCGTGTTGTTCTCGACCTTGATCGTCAGGTCGCCGTCCACGCACTCCACGAAGACGACGTTCTCGATGTTGATGTGCGGGTGGCGTCCTTTGACGTGCTGCTCCCGCGTCGTTTCGCGCCAGGAGAAGTCATGACTCCTGGGGAACACGTGGTCGCGCTCACCCCGATTGTCGATGTAAGTGGGATGACCGCCCGAGTCCAATCCCCAGCGGAACACTCGCTTGTCGTCGACGCTGGCGCCCGTCTGGAACACGGCCAGGAGCTTCGACTCCGAGCGCGTGAGCTGAATCAGCTTCGCGTCCTTGTAGTACTTGTAGAGTTCGACGAACTGCTCGATGAAGCGTGGATCCTCGAGGAAGGAACGCGCGTGTTCTCCTACGCCAATGGCCGAGACGTCGAAGCCCTCTCCGGTGCGCATGAAGCGGTGGAGGCTGAATACGTCTGCGACTTGCGTTTCCGTGCGCAAGCCAAGGAAGACGTTGTACCCGAAGAGCAGTTGGCCTTCGACCATCACGATGTCGCGCGGTACGCAGTTGTTCTCTGTGCGCACACGCTCATTGCCGATCACTGCGAGCTCTTGCCCGCCGAAGGCCGCCCGGCGCTCGGCGTTCAGGGCCTCAGCCCCCTGCGCCAAGCGCTTGGCTTGCTCCACCAGCCGCGCCCGAATGATCTCGTAGCTTCCGCCTTCGAGGTCGCGCTGGTCTTGTGACGTGTCGTCAGCCATCGATTCGTCATCCGCCCACGCGGGACACCGCGTGGGCTAATCTTTCGAATGTCTTGAGTTTGGGGGTGAGGCGCGGCGAATGTGCGGCGCCAGGCTGGTCAACCGAGGCCCAAATCCTTGGCGTGTTGCACCAGCTGCTCCACCTTCGGACGCTGCGCGTGGTCCAGCTCACCCATCAGCTTGTGCAGCGCCCCGACGATCGAGAGGTTCTTGAGCGCTTCGGTGTTGAAGCTGGGGCCGGCGAGGATGTCTTTGACATCGCTTCGCAGGCTCGCGTCTCCGTCTAGGTACTCTCTCACGGAGCTCTTCAAGAGCTCGCTCTGGTCGACTGCGCCATCGACTGCAGCACCCAGGCTTACTGCCTTGAAGAAC
>JBFXBK010000243.1:0-13653 GCA_050183255.1 Polyangiaceae bacterium | reverse complement strand
ACAGCGTCACCCGTGGGGTGCCGTCTGCCGCTTGCTCAGTGCGCGCACACGGGCTCAAGTCGGCGTCACACCCAGCGACTAGCAACGCCGTCACGAACACCCAGAGCGCGCCGCTGCGGTGCCGCCACCCCCCCAAGAAAGACCAACCCGCACGTATGTCCAAGCGCGGGCGTGGCGCATGGGTTGCGTTTCCGTGAAGCTGCCTGGCGGAGAGCTGCGTCCGTAGGGTTTGGAGCCTCCGCGACACTCTGGAAACCGCCGGATCGTGCCGCGCTGGGTGAAAACGTCGCATCGATGCTCCCACTCTAGGATCGGCAGAAGTCCGTCGCCAGCCGAGCCTCGAGGTTTGAGCTAACGCGGAGAGCACGGCGGTCGTTCAGAGGCAGTATTCGGAAGCGCAGGCGTTATGCTGACGAGTAGCGTGGTGGAGCCGGGGGGAGCGAAGCGACAGGGGCGGATCAAGGGCGTTGCCCTGCGCGAGTTCATCAACTGGGTGGAGCAGAACTGGGGCCAAGCGACCCTGAAGACCGCCCTCACGAAGCTGCCGCCGCGTTTTGCTGGAGTACTCAACGCCGACCGACCGGGGCTCGGGCTACTCGCCGCGTCCTGGTACGACGGTGAAATGGGGATTCTGCTGCTCGAGGCGCTGTTCGACGGGCGCTCTGAGCAGGAACGCAATCGCGCCATCGCCGAAGCGACGCAACGCCTCATGGAGGCGAACCTGGGCAGCGTCTACAAGCGCTTCTTCATCCGTCTGTTCCTGAGCCCGCAACAGTACGTGGTGCATTGCCAGAAGCTGTGGGCGTTGCACTTCGATACCGGCGACATCGACGCCCAGTTCGTGAACCCGAAGAAGATCCTGTGGCGGATCGCTGGCTGGCGCACGTACCACCCCTACTTGTGTCGCTTCGTGATCAGCTCGGAGCCGGCGGTGTTCGGGGCGATGGGCTGCAAGCGTGTGCGAGCGACCGCAACGACGAATGAGCCCGGCTATGAGTGCAGCCACTACATCGAGTGGGACTGAGGGCGTTGCCAGCGGTAGGTTCGCAGCGTGATCACGTCAGGCATCGCGGTCGCACAGTTCTCTCCGGTGGCGCGAGACGTTGACGCAAACGTCCAAGCGCACCTGTGCTTGGCGGAGCGCGCGGCAGCCCAGGGAGCGACGTGTGTGGTCTTTCCCGAGCTCTCGCTCACAGGCTACGAGATTGAAGCGGCGCCAGTGCTGGCGTTCACGGGAAGCGATCCGCGCCTGGGCTCACTGCGCACCTGCTCGGAACGCCTGGCAATTCGACTTTTGGTCGGGGCGCCGCTGTGGATCGCCGGGGCGCTCCATCTCAGCCAACTCACCTGTCCCCCGATGGTTCCGTGGGGATCTACACCAAGCGCCGCCTGGGAGCCTTCTCCGAGTCCGCCCGGCGCGATGGCTCGATCCCGCCGCCAGAGCCGAGCGTGTTTGTCCCGGGGACCCTCGACCCGCAGGTGGAACTCGAGACGGGACCCGCCGCCCTGGCGATCTGCGCGGATATTGGCGATCCAGCCCACCCGCAGCTGGCGAGCGACGCGGGTGCCGCACACTACCTGGCGAGCATGTTCGTCATCCCGTCGGAGCTTGATGCTGATCTTGCTCGGCTGAGCGGCTACGCACAGCGCTTCGGTTGGCTCGTAGGTTTCGCCAACTTCGTGGGCCACAGCGGGGGCCTGGCAGCAGCCGGCTCGAGCGCCTTCTGGGGCCCCGACGGTGCCCTGTTGGTTCAGCTTCCGAAGGGCGACGCGGGACTGGCCATGGCGTGGAAATCGCCTGAAGGCTGGCGCGGGCGGCGCCTCGATTAGCGCCGCCCGCTTGGTTCGCTCAGTCCGCGTACATCGCCTCGATGGTGTCGGCGAAGTGCTCGTTGACCTTGTTGCGCTTCACCTTGAGCGTCGGCGTGAGTTCACCATCTTCGATGGTCAGCTGACGCGGTAGCACGCTGAAACGCTTGATCGTCTCCACCTTGGCCACCTGGCTGTTCACGTCGTCGATCACACGCTGCAGATGCTTCCGCACGGCATCGGACTCATGAGCGGGCTTGGCAGAATCCAGCTGCTTGGCGACATCCGGATCCACCGTAATCAGCGCGCTCAGGAACTTGCGGCGGTCGCCAATCACCACCACTTCGGTGACCAACGAATCGTTCTTGATCGCCGACTCGATGTTCTTCGGCGTGATGTTCTTGCCACCGGCCGTGATGATGATGTCCTTCTTGCGACCGGTGATGTGCAGGAAGCCTTCGCTGTCGATCTCACCCAGATCACCTGAGTGCAAGTAGCCATCGACCAGCGTCGATGCGGTGGCGTCAGGGTCCTTGAAGTAGCCGAGGAACACATTGGGGCCCTTGACCAGGATTTCCCCATCCTCAGCGATCTTGACCTCGCAACCTTTTAGCACCGGCCCGACGCTGCCAAACTTGGCCTTGTTGCGCAGGTTGTAGCTGGTGGGCCCAGTGTCCTCACTCTGCCCGTAGACCTCTTGCACCAGGATGTCGAGACCCGCGAAGAACTCCAACACCTCCTTGGAGATCGGCGCGGCGCCGCTCACGCAGACTCGCGCGCGACCGAGCCCAATCGCGGGCTTGAGCTTCGAGAAGATCAGCTTGTTCGCCAGCTTGTACTGCATGCCGAGCACGCCGCTCGGCGTTTCCCCACGCATCTTGACGGCGCTAGCGCGCTCGCCCACGCCGCGAGCCCAATGCACCAGGCTCTTCTTTACGCCCTTCGCGTCCTTGAGCTTTGCCTCGATTCCCGCGTGGAATTTCTCCCAGATGCGCGGGACCCCGAAGAACACCGTAGGCTGCACCTCTTTCAGGTTCTCGGGCAGCGCGTCGATGCTCTCGGCGAAGTACACGTGGGAACCCGAGGTGATTGGCGCGTGGATCGTGAACATCGACTCCGCGATGTGGCTCAACGGCAAGTAGCTGACCGAGCAGTCGCTAGGACGCGTGTCGTTGATCTCCACAGCGACCTTGGAGGTCCATGCGAGGTTTTCGTGGCTCAACATCACCCCCTTCGGCGGCCCGGTGGTGCCGGAGGTGTAGATCAGCGTGGCCAGCTGATTCGGCTCGAGCGCGTGCATGGCGGCGAAGAAGTCGTCGTCGCTCACGGACTCGGCCCTTGCCAGGAACTCCTCCCAGCTGAGCACCATCGGATCGTCGATCTTGGGCGCGCCACGCATCATCACCGCGTGCTTCAAGAGCGGCATGTTGGCCTTCTCGGCCTCGATCTTCTTCCACTGTTCGAGGTTCTCCAGCAGGACCACTGGAGATTCGGAGTGGTCGACGATGTAGCGCACTTCGACCGGGGAACACGTGGTGTAGATCCCCGCGGGAGCGCCGCCTATCGCCATTGCGGCGAGGTCGAAGATCACCCACTCCGGGCGGTTGAAGCCGAGGATGCTGACCTTGCTGTCCTTGCCGAGGCCCAGCGCCATCAGCGCTTTGCCTGCGGTCTTCACTTGCTCCGCGTAGTCGGCGTAGCTCGTCTTCTTCCAGCTACCTTGCTCTTTGGCGAAGTAGGCTGGAGCGGCGCCCCGCTTCTTGGCTTGCTCGAATAGGCGCGCAACGATGGTGTCGGTCATGGGCTGAGCTTTCCTCCCTCTCGGTGAACGTTGGTTCGTTCGCGCTTTGCGGGCGCGAATCTGCACGACGCGCCTCCCCCGAGGCCAGCCGGTGACGTGCACCTCAGGGGCCGTTCGCCGTGCGTCGCGGAGCATACCTGAAAGCGCTGCGAGCACAGTCCACAAGCGGCAGCTTAGAACGACCGTTCACGCAGAAATCGCCGCAACGAAGCTCCGTTCCAGGCCGTGCTAGGTACCGGATGCGACACCACGCGGCCTTGACCAGCTGGGCCAACGGCCGTACGCCCGAAGGAGCCTGGGTTCGCTGCACCCTGTCGCCGCGCCGCATGAACCACCGCTTCGAGGATGCGCTTTCGCTTGTTGCCCCGTTTCAGTCGTCCGCTCTACTTCACGGTGTTTGCGGCGGTGCTGCTGATCACGACTCAGTCTTGCAGCTCTGGCAGCGACGAGCCGACGCCGCTCCCCCACTGCGTGACGTTGGACGAGAACTGCAGCCTGCTCTACCAGCCGGTCTTCAGCGAGATCCATCGGCGCACCTTGGCAGCGACGTGCGCCGAACCCGGTACCTCCTGTCACTCGAACGACGGCCGCCGCGGCGGCCTCGCGCTGGAGGACATCGACGAGGCTTACCAGCTGCTGCTCGATCCCGACCGCGAGCGCGTCGTGCCCGGCGACCCCGAATGCAGTCGGATCATGGTACGCCTCGAGCACACCGGCAGTTCGGTGATGCCTCCCGGCGACCCGCTGCAAGAGAACGAACGCTGCACCATCGCTACTTGGATCCGCAACGGAGCCCTGCGTGACTAAGAACCTCCCTCGCACCGGCTTGCTAGTCGCCGTCGCCCTCGCATCACTCGGCGCTGCGAGCTTGAACGGCTGCAGCTCCGATGACCGCGTGGAAAAGAAGCTCTCCGTTCAGGAGCTGATGAATCCGGAGACGTGCAAGACCTGCCACAGCACCCACTACGACGAGTGGAGCGGCAGCATGCACGCCTACGCAGCTACGGATCCGGTATTCCGCGCCATGAACAGGCGCGGGCAAGAGGAGACAAACGGCGCCCTTGGAGACTTTTGCGTCGGCTGTCACGCGCCGCTGGCGGTCGCCGTCGGAGCAACCACGGATGGCCTCAACCTGGACGAGGTTCCGGCTGAGCTCCAAGGTGTGAACTGCTTCTTCTGCCACAACACCAAGGCGGTCGAGGGGACGCACAATAACCCCCTGCGAATCGCGTTCGATCAGACCATGCGCGGCCCGATCGCTGATCCGGTAAAGAACTCCGCGCATCACTCGGAGTACAGCGAGCTACTCGACGGCAACGTGCAGGCGAGCGCCACCGCTTGTGGCAGCTGCCACGACATCGTCGTGCCCTCACCCCCTGGCGCCGCCGAAGTCGCGCTCGAACGCACCTTCGCGGAGTGGCAAGACAGCCTGTTCAGCGCCGAACCTGAGAAGGGCGGGCTCAGCTGCGCGAGCTGTCACATGCCGGGCCGCACCGGCATCGCCGCGGACAGCGAGAACGTAAAGACGCGCCGCGTGCATGCGCACACGTTTCCCGGAGTGGACGTGGCGCTGACTGACTTTCCCCACACCGACGAGCAGCGCGAGCTGATCCAGAGGGAACTGAACGACACCCTGCGCGCGGAGATCTGCGTGGCGCAGCTGGTGGACGGCGCGGTGATGGAAGTCACCCTGGAGAACGTCAGCGCCGGACATCGTTTCCCCACGGGAGCGAGCCAGGACCGCCGTGTGTGGGTCGAAGTCCGCGCCTTTAGCGCTGACTCCCCCGTCTACGAGAGCGGCGTCGTGGATGATCAAACCGCCGTCAGCGAGGTGAACGACCCTGATCTGTGGCAGCTTCGAGACTTCGCCTTCGATGCTCAGGGCCAACCAGTGCACATGTTCTGGGACATCGCAAAGCTCGAGAGCACCACCATCCCAGGCCCGCTCACGTTCGACCGTTCGAGCCCCGACTACTTCGCGACCCACGTGAAACGCCGCTACCCGGGTGCCAACTCCACTCCGAACCAGCTCAGCGTCATGCCCGATCGCGTCAGCGTGCGCGTCCGCTTGCGCCCGATGGGCTTCGACGTGCTCGATGACTTGATCGCCAGCGGTCACCTGGATTCCGTGCTGAAACAGCGCATGCCGACCTTCGACATCACGAGCGACGGCGTGAACACCGTGGAGTGGACGGCGGAGGCCAGCGATGATCCCTTGCTCGGCAGCAAACGCGAGTTGGCCGGTGTACTCGCCCGCTGCGTGACCAGCGTTCCCCAACAAAAGTAGCGATTTTCGGCGTCGTTCGTGAGCGGCGCTCGCCCCGGCGACGAAAAAAATGAGTCAAACGGCAGAAAAAGAGACCGACCGGGGTAACCCCGTACCCGGATTCAGCGTAGGGTTTTTGTCATGGCTACCCCGACGTCAGGCGCCTTCCAGCGTCCATCCCGCCTGAAGCGTTTCACTCGCAGTCTGCGCTGGGCGGGCCCACTGACCGCTTCCGCTCTGCTGCTCGCTGCCTGCAGCAGCGATTCCGATGGGAACGACGGCTCGGGCGGGACGGGAAACACCGAGTTCAGCTGCAAAGACGCGACGGACACATTCAGCGCAGGCCTGTCCAAGATGACGACCACTGGCATGTTCGAGGTGATGCTGATGGACGCCGACCCAGCGCCTCCCGCCAAGCTCGCCAACACCTGGATGGTCCACATCAAAGACGCCAACGGAGACAACGTCTCTGGCGCCACCCTGACCGTGAATCCCAACATGCCAGCCCACGGTCATGGCAGCTCCAAGGCGGTGGCGGTGACCGACATGGGCGATGGCATGTACCAGCTTGATCCGGTGTACATGCAGATGGCCGGGCATTGGGCGGTCCCGATCAGCGTGACCATGGGCGCTGACACCGACAGCGCGCAGTTCGACTTCTGCATCGCGCCCTAGAGCCCGGGCGTCAGTCAGGAGCGGCGCTGCTCAATCGATGCGTGGGGTGAGCGGCGCGACGTCGTCCGCTTCGGGCGTGCGGGGTGTCTGAGGCGCCGCGTCAGGCTGGCTCGCCATCGGAAGCCGCGCGGCGTACGCATCGGACAGTCCCGGATCCGAGAGCGACGGATCTCGTGGGGTCGGCGGAGGTAGCTCTCTGGGTGTTTTGGGCGCTGGCTCCGGTGGCCGCCACGTGTGGCCCCGAGCGCTCGTAGGTTCGTCACCCGCCGTCGCCACTGGATCGCTCTCCTCGGTGCGGGGGGTCGGCGGAGGAGCGCTGTGGGGGTTCGATGGCGAAGTAGTTTCCGCATGCAAATGCACAGCAGGCATGCTGCGCTGAGTCAGGCCGCTCTGGCGCAGCGCTGGCCGCTGCGACAGGGGTCCGGCGTCTTCTTCCGGCGCCGGCTCAGGGGGGGGCATGAGCCCGCTTTGCGCAGCCATTGGGCCACTCCAGGCATCCAGCTTGCGTAGTTCGTCCCAGACTTGCGCCGGGGTATTGAAGCGATACTGCTCATGGCGACGCAAGAGCACGCTGATCACGTTGCCCAGGGGCGTCCCGATTGCTTCCGCGCGGCGACGTGGAACGCCTTCACGGATCTGACGAATCACCTCGTCGTAGCCCGCCTCCAGGTCGAGCGGCGGCTGGCCGGTGTACATACCGAACATCAGCAGGCCCAGCTGGTAGAGGTCGCTCTGGGCGGTGGAATAGCCGCCCAGCGCAACTTCCGGCGCCATGATGCGGTTGTTGACGATCGGAGGGCGCACGCCGGAGCGACCGTAGAGATCTTGAGCGATGCCAAAGTCGCTGAACTTGGGGGTCGGCTCTTTTCCGTGCACGATCAGAATATTTCCCGCATGAATATCGTTGTGCACGATCTCGTGATCGATCAGATACTGCATCGCGAACAGGAGTTGGCGCGACAGCTGGATCACCAGCTTGTCCGTCAGCGCCTGCCCCAGCATGTCCTCTAGGCTGTGGTCGCAGCGCTCGAGCACGAGGTAGAACAGCCCCTCACGCTCGAAGTAGTCGTGAACGTAGACGATGTTCGGGTGCCGCAGTTGCCACAGGCGGCGTGCCTCTTCGAGCCACTCCCGACGCACCTGGGCGTAGGGACGGTTCGCGGGCATCATCACTTTGAGCGCGAACGGCTGATCGAACGGGCCGTGGCAGTCGAACACCGCACCGAAGTGCCCACCGCCAATGTGCGCGCGCACCTCGTAGCCCCAGCCCCGTGGGGAACGGACGACTTGACCCACCTCGGGGAAACTGGGCGCGTGAGAGACACCAACCACGGTCCACGCAGTCTAGTGCGCGACTCCGCCGCAGCGAATGCGGGATTCGCCGAGCGCCAAATCGGCCTGATCCGCCGAGTCCAGCCTCGCTCGAGCATGCGGGGACATTGCACGGAGAGCTTGCGCGAGCCCTGGCTGTTGGCTATGAGAACGACCCCTTTCGCGCCCGCGTCGGTGCGAAGCATCAGCTCTACGGTTTTTTGGGGGTGAGGAGCCTCGTCGCTGACTGAGCGGCACCTGTCTCACCTCCTGCAGCTAGGAAAGCTCTACATGGCAAAGCTCTGGAACATCCGCCTCCGTCACGAGTGGCTCACCCACGGTCTGAAGGGCAAGCGCCTCAAGAAGCGCAAGCGCGCACGCATCGGCCTCGAAGAGGCGCTGCAGCGCAAGGCCCCCAAGGCCGAGCCCGCCGCTCAGACCGAGGGCTGAACAGCCAAGGCAGCTGCCGCAGCAACTCCAGCTGAACGGCAGCACGCACCGTGGCCGACCTGATTTTCTTCAGGCCGGCCTTTCCTGCTTTGTCTCGCGCCGACGCTCAGCGGCGCCGCGCTACATGCGGGGCTTGGCGAACAGGCGCTTGAAGAAGTCGCTGAGGGTGTGCTGCTTCAGATCGCGAAACTCACCCGCGTCGAAGAACGAGCCGCCGCACGCCGAACACTGCTCGAACCAGATGTGGGGCTGCCCCGGATCCACCATGCGCACCATCTGAGTCGTGCAACGAGGACACCTGATGCGGTCGTTGGTGTTGTGCTGCTTGCCGAGCCGCGCGTCGCCCGAATCGATCTTCTCGGCACCTTTGGCCCGCAGCAGCGCGTCGAGTTCCAGCGCGTCGAACCAAATCCCCGCACACGCTTCGCACCGGTCCACGGTCACTCCGGCGTACTCGACCTCGATCAGCTCCGAACGGCACTTGGGACAATCCACGCTGGTTTCATCCTAGAAAAGTGTCTCAGCCTGAAGACTCAGGCGCCTCGCGCAGGCGAGCTGCGCAGCATAACCCGAGCGCGGCGCCAGACCACTGCTTCCGTTCGAAGCCGCCGAGGGACTAGGCGCTCAGCACGGTGGAGATCGCGTGCTCCAAGCGCTTCACACCGTCGGCGATCACCTCCTGCTTCACCGTCAGCGTAGGCCGGAAGCGCACCGTACGTGTTCCGCAGGGCAGGACCACCATGCCGTCCTCGAACGCCGCCCGGATCACCTTGTGGCGAGTCTCGCCGTCGGGCAGGTCGATGGCGCACATCAACCCGCGCCCGCGCGCGTTCGTGATGCGATCGGAGAAGCGGCTCTGAATCGCCTCGAGTCCGCTCAGCAGCTCGGCGCCGCGCAAGCGCACGTTCTCGAGTACGTTGTCTGCTTCCATGATCTCGAGGATGCGAGTGCAGCGCACCATGTCGACTAGCGACGCGCCCCAGGTGCTGTTGATACGAGAAGACTTCTTGAACACGTGCTGTTCGACGTCGTCGATACGCTTGCTGACGAAGATGCCACCAACTTGCATCTTCTTCGCGAAGCAAACGATGTCGGGCACGACGCAAAACTGCTGATAAGCCCACCAACTGCCCGTCAGGCCGAGCCCCGTCTGCACCTCGTCGAAAATCAGCAATGCCTCATGCTCATCGGCGAGCTCGCGTAGCGCCTTGAGGAATTCCACGCGGAAGTGATTGTCGCCGCCCTCGGCTTGTATCGGCTCAATCAAGATCGCCGCGATATCATCCTCACGCTCAGCGAAGTATTGGCGAGCCTGAGCCAGCGCGCGCTGCTCCGCCGCCTCGGTCTCTGCCAAATTCTTGGCGTCTAGCGGGAAGCGGATCCCGGGGTTTTCGATGCGGGGCCAGTCGAACTGAGGGAAATACTGCGTCTTGACCGGATCGGTGTTGGTGACGCTGAGCGTGTAGCCGGAACGGCCATGGAAGGCATGCCGCAGGTGCATCACCTGCTTGCCGACCTCGCCCTTTCCACGCGCTAGGTTCTTCCGCACCTTCCAGTCGAAGGCGGTCTTCATGGCGTTCTCGACGGCGAGCGCGCCGCCATCGACGAAGAAGTAGTAAGGCAGCTCCGGAGGTGCCGCGGTGCGCTCGAGGGTGGCCACGAACTCCGCCATGAACGAGGTGTAATAGTCGGCGTTGCTCACCTTCGTGATGGCCGCGCGCGTCAGCCGTTCACGGATCACGTCATCGCTCATCCCAGGGTGATTCAAGCCGATTGGGTTCGATGCAAAGAAGCTGAAGAAGTCGAGGTACTCTTTGCCCGTGCGCGCATCGCGCACGATGGAGCCGTTGCTCTGATCGAGATCGACCACCATCGGGTAGCCATCGACCAACATGTGGCGACGCAGCGTGTCGTGGACCTCGGTGGGAGAGACGGTGAGTTGCTTGTACACGGGTTGGGGCCTCCGAGTTCGAACCACAGGTCACGGGTCCGATAGTTGGTGAATTGGCTTCTCCGCGCCGCTCGGGCGCGAATGCAGTCGACGACTGCGAGGGGCCTCGAAGCTCACTCCAGTTCGAGCTGGAGCGGACCTCACCCAGGCTCGTCAGTTGCCTTGAAAAGGCCTGATTCGTCGAGCCGCGCCGTGGCTGGCGCGCTGGGCTCCAAAGCGCAACGGGCGGCGCTTGGAGAGGCGCTGGGACTGATTGCTCGCTCGCGCCGCGAAGGGCGCAAATGACGCGCAAGGGCGCGAGCATTCGAAACAATCCTCGCCGGTTGCGAGGAGACTGTGCCTTATACTCCCCCGACGATGGCTGACAAGTTGGCGATGTTCGGGGCTGCAACTGGATACCTAAAACGTCACCCGGCGGAGTTGATGCGCGTTGCAAAGAACGCGGTCGCGCTCCGTTTCGGGCTGCCCCTCGACGCGCTGCGCTGGCTTGCGGGGCAGGCCAAAGGGCCGAAGGCTCCGAAGGACGTCAGCGTCGAAGCCGTGCCCCCGGGGATCCGCGTCGCAGCAACCATCACGGAAATGGGCGCGACAGTGCGCGCAGGCGCGGTGATCTTCATCGACCGAGTGAGCCTGAACGAAGCCGAGCTGCGCTTCGAGATCCGCCTCGACGACGTCACCGCGAAGGTGCTCGACGACAACGGCGCTTCGCCAGTCGCGACGCTGCTCAAGAGCGGGGCGCTCGACCTCAGCAAGCCGGGCAACTTGGCGGCATTCATGCCCAAGCGGCCGGCGATGTTGGTCGAGGCGCAAGACGATCGAATCGTGCTCGATTTCATGAAGCATCCGGCAATCGACAAGAGCGCCAAGCTGAAGGCCATGGTTGCGGCGCTGACGGCACTCGGCTCCGTCAAGTCCATCGAGACCGATTGGGATCATCTGGACTTGGCGATGTCGGCGTTTCCTCGCGGCTTCAATGAAGCGCTGGCGTCCATTCGCCGCGTACTCTGAAACGCGGGCGCGGGGGGAAATCGAAATCTTGTTCGCACGGGCTGAGCTGGCAAAGAGGCCCCAAGCCAAGCGCCGCTGGCGTCGAATGGCGCGAGCGCTGGTCTGGCCCCTGCTTGTCAGCGCCTGCGTCGATCCCGCTCCGCGCTCCGAGCGCACGCCGCCACCGAAGGCCAGCAAGGCGCCGCCTATCGCTACCGGGCCCGCGCCGATGTGCGCCTTCGACCCCGTGAGCAAGATCGACGCGGAAACGCAGGCTGCAAACGAGCTGTGCTTCACACCGCTGATTAGCCTCGAGCCCCCACGCCAAGCGGATGCAGGCCCGAGCACGGACGACGACGGCCCCGATGGTGACGAGCTGAATCCTGCATGTCCGCCGGACATGGTGCTGGTGGAGGGCGAGTACTGCCCCAAGGTGAAGCAGGTCTGCAAGCGCTATCTCGACACGGGGTTCCTCTCCCACCACCGCTGCGCGGAGTTCGACGAGCACCCCGTGTGTCAGTCGAAGGAGAAGCAGTTCATGCGCTTCTGCATCGACCGGGACGAGTACGTCGCCCCCACCCCAGCCGGCGAAAAGCCGGATGATTTGCCGCTGATCGACCAATCCTGGGTGATGGCGCGAGAGATCTGCTCGAACCTGGGCAAGCGCCTATGTTTCGAGACCGAGTGGGAGTTCGCCTGTGAAGGTGAGCAGCTGTTGCCATATCCCTATGGATTCAATCGCAACAGCAAGATCTGCAACTTTGACCAGACCGACCTCGAGTACAAGGGCAAGCTCCGGGACCTACGTAAGCGCGCCGAAGACCTCCCGGAGTGCGTGAGCCCATTTGGCGTACGTAACATGGTCGGCAACGTGGACGAGTGGACCCAGCGCGACGGGCAGCAGCACCCGTGGCGCGCGTCCCTCCGCGGCGGATGGTGGCTCGCCGGGCGCAATAATTGCCGCGCGGCAACGACTGGGCATGACGAGTACTACCATGGCGCGCAGACCGGGTTTCGCTGCTGCGGGGCTGCGCGCTGAGTCGCTGTTGAACCTGGCAGCCTCCCCCCCCCAACACAAGAAAACAAGCAGAAAGCTGGGCGGCGCCTCTCCCCACACGACGTGGCGACAAGAAGCCAAGGGCGATCCCTACGGAACCGCCCTCCAGGTTTTTCTAAGCGTAACGCCTTAGGAGCCGTGAGCTGGCATCGGCGTGGCGCCGCCATCGCGCGGAGGCGACTTCGGCTCTGGTTTGCCGGCGATCCACGCCTTGAGGCGCGCCATGCTCGGCGGGCGACTGACCGCGAACATGGCCAAGATGCCGATCACGAAGAACAGCCAAGACTGCGCGGTGTACTTGTCGTCGACGAAGTAATACGAGTCGAGCAGGAGCTGGCTCGCTCCGCTGCCGATCATCATCATCACGCCGACGCCGGGTCTTATGCGTGAGAGCACCGTCGCGATGATGAACATCGAGAAGTAGTAGCAAGTCAGATCCGTGAGGGTCATGACGAGCACGAGGCCCATCGGCAGCCCGATCCACAAAAGGCGCGTGCGACGCATCGCCCAAACGCCCCAGAGCGCGATACCCAGGGCGATCGCGTAGCGGATCGGCTTGGTCTTCTTGTCCCGCTCGTGGCGCCCGTCTTTCCACGGCTTGAACGGGTCATCGAGGCTGTTGTCGCGGGTGAAGCGCATGCGGCCATCCCAGGAGTGGGTGAGCATCGTCTTCACGCCCATGTGGTTGGTGAGACCCGTACCCGTGTGCAGCGTGATGTGCTTCCAGAACGCCTTGTAGGAGTCGAAGCCTCCGGACACCTTCGCGGAGACGGGGACCAACACGGCGACGCACAAGGCCGCTCCTGCGATGAGCCGGGTGTGCTCACGGAAGAAGCGCGTCTGACGGTAGCGCTCCCAGCCGGCCTTCAAGTTTCCGGCTTTGAACACCATCGACAAGAAGGTGGTGAGGATCACGACCCCGTAACCCCAGAACAGCCCAGCAGGGAACACGCGGATCAAGCCAGACCAAGCGAGGGCCCAACCTGCCAGCATGAATTTCCGTTTCCGCGCGAGACAGATCGACGCGACGAGAAAGAAGATCCAGTCCTGCCTGAGGAACGCGCCGCCGGTCCAATAGAAGTTGGCGGGCGCATTGCACCCCCAGAAGACCGTAGCGACCATCATGGTACGCCAGCCAAATGCCCAATAGATGAGCAGGACTACCCCGAGGTGGAGCACCACGTCGATGGCAGCGAGCTTCTTGAAGAAGCCGTCGTCCGCCACGCCCAAGTTGGAGAAGAACTTCCCCTCCATCGTCCAGACCGGCGGCGGGTTGTAGCCGTGGTCCTTCAGCATGCTCTTCCAGTAATCTCCACCGTTGGCCGAGTTGCGGAACCACAAGACGT
>JBFXBK010000242.1:0-13739 GCA_050183255.1 Polyangiaceae bacterium | reverse complement strand
CGGGTATCCGCCCTCTGGCTCGACCTGAGAGTGGGTTAGGTAGAAGATGCCGTGCCCCTCTTTTGCCCGCTTCGCGTAGTCGAAGATGGGCTGAATGAACGCCGGATCGACGTCGCTCGGCTTGCTATGGTGGGCGGCGCCCGGCTTCCAACCGCCGTGCAGGCCATCTAGCAACACCACCGCATCCACCCTGTCGGCGCTGTGCTTGAGGATGCGGTTGACCGCGCCGTACCCAGCGCTCCATGCGGAAATGGCCAAGTGCCGGACGTGGGCGCGAGGGTCCTTGGAGTACGCTTGAAGGTTCTTTCGAATCGAGCGCAAGAGTCGGGGAAAGCGCTCGGGATCCTCGAACGCCTTCGTGTAGGGACCACTGCCGGTGCCGCGGTCCACGCCAACGTAGGTGATGCCGTGGGCGACTTGAACCAGCGTCTTGCGAACCGGCTCATGGCCGTGGAAATGAATCAGCACGTCGTAGCCGAAGTCGTCGGTGTGACCGCCCTTCTGCGGGATCGCGATCTGGCCCATGCGCAGCTTGCGGTACGCTGCGTATGGCCCAAGCCCGATCGGGTCCTGGGGATTGCACTCGTGAAATCCCTTGAGACGCAGCTCGTCGTTCAGCTGTTCGGGCTTCAGCTGAGCGAGCTTGGGGGCCTCGACGGGGGGCGCGGCAGATACGACCTCTGGGGCCTTGTGCCACACGGGCTTCTTGGCGACCCCGGGTCGTACGAGCGCGATCCCCGCCACGACCAGGGCGGAAATGGTCAGCAGACCCAGAGGGCTCCGCAGCCGCTTCTGTAAGTGGTTCAGCATGGGGGGCTCGACCGGTAAAGCAGATCCACCCGGCTGACGCTAGCTCGCGGCCAATAAAGCGCCGAATCCCGCGCAGAGCCGCACTTTGCTGCAGGTCAGATCACCGCGGAACCGCCAAACGCTCGTCTGGTTGGCACGCTCCCGCTGAAATCTGCACGGAAACCAGCGTGGCGCTGCGTGTCTCTCGCGGTCGTCCGTTCGACTGACGAAGCCGCGTTAGACGGAGATCCGGCGCAGTCCGCTCATGGAAACTGAGTATCTTGCAGATTTGTGCGTCCTCTCGCGCGTCTCGCCTAAAATTGCCCTCTATGTGCGCTTTGGGGACGAAATCGCTCCCAATATCAGGGGGGGAAATCGTGGCTTCGGCGTATGTGGAGACAATTCGGCAACACTGCCGAGCTGCTTGTCCTGGTTCTGCTCATCCCAATCTCGATCCCCAGCAGCGCCAGGCCTCCCAACGATTGATTGAATATCTAGGATGGGTGCTGCGTATCCCGCCGCCCCGAAGGAGCTAGTCATGAAGAAGCTGCTCGTGAGCGCCGCTGGCGCAGCAACTCTGCTTGGTCTGTTCACCTCCACCGCGATGGCTCAGGAGAAGCCCATCAGCGTTGGCCTGCGCGTGGGCTACGGCATCCCGATGGGTGATGCGGCCGAGGACAGCAAGCTCAGCGACACGGTGAGCAGTGCGCTCCCCGCGCTCCAACTGGATGCCGGCTATTTCGTGACGCCTGAGATCATGGTTGGCGCCTACTTCGGCTACGCGATCCTCAACCTGTCAGATGACGGCTGTCCGAGCGGGGCCGACTGCAGCGCCAACCAACTGCGCTACGGTATCCAGGCGCAGTATCACCTTTCCCGCGGGGAAAGCGTGGATCCTTGGTTTGGCCTCGGGTTTGGCTTCGAGGACGTGTCCACCAAGGTTGAGGCGGGTGGCATCAGCGCCGATGGTGGCCTGAGCGGTCTCGAGTTCATCTCACTCAACGGCGGCGCGGACTTCGAGGTCGCGGACGGCATCGGCGTTGGACCCTACGTTTCGTTCGCGCTCGGCCAGTACAGCAAGGCCGAGGCGGGCGGTCAGTCTGCGGACATCGAGAAGACGGCCATGCATCAGTGGCTCACCCTCGGCGTCAAGGGCACCTTCGGCTTCTGAGCCCCAGAGGGACCTTTGCGGCGGCGAGTCACCCGGGTGTGGCACGCCGCCGCTCCTTTTTTGTCCGGCTTCGTGGAATTCAGCCCGGTGACGTAGCCATCCCACACGAGACGCGCGATATGGGGCGGCATGAAGCGCCGCTACTGGGTCTTCCTCGGTGTCCTCGCCGTCGTCGCGCTGGCTCTGACGTTTGGAGGTCGGATGATTCGGCGCGGATTGGTGCGCGCCTTCGACACCGGCTACCAGCCTCCAACGGTCGACTCAGCGGGTGAGGCGAGTCGGGCGGCGTCAGGCATCGATCTGGTTCGGGTAGTGACCGGCCTCTCGGAGCCGACGGACATCCAGTTCGTGCCGGGCCAGCAGGATCACGCTGTGTTCCTCGGAAAAGGGGGCACCGCTCGCTACGTGAAGGTGCCCGAGTCCGGCGACGCCGTGGACGCGGAGAAGGCGCCAGTCGTCGTCAAGCTAGACGTCCGTACCAACTCCGAGATGGGCTTGCTCGGGCTGGCGTTTCACCCGAAGTACGCTGAAAACGGGCTGTTCTACCTGAACTACAACCCGAAGGGCGGCGAAATGCGCACGGTGATTTCCGAGTGGCATTTGCCAGCAGCCGAGCTCGGCACGCGGCCTGCCAAGGAGACGCGCGTGTTACTCGAGTTCGAGCAGCCGTACGAGAACCACGACGGTGGGCAGCTCGCGTTCGGACCCGATGGCTACCTATACATCGCGACGGGTGATGGCGGCTTCAAGAATGATCCCCACGGTAATGGTCAGAACCTCAAGACGCTGCTCGGAAAGCTCTTGCGGATCGACGTCGACCACAAGGATCAAGGGAAAGAGTACGCCATCCCCAAGGACAACCCCTTCCTGAGTCAGGCGAGCGCTCGCCCAGAGATCTGGGCCTACGGGCTCCGCAATCCCTGGCGCTTCAGCTTCGACCCCCAGGGCCGAGCGCTGGTCGCAGACGTCGGGCAAGACACCTGGGAGGAGGTCGACTACGTGCGCGCTGGCGACAACCTCGGCTGGAACACACGCGAGGGCCGGCACTGCTTCCCGTCAGGCGACGACTGCACCACCGCGGGCCTCGTCGATCCAATCACCGAGTACAACCACGAGCTCGGCAAGAGCATCACCGGCGGCTTCGTCTATCACGGAGAGAAGCTGCCGCAGCTCACAGGCCACTACGTGTTCGGAGACTTCGTGGACGGCCGTGTGTGGTCGGTGGCGCTGCCGAAGGAGCTCGATCCTGGAGAGCCAATGCTACCGCTCCAGGACATCGGACAGTGGCCCTATCTGATCAGCACCTTCGGCCAGGACGCCAGAGGTGAGATCTATCTGGCTGACTACAGTCGCGGGGAGATCTACCGCTTCGAGGCCAAGCACTAGCCTCCTTACGATCCCTTCCTACGATTCCTCGTGGATTTTTGGGGGAGAGGAGCGCCTGACTAGTCGCCTTCGACGTAGTGCTTGATCGAGACCGTGATCGAGTAGAACAGGTTGCCCTGGAGGCGCAGCACGAGGCCGCCCTTGAACAGCAGGTCGCCCGCCGAGATCCCATCGAACCGCGCAACACGCGGGAAGCGCTCCACCAGGCGGCTGCCATCCAGAAACTCGACCTGGATGCCGTCGCGCAGGAGCTGCTCGGTAGTGACGATCTTCGCGCCGGTGTCGCCGGGGAACACCCCGAGACGATAACGACCGCGGTTGTCACTCACGCCCTTGCTGCCCTTCTCGAAGGGGAAGTTCGGCGTGCAGTGCTTGTCTTGTCCCGTACCGGTGTTTGACAAGCAAATGCTGGTGTTGCAGCGGCCGCCACACGAGCGCCCTTCGTAGACACGCACGGCGATGGGCGCGATCACCCACGTCTCGTTGGGTCCAAGCAAACACGAACCGCTCACGCAGCGCGTGCCCTCGAACTTCGCGCACTTGCCGCCGCAGTCGTCCGTGGGCGCGGCGGCTACCGGAGGCGCCGCTGGCGGGAGCGTGGCGACGGGCGCCGCCTGCTTGTTCAGGAAGTCGCAGTTGGTGCGTCCTGCGGGCCTTAGTCCGAACTGATCGCTGGCGAAGGAGTTCCCATTGGAGATCAGGCAGGCATAGCTGATGTTGGGCGAGTCCCCGACGCAGCGACAGAAATCTTCCTTTCCGTCGCCGTTGGCGTCTTCCATGCGCCCGGTGCGGTTGTATCCGAGGTCCAGGTTGGCGATGGACTGGAAGGTGGAGCTCCCGGTGTCGCATTGCAGGGTGCGCGTCGAGCGGACAACCTGGCAGAAGTCGTTCTTCGCGCCACGCCCGCTGACGTCATAATATCCGTAGGGAAAAAGCGCCGGATCTCCCGCCGTAGTGGAACGACCCCTCGCGGTGCCCGTGGCGATCGGAGCGCCCTGGCCGCCGGGAGTCACCGCAGGCGTGACGGGCGCTGCCGCCACGCAGGCGCCGCTCACGCACGCCTGGCCCACCGCGCACGGTGTGGACTCATCACAGGCTTGCTTGGACTTGCAAGCAAGGCTCACGACGACCAACAACAGGGCTGCGCCAAGGGCGGAAGCTGGACCAACGCGGGTGGCAGACATGGCTGCTGACTCTATCAAGAGCGGGCTTTTTGCCCGTTGCCGAAGCGTCGCTCGAGTCTGATTTGCCGAGGCTCGGTGGGCACTTGGCTTGCGCGGATCTGTTCCGACGTCGGCCGTTTGGGCTAGCCCCAGCGCTCGCCCTCCGTCAGTCGACTGATGCTTCGCTGCCGCGGCCCCAATTCGCGCCCGGGAGGCGCGAACAAAACAACGGTCAACTTCCGGGTGCGCAGCGTTCGCGGGCCCGGCCTTCTTTGGTAGTGTCCGCGGCGCCAATGTCCTACCCCAAGCAAGAACTCAGACTGACTCCCGTTCGCTCCTTCGTCCGCGCTGCGACTCTCCAACGATTCGTGCGCGCGCCTCTAGCCGGCGCCCTCGTCGCCAGCTGCTTCGTCGCCTGTGGCGGCGGCGCTGCTACCGAGCCGCCACCTGATACGGCGCCGCCCGTGCCGCCCGAGCCGCCGGGCAAGCCCACGGTTCAGCGTTCCCTCGCGGAAGTGGGACTCGACGCTGAGGCGATGGACAGGAGCGTGGACCCGTGCACCGACTTCTACAGCTTCGCCTGCGGTGGATGGATCAAGAACACAGAGATCCCGTCGGACAAGGCCCGCTGGGTGCGCTCCTTCTCGGTGATTCACGACGAGAACGAAAAAGAGCTCCGTCGCATCCTGGAAGCGGCCGGCAAGGCCACCGACGCCGAGCCCGTCAAGCAGGCGCTTGGGTCCTACTACGCCGCGTGCATGGATGAGAAAGCGATCGAGGGCGAGGGCACGAAGCCGCTTCAGCCTTTGCTCAAGCAGATCCAGGGCGTGCGCGATCAAAAGACGCTGATCGCCGCGGTCACCAAGCTGCACCAGCATCGCATCTGGGCGCTCTTCGATATTTCCGCGCAGCAAGACTACGCCGACGCAACCAAGATGATAGGCTTCATGGACCAAAATGGTCTCGGCCTGCCGGATCGCGACTATTACATTCTGGAGCCAGCGGCTCTGCCGAAGCACACGAGCGACCCGGCGAAGCACCCCAGCGAAGCCAAGGCGGAGCCGCCCAGCAAGGAGGCTCAGGAAGCTCTCGAAAAAAAGAAGAAGCTGCTCGCCGACTACGAAGCTCACGTCGCACGCATGCTGGAGCTCGGCGGCATGAGAGCGCCCGTGGCCAAAGCCGCGGCGAAGGACGTGGTGAAGATCGAGACAGCGCTCGCCGAGGTGTCGAAGACCAAGGTCGAGCGCCGCGATCCAAAGAAGCTCTACAACAAGGTCGATCTGGAAGGCGTCGAGAAGACGGTGCCGCGCTTCGATTGGAAGAGCTACTTCGCCGCGATCGGCGCGCCGGACCTCAAAGACATCAGCATCACCAGCAAGGACTTCTTCGCTGGGGTGAACGACATCCTGCCCAAGTTCAAGCCTGCCCAGTGGAAGAACTACCTGACCTGGCAGGTGCTTCACAACATGGCGCCGACCCTTGGCAAGGCCTTCGTCGACGAGAACTTCAAGCTCGACAAGCTGCTCACCGGCCAAGAAGAGATCGAAGCGCGCTGGAAGCGTTGCGTCGCGTTCACGGACGACGCCCTCGGCGAGGCGCTGGCACAGCCGTTCGTCGCGGAGCACTTTGGTGGCGAAAGCAAGACCGCTGCCGAGAGCTACGTCCACGCGATTGCTGCTGCTTTCGACAAGGAGGTCGACAACCTTGACTGGATGGACGCGACGACGCGCAAGCGGGCCAAACAGAAGCTGAAGGCGATGGCCTACCTGATCGGCTATCCAAGCAAGTGGAAGAAGTACGACTTCAGCGTCGGCAAGGACTTCGCTGCCAACGTGCTGGCGGCGGAGGAGTGGAAGCTGAAAGATGACCTGTCGCAGCTCGGCAAGCCGGTGGACCGCGAGCGCTGGGAGATGAGCCCCCCGACGGTCAACGCCTACTACCATCCGAACAAGAACCACATGGTGTTTCCGGCTGGAATTCTTCAGCCGCCGTTCTACGACGTGAAGGCTGCCGTCGCGGTCAACCTCGGCGCCATGGGCATGGTGGTCGGCCACGAGCTCACTCATGGCTTCGACGATGAGGGCTCGCAGTTCGACAAGGACGGCAACCTGAAGAACTGGTGGGAGCCGCCTGTCGAGAAGACCTTCAAGGGCAAGACCTCGTGCGTCGCCGATCAGTACTCGAGCTATGAGGTGCTGCCAGGAGTGAAGATCAACGGCAAGCTCACCCTGGGCGAGAACATCGCCGACATGGGGGGCCTGAAGCTGGCGTTCGCAGCCTACCGTTCGTTGCGCGAGGACGCGGCGGAGCATGTGGAAGCGGACGGCTTCAGCGAAGACCAGCAGTTCTTCATCTCCAACGGTCAGATCTGGTGCGCGAAGTACCGCGAGGAAGCAGCTCGCATGCAGGTCGTCAACGATCCACACTCGGCGCCGCGCTATCGGGTCAACGGGCCGCTCTCGAACTTGCCGGAGTTCGCCGAAGCCTTCCAGTGCAAGGCGGGCACAGCGATGAACCCGGTGAATCGCTGCTCAGTCTGGTAGCCGTCCTGAGCTGCGTTCTCCGAGGGGCGCGTCGAGAGACGCGCCCCTTGACGTTGGTGGGAGCTGGGCCAATCAGCTGCGGTGATGAAACCGCACGGCCTGACGAACCACGCTCCTCCCCCCCAAATCCCGCGCACTCGCCTGGCGCTGACCGCGCTGCTCGCAGCAGCGTGCCTGGTCGGTTGTGGGGTGAACACCCGTGCTGCGATCAAGAACGGCGGGAGTGAGCCCATCAACGTGAAGCTGATGAGCGGCGAGGACCAAGTCGAGTACGGCTCGGTGGCCCCGAACACCACGACGGAGTTCGAAAAGCTCGGCTTCGATAGCTATGGGAATGTGACCCTGGAGAGCAACGGGAAGCAGACTCCCGTGAAGATCCAGGCGGAAAAGGACAACACGGTCACTGTGAAGCCTGACGGAAGCACCGACGTCGAGGCGGTCTACAACGAAGACAACGAGTACTGGTGAGTCTTCAGGATTTGCTGAGGCAGCGCTCAAGCTAGCGCTGCCTCGCTCGCTCAAGCTCCAGGCTGCGAGACAGTCTCGCGCGATTGCCCGATCAACGCGGCATGGAGTGTTCTGAGCATGGCAATTTGGCGTAGGGAAACAAGGTGGCTGGTTGGGCTCGGCCTGGCAGCGTGTTTGATCCCAGGACAGTCCGAGGCGGCTGCGCCGGCCGGGAGCCCCGTGGAGGCTTCCCACCCGGAGCTGCTGGAAGCACAGCCCGTCGCTCGCATGCCGCTCGCCGTGCATCGTCGGGCGGCGCGCTACTTCGAGGCGATTCGGCTCACGTCGGACTCCAACTGGTTCGATGCTCACTTGGCGTCCCATGCGACGCCCATGCTGCGCCCTGGGGTGCGCGGTCCTGCGTACTGGGAGGTAGCGGTCGAGGGCTCTCGGGGAGAGCCGCTCGGCTATATCTTACTTTCCACAGGGGAACACGACTTCCCGGTGGTTGGAGCGGCGCGGGGTGGTGAGCCACCGAGCGTCCAGCTAAGGCGCATGGCATCCCTGAGTGGTGCACAGGTCACGCGGATCTGGGCACCCGCGCCCTTCGTCTTCGTGGCCGAGGACCGTGCAGGGGTCGAAGTTGCGCGACTCGGCTCGCTACCCGAGCGCATGGAAGGGGTGGACGCGTCGGCCCTGGACCTGCCGGACAGCGCGCGCCGCGGCACCAGCATCGTCGAGCCGGGCAAGGCGCCAGTGGTACACACTCCAGAAGCGCTCGCGGGGCTCCGCATGCAGCCGTTCGCCTCCTGGGACGAATACAAGCGGGTGATGGGCAGCGAGAGCCGCCTCGAGCAGGCCATTGTCGAGCGCAACGCCGCGCCGTTCTGGCGGAGCGAGCGACAGGTGGAGCGCACCGCTCAGGAACTCAGTTTAGACGATGCCGCGCGGATTCAGATTCTGCAGCGAGGCAAGGCCAGCTTCGCGGTCTCAGGTAGCGACGCGGAGCGTGTGGAGGTCACTCGAGAGAGCGGGCCGGCCGGGGAACAGTGGCTCCGGGTGCGAGCGCTGAGCGCGCCTGAGAGCGGCGTCGGCGACGCCAAAATCAGCCTGACCTACGCGAGCGGTGAGCGCGAAGTACTGGGCTTTGCGATTGCTCCGGTGCTCGGTGCGCCAGGGCTGATGGGGGCGCTCCTACCTGCATCGTGCAAGTCGGTGGCGCTGCGCACCTCAGTCAAGGGCAACTACCTGCGCGCCCTCGAGCGAAAGGGGCAGATCGACGCGCGCGCTGACAAGGTCGGCGTTTGGGAGACGTTTGACCTCACTCAAAAGTCCGACGGCACCATCGCCCTCAGGGGCGGCCCAGCGAATCGCTACGTCGCGGCACTAGATGGCGGCGGCAAGTCGCTCGCCCTCCACGGCAGCACGATTGGGGCGTGGGAGACGTTCAAGCTCGTCTCCCAGCCAGGCGGCACCTACGCCCTGCAAGCGAGTAACGGAAAGTACGTTTCCGCGAAGAACGGCGGCGGCGACGTCGTCACCGTAGATCGAGATGTTGCCTCGACCTGGGAGCGCTTCCAGGTTGCCTGCAACCCGCCCGCCCCGCCAGTCTATTTTGCAGACTTCAAGGACGAGGCGACTGCCTGGAGCTATCAGCGCAAATACAAGCAAATTGACGGGAACACGTCGCCCAATCGTTCACCTTGCTCGAGCGGTTGTGGCGCCACGGCGTGGGCGATGTTGATCGGTTACGTTGACTACGCAGGTTCGCAAGGACTCTCCAAGTACAAGCCCTTCGATCGCATCTACCTGAGCCAAGGGGGCCGCGGCCGCTTCGCGGTGAACGCGTTGGCGCCGGAGTTCAACGATCGTGGAGTTCAGAACATGACCGTGGAGCTCCGCGACGCGATGAATGACTGGGGCGTCTCTGGCTGTTCGGTCACCGGTGAGCGCTTCACCCACCCGTCAATCATGGCCCAATCGAACCAGTACTTCTGGGGGCGCGTGCCGGGGCGAGTGATCGCCGACTATGACGGACTCCTGGTCAGCACCAGCGCCGGCACGAACAAGGTGGTGCACACCTTGCGCACGCGACGTCTGCCCATCGCGATTGGCATGCACAATCACTACCCAGTTGGCTTTGGGATCCGCAGCGTGACCCCTCGGCGTTGGGATCCCAGCGGAAATAAGTGGGTGAGCGCGGGCTCAGCCGAGTGGATGATCGACGCCAACTGGGGTTGGGGCGAGAAGTTCAGTCGTTCGGTGCCGCTCTACTCCTTCCTCCAGGGCACGCTCGAGATGTCCCCGTACTCCCGCGTGACCGACGTCGCCAAGGCGTGCACGTTGCGCAGCCAGTCCGGGGGAGCCACGGGGCGGGTCGACCGGGACTACAAATGCACCACCCAGCTCAAGAACGACGAGCGCCACGTCGCCATGGAGGTGGCGGCCGACTTGGTGATGCGAGACGTCGTCCCCGGCTTGCGCAGCAAGAATCAGAAGGCGTGCTTGCTCAAGTCGACTGACGTCCAGTGCGCGCCGTGCAGCACGACCGACCGCCTGATTGTCCGCATGGATATTCGAAGCAAGACTCAGGGCTGCCCCAGCGGGACCATCAACGAGCTGCGTTGACGGTCAGCTGAAACAACTCGCCCAGGTAAGCCGCGCCGAGCCGCCACTGGCCGTCGCGGCTTGCCATGTCGAGTTGCCCTGCGGACATTGCGGCGTAGACGTCCATCAGGCGTGGCAACGTTTCTGCCGGCCAGTCCGGGGCGGGCGCTGCTGCCTGACGCAGGAACTCGACGCCGTACGCGAGATAGACCCGTTGACGCGCGGCAAACAGCGCCGGTTCGCTGGGCAGCTTCCGCTGTGTGGAGTAGCCTTCGTACAGCGCTTGCGCCCGGGGCGGGTCGAGTACGAACAGGTTCACCACCGTTGCCAGGTCGAACGCGGGGTCACCGAGGCCGGCGGTCTCCCAGTCGATGATGCGCACGCGTTCCCCGTCGAACATGAGGTTCGACGGGTTCAGGTCGAGATGGCAAACCGCGTCACCTGTCGCCGATGGGATGCGCCTGGCTAGCGCCTCGGCCTTGCGGACGAAGGCTGGCGTTGCCTTGCCCAGCTCGGAGAACGCCCACAGGGTGCGTTCCGTGGGGCAACGATTTGTGAGCTGCGGTGGGGCCGCCAGCTGGTGCAGTCGACCCAGCTGTGCGCCAATGTGTCTCAAGACACGCGGACCTCCGGGACCCCGCAACGTGGGAAACATCGGCTGGTTTGGGACATGCTCCGAGAGCAGCGCCCGCGCTCGAGGGCAACTCGCGATCACCCGCGGGGCGATACGGACCTCACCGGCCAGAAGCTGCAGCGCCACCAGCTGCGTGAAGTGCTCCTCGAAGCGCTCCTGAGGTTGGAGCCGCAACACGAAGCGTCGCTCCCCGACGTCCACCTGAAAGGTGAGGGCGCCAGAGCGCCCGCCGTGGATGGGAGAAAGCTTGGGTTCGGCGTCGACGACGCCCGCCATTTCGAGCAGGTCGCGAGCGATGAGCGCGTGTTCTGTCATGGGGCCTCCAGGTCGGTCCGCTCCGCCAACGGGACCTCGAGGTTCTGCCATGAGAACGCTCAGCTTTCTGACGGGGTGCGCTACGGCTTTCAGCGGATGAGGCGACCCCGAGCCGCCTGCCACCGCAGTATAGGCCGCGTTCGAGGGACGTCGAGTGGGTCGTCAGCTCAGAGGCTGTTCAAGAATACCCAGATCGCCGCCTCCTCTTCAGGGGAGTAGGGGGTGAGGCCGGCACCGCCATGCACGGCTGCGCTCCCTGGGCGCAGCTCGCTGACCAGTTGCCTGAGATTGCGCGCGCGTCCCGTCACGTAAAGCCGCGCGCGCCGCCCTACGCCCCACAGCGGAGAGATGCGGTTGCCGTTGGGCGTGAAGCTCGCGCCGCTGCCCGTCTCCGCAAACGCAGCAGCGCCAAAGCTGAGTGGAGCCCGCGTTGCACCCCCTCGTTCAAGCCACGTGCCCAACTCCACGATCTCGTTCGGTCGGCGCATCGATGCCGTGGGGAGATGACAGGCGGCGCAGTCTCGGGCGAACAGCGCGACGCCGCGAGAGCGCTGGGGTGCCCACTCAGCGCCGTCTGCACCGGCGAGGGGACCGGGGCGCGCAGGCAGACTCATCACGAAGGTCAACAGCGCCTCCCGCACTTCCAGCGGCGAGAGGCGGCGGGACCCAGCGCTGGTTTCGAGGCTCAGTGGCTGATCCCAGTAGCCCGTCGCGCCCTCGCTCCACATGCGTTCGTCGAGTCCGCGGATCAAACCCTCCAAGGCGCGTGAGAGAGACTTCGCTCCGCCGGTGCTGAAGATTGGGCGTACGGCGCCCATGCCCGCGAGGCTCCGGGTGATCTCCCAGCGCCGCTCGAGGAAGCCCGGGTGGCGGCGTCCGTCGCTCTCCGTCTCCCAGTGGCAGCTGTTGCACGTGTATGGGGCGCGTGAGCCGGAATTTTGGCGCCACAACGCAGAACCGTAGAACAGCCGTTCCCCAAGGGATTCAGCGCTAGGCGCCGAGGGCGGACTCAGCGCGATTTCCACGCGTTTTTCGCCTGATGTTGCCGGGAGGTACCAGAGGCGGTCGTCCAGGCGACTCACGCCAACGAAGCCCCCGCGGTAGGCGACGACACTCCAAGGCGATCCAAGGACGGCTCGAACCTCGGGCGAGCGACTGCGCGCGCGATACAGCAACACCCGGTCGCTGCCTGCCAGCGTCACCGCGGTGGCTCCTCGGTTTTGCGCCACGCTCGTTGGATCCGTGAGTCCCAACTTACCCAGGTCGAGCTGCTGCATGGGCACGAGCGCGCCGTTCGGGTTCAGCCGGGACACACGGAGCTCGTGGCTCAGGTGCTGGATGGGGCCGTCGTAGCGCCTCACCACGGCGTCCTCCGGGCCCACGCTCCAGAACAGATCGCTGCCCCTGTCGAAGCTCGCGTTCCTCAGCGGTGCAACTCGCGGCGAGGCGAACAGCCGCACGCCAGCTGCCGAGTAAGTGCTGACGTGCGGACGCGTCGCGCTCAGGACGAAGCTCCTGCCTTGCCCGAGACTCCCGACTCGGTAGCTCCCCGAGGGGACGGAGCTGATGTGAGCGATCGAGCCGTCGGGGCCCAGGGAGACCAAGCGCTGCTCGACGTCGTCTATCACCAGAAGGCGATCGGCGCGCGCCTGAACCAGGTCGCGATATCCGGCTCTCGATTCCAGTGCCGCGAGGAAAGGCGCACCGGCGACTACCTTGAGCCCGCCGGGCTCACTTCGGCCAAGGCACAGCGTGCGTCCCGCGAAGTCACCGTGGCCCACGACGCAACCCACGGTCTCTCGCGGTCCGCTTCGCACGCCCGCCGGAATGAAACGTTCGGCGTCGAGCCTGAACCCGAGCTGCGACGGCTGCTCGGAGGAATACACCCAGACGACGTCGCCCTCCACGTACAGCCCAGTGGGGGAGAACCCACTCGTCGCGCGCTGGCTCTGGGGTGCTGCGCCGCCTAGGCGCTGCTCGAGTGCCTCCAGCCGGGGGAGGTAGGGAGACTCCACGTCCTGGACGCGTCCGGCGCAGGCGCCGCTGAGCAAGCCGAGCAGCGCGATTGCGAGAGCACCGGGGCGAGAAGCAACCACCATCCAGGCGGTTCTTTGGACCACTCTCCGACTGGCGCCAGGCCCCCGATGTCTTAGGGTCAGCAGGTGAAGTTATCGATCCTCGAGCTCGGCCGCGTGCGAGAAGGCTCTGACCGCCGCGGCGCCCTGAACGCCGCGCGTGATCTGGCGCGCCACGCCGAAGGCCTCGGCTTCGAGCGCTTCTGGGTGGCTGAGCATCACAACATGCGCGGCGTGAGCACCGCAGCAACTCCGGTGGTGATCGCTCACATCGCTGGCGGCACCGAGCGCATCCGCGTGGGCGCAGGCGGCGTGATGCTGCCCAATCACACCCCGTACGTGATCGCGGAGCAGTTCGGCACCCTGGCGGAGCTCTTTCCGGGGCGCATCGACCTCGGTCTGGGGCGGGCACCGGGCACCGACCAACTGACCCTGAAGGCGCTGCGGCGCGACCCGCGCAGCGCCGATCGCTTCCCCGAGGATGTACTGGAGTTGCAGCACTACCTTGCGGTGCCACGGGAAGGGCAGGCAATCGAGGCAGTGCCCGGTTCAGGCACTGAAGTGCCGCTTTGGATCTTGGGCTCCAGTCTGTTCGGTGCCGAGCTGGCC
>JBFXBK010000241.1:0-13771 GCA_050183255.1 Polyangiaceae bacterium | reverse complement strand
GGCGCACCTGCATACCCACCTTGTACCAGCCTGCGTTGCCCGGCACGTCTTCGACGGTGATCTGGGCCTTGCGCAGCGGGCGACGGCCGCGCACGACTGCGCTGACACCGTCCTGATCAGCCACGTATTGGTTGATCCACTTGTTCAGTTCGCGCTCGAGATCGCCGCGCTCCTTCCAGCTACCGATCTGCTCGCGCTGCATCACCTTCAGGTAGTGTGCAATGCGGCAGGTCACGAACAGGTAAGGCAGCTGCGTACCTAGGCGGTAGTTGAGCTCCGCGTCCTTGCCTTCCGGAGACTGGCCGAAGTTCTTCGGCTTTTGGCAGGAGTTGGCAGAGAAGAAGCACGCATTGTCGCTGTCCTTGCGGAAGCACAGGGCGATGAAGCCTTCCTCGCTGAGCTCGAACTCGCGACGCTCAGAGATGAGCGTTTCCGTGGGGCACTTGGTTTGAGTCTCGCCCATCGCCTCGTACTGGTGCAGAGGCAGGTCTTCGACGGTACCACCGGAGGTCGGGCCAATGATGTTCGGACACCAACGGAACTTCGCGAAGCTATCCGCGATGCGCGTCGCCATGGCGTGCACCGCGTTGCCCCAGAGGTACTTCTCGTGCTCGCCGATGACGCTCTCCGAGTAGTTGAACTCCTTTGCCGGCACCGTGTTGTCGCCGTAAGGCAGACGGAGCAGGAAGCGCGGACACACCAGGCCCACGGAGCGTGAGTCCTCGGACTCGCGGAACGACTGCCACTTGGTGTACTGAGGGCCCTCGAAGATCGACTTGAGGTCCTTCAGCTTGGGCAGCTCGGTGTAGCTCTCCTCACCAAAGAACTTCGGCGCGGCGGCCGCGAAGAAGGGCGCGTGAGACATCGTCGCCACCGACGCACACTGAGCCAACAGGGCCATGTCCTGCGGACCGGGGCTGATATCCCAGTTGGCGAACATTGCACCGTAGGGCTTGCCACCGAACTGGCCGTACTCAGCGGTGTACGCGATGCGGTAGAGGCCGCTCTTCGTGATCTCAGGGGCGTCCTCGAAGTCCTCCATCAGGTCGGCTTTCGAGCAGTTCAGGATCTCGACCTTGATGTTCTCGCGGAAATTGGTGCGGTCGATCGTGAACTTCAGACCACGCCAAGCGCTCTCGAGCTTCTGGAACTCGGCGGCGTGAACGATCTCATCCACCTGCGCCGAGAGCTTCGCGTCGATCTCACCGATCAGCGCGTCGACCAACGCCTTGTCGATCTTCTCGTTCTTGTACTTGGGAGTGATCAGCTCGCTGATGAGCGCTTGCACACCAGCTTTCGCGACGGCGTACCCGTCATCGGAAGGAGTGATCTTAGTTTCCGCAAGGATAGAATCCAGGAGGCTGCCTTCGGTAGCTTCAGCTGCCGCAGCCTCTCCTTGAGCGGCTTGTTCTTCACTCATACTCAGCCTTCCTCTCCACCGCCGAGGCCGAGCTCAGCGAGCAGCTTTTCACGAGAGTCCCCATCTTCCAGCAAGCCTTGGATCTTCTTGCGGAAGGCAGGAACGTTTCCGAGCGGTCCCTTGAGCGCAGTCAGTGCACCGCGGAGGTCCATGAGCTTTTTGAGCTCCGGAACCTGATTGACGATCGCGTCGGGTCCGAAGTCAGCGAGCTTCTTGAACTTCAAGTTGACGTTGAGGTTCGCCCCTTCGTCGCCAGAGAGTCGATCCGCAACGGACATCGTTAGGCCCAGGTTCTGGCTCGCCAAGACCTGCTCGAAGTTGTCCTTATCAACGTTGATCGGCTTCCGCTCTTCGAGTGGACGCGAGTCAGGCCGGCCGGTGTAGTCACCCATGAAGAGCATCTTGAGCGGCAGCTCAACCTCTTCTTGTGCGTCACCAGTAGCCGGCTTGTACGTGATGTTCACGCGCTCTTGCGGCGCTACTGAACCTTCTTTCCCCATCGATTACTCCGTATTGGACCTCGGAAAGGTGGACAACGCGCCCGCCCCGAGAGACGAACGCGCGTTGCGGTCAACTCAGCCCGCTAGCCCCATCGCAGCGGCTGGGTCGAGCCGACACAGCTTATCAAATAGCTCGGAGAATCTCGCGACTTCGGCACGAGGCTCCGCTTTTGTGCCCGGCGGGGTGGGACCGCTAGGCCGATCTTTGACCGCTTGCAGGCAGATCAGCAAGCTCGCGAAGACGTCAACCGCGAGGCGCGGCTCCCATTCTTCGAGGCCAAATTGTTCAACTTCTCGGGCCAAACCCTCGAGGATCGGCCGCGCAATGGCGAGCTGGCTGCCTTGAATGGCCAGCCGCGCAGCGGCCAAACGAGCCCTGAAGCGGGTGCGGGCATCGGCTCCGCGACTAGCGAGAGCAATAGCAACAGCGAGCCCCTCGCCCACCTCGCCAGCCTTCACGAGGTTCTTGGCGACCTCAAAGCGCTCCGCCAACTGAGCATCCTCTTCAGCGGCCGCGCTGGTCGCAGCGCCGGGACCTGCAGCGCCCACGTACTTCGCCTGCTCTTCTTCCAACCAAGCCTTGGTCGCGGCATCGGCGAAATCCATCCCGCTACTGAACTTGAGGTTCACCAGGCTGGGGATGCGCTCAACGAAGGCGACCGTCTCCCTTCCGACCACCTCACGAGCATCCGCTCCGGATGGCCCGAGGCGGTCGAGCGCCGTCGCGATATAGCGCAGAGGATCGAGCCACCAGAGATGAGCTGCGGCATGGGCCTCTGCAGCCTCGATCAAGCCAGCCCAGTTACCCGCCTCGAGGAGACGATTGAGATCGGCCTGACGGTCTGGTGGAGGGGGAGGGAGCAGCGTCTTGTTCTGCTCCGCCGCCGGGGCGCCGTTGAACGCGGCCCAGTTGGCAAAGCGACAGATCCGATACGCAAGGGCGTTCCCCGTGGCGCTGCTGCGCAAGACCTGTGCGATCTTGCGCAGGTCGTTGCGCATCTCTTTGAACGCCTTGTCAGCATCAGCTGCTGTTTCGATTGAAAAGGCGGCAGGCGGGGGCGCAAACGCCGCTGGAGGTGGAGCTGCTGCGGGCGCCGCCGCTTGGGGTTGAGCTTGTGGAGCCGCCGCTTGCGGCGGGGGCGCCTCCGCGGGGAGCTCCCTTGACTTCTCCCGCAGCGCGGAGCGCAAGCCGCCCATGCCGGTGTAGTTTTCCCCGAGCTTTTCCGTCAGGAAATCATCGACTTCACCATAGAGCGCCTCGCACAGCGCCACCGCCTCGCGATCGGCGCCCGTAGGCTTATACTCAGCCAACACTGACTCGGCCTGCTCGGCTAACCAGCTCGCGAGGTTCCCACGCGCGCGAGCTCGCTTAGCGGGGGGATACATGCCATCCCAGTGTTCGCGGGAGACCTCCAGAATGCCCAGGAGCCCCTCGGCTAATCCCGCCGGGCCGCTTTGAACCATGCGGGCGACGGCCAGCCAAGTCACCAGGCGCATGTCCTTTGACTTGTTCTGGAGTATCTCTGCGGAAACGGAGGCGACCCGACCCCAGTTGGGCTGTTCGCCGTCCAACGAGCCAAGCTTGTCTATCTCGGCTTTTACCTCTTCGAACTCAGGCTCGTAGGACGCATCGGCCCCATGCGGCTCACCACCAGGGATGGGCCCCTTCAGTGGCGCGATCTTCTCCGCTAGCGTCTCCCTCAACTCCGCCATTGGCCCGAGACGCTACCCGTGACCCCTGGGAATTTCTAGCAAAACCACCCGAGTCACGGGGACTAGAGCGAACGTCGGCCTTGTCATCATCTCGTCGTTCCCGCGTTGCGTTCCCACACTTCAGATGGATCACTGAACACCGGCATCCTGAGGAACGCTCAGTTCGTCAGGGACTGCAGGAAGTATCCAACGGGCGACTCTGGTGAAACGAGCGCCTGGCTCACACCGGGCGGCAATCGACCCAGGATCTGCTCTCGACTCACTCGAGGCGCGCGCGTCAGATCGCATACGTGATCGCTATCTGGGTCGGGGGACCAAAGCTCAGCAAGCGAGGAATGCGGAGTCGCGCCAAGCTGAAGCAGCAGTGTGCCGTCCGCTTCGCTCGCTGACCAGAACGCGCTCGGCACGGTGCGCCGCCAGCGCGCGATGCGCCGCGCCACATCGATCCAGAACGCTGCAGACGCGACTCCGCCCGCTCCGAGCGGCAAGCGCGCAGACAAGGGAGTGCTCATCGGCTCCTGGCCGATGAAAGGCGCGACACACTGGATCAAGGTGTCGATGGCGTGGGGAATGGCTGCGCCCTCGGGCTCGCCGTAGGTCACGCTAAGCGGCGTCGACAGCGGAGTGGCGCTCACCCACTCGTTGTACTCGGCGACATAGGTCGCGAGCTGATCAATGCGCGGAGCCGGGATCCCCGCTACGGCGCTGCGGAACTCGTCCGGGGTCATCTCGTGTGCTTCGAGCAGTAATTCGCTCGCTAGCTCGAAGAAGTCTCCCAGCAGGAGCGGCGCGATGTGGGGTGCACCCGCAAGCACCGGCTCGGGCACCTGAGAGAAGAGCACGAGGGGGAAGCGGCGACCGACGGTGTCACGACTTGGTCGAATGACGCCCACGATCACCGACACGGCCCCGACATTGGGAGGCGCGCGATAGATGAACCCGTGCACGGATCCAGTGTCGAAGGCCGGCTGCCAATCACCGCGTCGAGTCGAGCCGTAGACCATGCCCTGCTCGATCCAACGCTCGAACCCGCTCGCGGGTTCTCCCGCGACACCACCACGCAGAAAGTCCCCTGCCTTGGGGAGCTTGCCGAAGTAGCCGACGATCACGCTTTGCCTCGTATTCCGTCGTCAAGCGCAGCGGCTGGACCGTCAGCGCGATGCGGGCCGCTCGACGTGCGCCGCGGTCGAGTACAGATGGCCCGTGCCTATTGAGCGATAACGCGAGGGCAATCGTAGCCAAGGAACAGCGCCGGGGATAGTCCGCGATCGCGCTTCGACGGCTTGAAGTCGAGCTTGATGTGGGCATCGCGTGAGCGCAGGTACCAGGTGACGACGACCGTGGGGACGCCCTGCGGGTTTCCACCAGCGGTACCGGACTCAACGCTCTGCGCCGCATCGATAAGGCGGTAGATGCCGAAGTCTCCCGGCCGGTTGATCTCCTCATCCAGGCCACGATAGCCGCGGATCCGAACACGAGCGCCGGGAGTCTCTCCCTTGTCATTCGGCCACTCGGCGGCAAGCCACTCCTCAGGGTGGTTCTTGTAGACGTGGGAGACTCCGTCGATCTCGATCGAAACCTCGCTGACGTCCTCACTCACGGAGTGCAGGTTGACCTCGAACTTGATCTTCGGCTCTTCACCCTTACCAAACACCGCTGAGGAGATCTCGGCGCCGCGGGTCAAGCACGTCGACAGGAAGTCTCCCTTGTAACCCACACTGCTGTTGAAGCGGCGGCTTGGAGTAAAGGCGTCCCCGTTGCGCTTGAGCGTGCCCTTCAGATTTTCCGCATAGAAAGCCCAGAGAAGCCCGCTGTTCGGCTTGAAGAACTCTGTGAAGTCGGCGAGCGATGCGTCGCGCTGAGTCTTTTTGAAGGGGTAACGATTGGCCAACGTGTCCCGCCAGACGCTCCAGACGTTGGTCTCCCAAAGTCCGGTCGCGGCACCGCCGGCGTCGTTGACCACGCCCGCCCAAGCGAAGGTGATCGGACGCATGAGCAACGGTGAGAGCATCGGACGCGTAAAGCCGCTCTGCGACATCAGTAGGCCGCTAGTTCCACGGAACGCACCCTCGAACTCGCTCATGACCGCTGTCGGATCCGGCGCTGCGTCCGCGTCGCGCAGATCGGTGAGCACACCGACCAGCTTGGAGAGCGTGCCCTGGTACTCTGCTAGGCCCGTAGACTTCGCATCCGCCTCTGGGTCCTCGCTCTTGGCTGGGACCGCAAAGTCGGTGAGCGGCTTGAACGCGATCTCCACCGGCGACATGGGTCGAACGTCCTTCTTCGGTTCGTCCGTCTGCGAGAGCGCGAGCTTCCGCTGCAGCTGACGCTTGGCAAGCTGGAACGCACTCTCCGCTAGGCCGGCCAACTCACCCTCGGAAATGTCGAGGGTCACGTTCTCGTGCAGCGTGTCGATTAGCCGCTTGTAGGGCCACTCGGGCTCGCTGAGCGCAGTGAGCTCTCCCAGCGACGTTTCCGCGTTCTCAGGCTCGTGGACTTCCACGTCCAAGATGAAGTCACGCCAGGCGATCTTGTAGCGCTCGAAGTAGAGGTTCTTGAGCTTGATGATCTGCTTCTCTACGTCCGCTTCCTGCTGCGCTTCTTCCTCGCCCAGCACCCAGCGCTCGGCGCTCAGCTCGGATTTCTGGCTGCCCAGCAGTTCACGTACGCGCGCCCAGCCGTCGCGGGTATACGCGCCTTGCACCTGCAAGTCCTGCTTGTAAGTGATGAACGGCGACACCGACCCGTAGAAGATGTCACTGTGCTTGATGGACTTGATGTCCGCATTGGCTTCGCGAACCAACGCTTCGTACATGCGGTCCAGGCGCGGCGCTCTCAGCAGCGCACTCCGTGCGCGAGTCACCGTCGGATCATTGCGATCCCAGGGCTTCACCTCTCCGCGCTTCATCAGATCCAGGTAGTAGCGGGTGTGCGGAAGCAGATGCTCCGCATCGCCCACTGGGTCTGGCGAACGCAGCGCCTTGGCCCAAGCGTTGGCCAGCGGACGGGCCGCCCACTCGGGGTCGAGCTTCTCTGGCCAGGTGAGCATCAAGTAGAGCTTCAAGAGGTCGTAGCGCTCGTTGTACTCCTTGCCGCTGGTGGTCGAAACGGCACCAAACGCCGAGAGCTTCGCCTCGAGATCCTTCTGCGTCGGCTCCTTCAGGCCACGCTCGATGGCGTTGACGTAGACCCCACGCAACGGCTCGTACAGCTCGTCACCGACGTACATGCCGAAGCGCATTCCGGTTGGCGGCTCAGTGGCCCGCCAGTAGTCGAGCTGCTTGAGGAGTGCGCGAATGGTGGTGAGGTTCGATGCCTTGTCACCCACGGAGTCCTTGCTCGCCCAGTCCACCTTCGCTGCACCCGAGGCGGTGCCCTCAACTGTGCCAACCAGCTTGCGGTTCCGACTGAAGCTGCAGGAACTCGGGACCAAGAGCATCATCGCAAGGAAGAGCGCGGTGGCGCCCATCGCAATTCGCGAGAGCCACTGCCGACGCATCTCGCGGCGTGTCCGTGCGGCAATGTTCTGATCGGGGAACACCACGCGACGGAACAGGTCCGTAACGAAGTATGACTTGGGCTCGAGCTGAGCCTCCGAGTCCATGCGCGGAGCCAAGCCAAAAGCGCGCGCTAGGCCACCGAGCACGCGGTCGACGGGGTTGCCCTCTTGCGTGCCGCTGGAGAAGTAGAAGCCGCGGAAAATCGGCTTGTCGTCTTGAGTGTTGTCCTCGAACAGCGCCTGCAGGAAGTCACCGAGGGTGGTGCGCAGCGCTTGGAACTCGAGGGGGAACTGCACGACGCGGTCGCGCATCTCCTTCTTTTCGCGCGCGACTCGCTTGATGGCCCGCGCGTGGATCTGCGAGATGAGGAGCGCGAACTCTTCCTCGAACAGCTCTTCTGGCTTGCGCTGTACCGCAAGATCCATGGGGAACGTCGAACCGAAGACGCGGTCGCGGTCGCTCTTCTTCAGGTCGTTGAAGAACTCCACGAAGCCTGCCACCAAGTCGACCTTGGTGAACATCACGTAGACAGGCACCACCATGTCGAGGCGGTTCTGCAGCTCGTCAATGCGCGCTCGCAGGGTGCGCGCCATCTGCGTGGTCTGCTCTTCGGTCTGCTCGAGGATGTCGCTCGCGCTAACCGCTAGGATGACGCCGTTGATTGGCCGCTTGTTGCGGAAACGCCGCAGCAGATCGAGGAATGCGTACCACTCCGGCTGATCATCGTCTTGGGTCGCGTAGCGCCCGGCGGTGTCGAGCAGGATGGCTTCGTTCGTGAACCACCAGTCGCAGTTGCGCGTACCACCAACGCCCTTCACTGCGCCGCCCGTCGCGTCCAGCAACGGGAAGTTCAGCCCGGAGTGGCGAATCGCCGTCGTCTTACCCGCGCCGGGCGGACCGACAATCATGAACCAGGGCAAGGTGTAGAGCGCGTTTTGACCGCGATCTCCCAGCTTGCTCTGCTTCAGCGCTTGGATGCCGCGCTCCACCTGAGCTTTCAGCTCGATGATCTCGGCACGACGATCTGGAGCGGACATCGCAGCTTGCTGCTCCGTCTGCTTCATGATCTCGCGCTCGAGCGCGCGCGCAGCGGCGCCTGCTCGCCAGCGGCGATACAGCAGAATCCCCGCAACCATTGAGACGACACCGGCGGTTAAGCCGATCTGCGCCGACAACGGAATGGGTACGCCCAAACTCCTTAGAAGCCACCCACCAACCCAAATGAGGGCGAGCAGCAGAATAGCGAAGATCCAAAGCCACATAGCGTCTCAGACGCTATTTCATTACTTTGCGCCGGTCTGGGCAAAGTTCTGCATGTTCTTTGCGGCACTATCTGCGCTGGAGCTCACAACTACCCGCAAAACGACGAATACGAGGACCGCCAAACCGATGAGCGCGATGCTCGCGGCGACGATGGGGGCCTCGCGACGCACTGCGGATCGCACCCCTCCGGCGAGTTCACCGTGAGGGCTGAGTTGATCGCTGCGCGGAAGATTGCGAGCAAGCCGTGCGCCCACGCGTTCGACGATGGCGCCAACGCCCTCGCCTCCGCGCACGGCGTACTGACCTTGGAAACCAAGGCACAGACACAGGTAATAGATCTGGAGCACGTGGGCGCGCTGCGGCTGCGCCTCGAGCTGCTCCAGGCGGGTGAAGAAGCCTTCACCGGCGGTGTTTTCGTTGAAGTAGATGAGCTGCAACGGGCGACTCATCCACTGCTGCCGCCCCGGCCACTCCGAGCGCAGGATCTGTTCATCGATGAATGCGCAGAGTGCGTATTTCGCCTCCATCACATCGTCATCGGGAATGCGCGACGCGCGGGCCCGCTCAGCCATCTGATCGAACACGCCAGAGATGCGCTGACTCAGCACATCCGGGGGTGGCAAATCTCGAGCGGTGCCCAATTGGGTGGCCAATGTGAGCGCATCGGAACAGGCCCAGTACATCTGTTCGATCACGACATCACCTCTGCGCTAGACAGCCACATCTCAGAAACTCCAAACAATCGTCTCGGCGGGTTGACCACGGCGCCCAAACACCGCGCCTCCCCCCCGAACCCTCTGGGAACACCGCGAAATTCACGGCAAGTCACAGATTTTCCGGGTCAACCGCGTAGAGGGAGAGCTCGACGGCCCGCGGCTCCAGCGGTTGATAGATCGCGATGGTTCCAGTTCCTTGGATATCGGTCCAGTATTCGGGCGTTTTGTGCACCCGGAAGAACACCACGCCTGGGCGCAGTGGAAGCGCGCCTGGCGGTTGGTACTCGAGCTCGAGGCGGGCGCCGTTGATTGCGGAGTTGAGGATCGACCCGACCTGGGACCAGCTCGCAATCTTGGACAGCTTCGGTAAGCGATCCCGGAGCTGGCCCTCGGGCAGGGAGCCCTTGGCAGCCAAGAAGAACTCGTAGCGCAGGAGCGAACCGTCCTCGATCTTGCCGAGGTACATGCCGTCCTCGCGACGCTGCATCGGCACTTCGACATAGCGCTCGGCGATCACCGCATCTAGCAGCGCAAGGACCCGGGCAAACAACTTCTCGAAGGTGTCGCCCAGCTCGAGGTAGTTGAACTTGGGAATTTCCGTGGGGTCCGCCTTCACCGCGAAGGTACACAGCTGACCGATGAGCTGCGCCAGCGTGATGTAGACCTGCTCGGGGTGTGAGCGACCCTGATCGACGTAGTGAGCGATCACCGGGATGAAGTTGTTGAGTGTGCTGAGCAGCCAGAACTTCGCGGCATCACTAGCCTGAAAGTCGATCGCCGCCTCGGACCGCTGACGACGTGACGCGGCCAAGCTGCGTTGCCGCGCCGTCATGTTCTCGAGCACGTGGCGCAGGCCGGTGGTCAGGAACGGCGCCGCGCCAATGCGCAGGACCGGTGGCACGTACGTGCGCTTGGCGATAATCGCGCCGGTGTTGCTACGCATCAACACCGCAACCTTGATGGAGTCGAAGGACTCGCGACGCTCTTCACCGAACAAGAGGCGAACGTTTGGACGCGCCCATCCGAAGTTCTGTTCGTTGGAGCCGGTGTTCGCGTCGTAGACCCGCGATGACTCCTGAGTGAAGCGAGTCAGCGCACCGGGCTTGTCCTCGAGATCGACGTTCGCCGAAGTGTCGGTTTCCTGCGGCAACGCCACGAATACGTCGAGCGATTGCATCTGCGGGGTAAACACCTCGCCAATGTCGCGCAGCGGCGCGTCGTTCGAACGATCCCCGCAGGTGATGGGCGTGCCATCCGGCAAGATGGCGGAAAATTGCGAGAGCTTCAGCTGACCTGCACCAAGCGCACGTTCATCCAGTTGGATTTCGGTGACACCCCAGGCGTAGGGAACCGAAGCGCCCAGGCGCCGATCCAGCAAGCGCTCGTGGTAACCATCGAGCTGCTGGAAATGGTGTTGAGTGATGAACAGGCCCTCTGTCCAGACGGGCTTGCGAATGCTCACGATCTATTCTCCCTGAGGAGGGGCTCCCTCAGCAGGCGCCCCAGGCGCGCCCTCCCCACCGGAGGGCGCCTTCGCCTGAGACTTTACTTCGTCAACCCGTCCCTCAGGAACGTCCTCTGCGTGTTCGACGCCGTCTTCCACGCGAGACTCGTCGATCCAGACGTAGAAATGCGGCATTGGCGGGGGTCCTGCGTCTTCGCAGCCCTCGCCCTCACACTTTTCCTGACCGCAGGCCCCCTCGCTCGGGGCGGGCGGTAGGTCGAAAACCGTGTACCAGCTCCGCCCCTTGGGGTTGCGGAACAAGCCTACCGCAGCAACGTACTGAGCCGAGTCGTCTCGCTCGAATTTCAACGCCGTGCGGGTGTTGGGGTAGACGGGAAACTCCTCGCTCTTGACCAGGTCCTCGCCAAGGGTCTCCGTCTCCTTCTTCCACACGTCATTGAAGGAGGCGTTCTGAAGGCTGGTGTCGCTCTTCAGCTGATAGACACGCAGCTGGACTGGGCGAGCCTCACCGTTCTCCGCACGGTTGATATCCGGTGAGGAAATGATGTCGAGCGTCACTTCCTGGAACTTGCAGTTGTCAGGTTCCTTCACCGGTAACACCGTGGGGGAACAGGCAGGTGGTGAGAGCAGGAGCCCCACCAGTCCGACTGTCCCAACCACGAACGCTAAGCCTCGCTTCATCCGTCGCTATCCCTTCACGCAGATGATCTCACCCGCTCCGTCGAGATCTAGCTGCATCTTGTCGAGCTCCTCACCAGCCGCGATGCTCCTGAGGATCTCGCTCGAGACGAGTGGCATCACCGTCCCTCGCAGGATGTGATCCACGTTTCGAGCGCCGCTCTCCACCTCTTGGCAACGCTCGGCGATGGCGTCGATCACCTGATCCGTGATCTGAAGGTCCATGCCGTGCGCGGCCTTGGCGCGGGAGACGATGCCCCCCATCTTCATCCGCGCGATGCCCTTGAGCGCGTCGGGACGGATCGGCACGTAGGGCACGACCGTCATACGCGCGAGCAGCGCAGGTTTGAAATGGGCGCTGAGCGTCGGCTTGATGATGCTGATGAGCTCATCGTAGTCCGGCGGCTCCTCATCCGGCGCCGCCGTCGTCGTGATCAGATCCGTCGCCAGGTTGCTGGTGAGGATCACGATCGTGTTCTTGAAGTCGACGACACGGCCTTCACCGTCACTCAGCATGCCCTTGTCGAACACCTGATAGAACAGGTTGAGGACTTCCTTGTCGGCCTTCTCGACTTCATCGAGCAGCACGACGGAGTACGGGCGGTGCCGTACGGCTTCGGTTAGTACACCGCCTTCGCCGTAGCCGACGTAACCAGGCGGTGAACCGATCAAGCGCGAGACCGTGTGTCGCTCCTGGAACTCGCTCATGTTGATGGTGACGACGAAACGTTCACCACCGAACATCAGATCCGCGAGAGTCAGCGCGGTCTCCGTCTTTCCGACGCCGCTCGGCCCAACCAGCAGGAACACACCGAGTGGTGTGTTCGGTGGCTTCAGGCCCGAGCGCGCTGCGCGCACTTCGCGGGCGATCGCGGCGAGCGCCATGTCCTGACCACGGACGCGCGCCTGCATACGATCTTCCAAGTGGACGATCGCCTCGACGTCATCCTTGACCATCTTGCCAACGGGAATACCGGTCCAGTCGGCGACGATGGAGGAGACAGCTGACTCGTCGACGTCCGCCGCCACCAAGCGATCCTCAGCCTTGATGTCGCGCAGCTTCTCGAGTTCCTCGCGGAGACTCGCGCGAGCCGCTTCCACATCGATCTTTTCAGCCGGTGCTCCGCCGGCTTCGGCGGCCTTGTCGCCCTCGGTCTTCTTCTCGGCATCGTCGCCCGCTGGCGCAGCGCCTTCAGTCGCCGCCTTGATCTGCAGGCGTAGCTCGTCGATGCGCTCGACGATCTTGCGTTGCTCCGCGACCTTTTCTTCGAGTTCGGCGACGCTGGCTAGCAACGCAGCCTTCTTCTCTTCCGTCTCCTTGCGGAGCTCGGCGAGGGGGACCACACCGGCTTTCTCGTCGCGATCCATGGCCTCGAGCTCCCGCTCGACGGCGGCCAGCTCAGCCTGCGTATCCTCGAGGATCGCCGGAGGCGCGTTGCGCACCAGGTTGACGTAGGCGGCGCTGGTGTCGAGCAAGTCGACCGCCTTGTCCGGGAGCTGGCGGCCGCTGATGTAGCGGCTCGACAGCGTGACCGCCGCAACCACAGCTTCATCACGGATCACGACGCCGTGGGACTCTTCGAACTTCGGCGCGACGCCTCGCAACATGACGGTTGCCACTTCGACCGACGGCTCACCGCAGTGCACCGGTTGGAATCGCCGCTCGAGCGCGGCGTCCTTCTCGAAGTACTTCTTGTACTCGGCGTAGGTCGTTGCCGCGACGGTGCGCAGCTCGCCTCGAGCCAGCGCGGGCTTGAGCAGGTTCGCCGCGTCACCACCACCCGCAGAGCCACCCGCTCCGATGATCGTATGCGCTTCGTCGATGAACAGCACGATCGGAGTCGGTGACGACTTCACCGCTTCGATCACGCCTTTGAGGCGATTCTCGAACTCACCTTTGACGCCAGCGCCAGCTTGCAGCGCACCGAGGTCCAGGGACATCACCTTGACGTTCTTGAGTTGGTCTGGGACCGAACCTTCGACGACGCGCTGGGCGAGCCCCTCGACCAGCGCGGTCTTACCGACGCCTGCTTCACCCACGATGATCGGGTTGTTCTTGCGGCGGCGAACCAGGATCTCGATCATCTGCCGGATCTCGCGCTCGCGACCGAAGATGGGATCGAGCTCACCGTTGCGGAAACGCGCTGTGAGGTCCGACGTGAAGCGTTGCAGGGGTCCATCGCCGGGCGCGCCGGCAGGGCCACCGGGGCCAGCAGACTTCGCGCCGCTCTGAGTGGCGGCGGCCTGTTGCGCCGCTTCGCCGCTCATCGCGGCAATCACGGGCAGATCCTTGCGCAGCTCGTCACGTGGTATTTGCTCGAGCGCGGGGAACTCGACGGGCAGGTAGCGATTGGGCGACTGCACCATACGCACCAGCAGCGCGCCGGAGCGGAGCAGCGTGTCGCCGAGCTCGGTGGATGCGTAGATCCAGGCGTCTTGAATCCATTCGAGCAGCAAGGTGCTGAACGTGGGGTTGCCGGGGTTCCCCGACTGCATTTCCCCGATGTACCGCCCGT
>JBFXBK010000240.1:0-13812 GCA_050183255.1 Polyangiaceae bacterium | reverse complement strand
GGGCTCGGCGCGCTGTCCGGTCCACGCCACGGTCGGGCCTGCGATCGCGTCGAGGCGTTGGTCCATGAAGTGCAGCGTCCCAGCCTACCTTGGCGCGTCGTCGAAGAGCGCGCACGGCTGGGAGAGCAGCTGCCGGGATTTGGTCATCCACTATATCCGCGCGGAGATCCAAGGGGCACCCTGCTGCTCCAGCTGGCCTCCCGTCACGGGAAGGGGCGGTCGCTGAGCGTTCTCAACGCTCTGGCTGCCGTCATGCAGAGTACCGGACGCCCGGGACCGACGCTCGACGCAGGCCTCGTCGGGGTGAGCCTCGCGCTGGGCCTCCCGCGAGGCGCCGCGGCCGGCCTGTTCGCCTTGGGGCGAGCTGGCGGCTGGGTCGCTCACGTGCTGGAGCAGCGGGAGCAACCGGAGCTGTTGCGCCCGCGGGCGCGCTACGTCGGGGCGCCTAAAGGCCCAGAAGCTCGGGGCTAAGCTCCGCGTAGCTCGCGACCACCGCGGTGGCCTTGCCAAACCTTGCTGGTCCAAGCTCGGGGTCCGGCATGGCGACTACTTGCATCCCGGCGGCGAGGGCGGCGTCGACCCCGGCGGGGGAGTCTTCCAATACGACACACTCGCTGGGCTCGACCCCTAATTTCTGCGCGGCAAATAGAAAGATGTCAGGGGCGGGCTTGAGCTTCGCGACGCCTGCGTCATCGCCGCAGATCAGATGATCAAACAGAGAAAACCAAGGGTGACGCTGGAGTTTCATGTCGGTCAATGCGCGCTCCGCGCTGGTCGCGACTGCCATGGCGACGTTCCGCTCTTTGAGTCTCGCGACGAAAGCCGCTGCCCCGGGCTTCTCCTCGACCGTGGGAAAGAGCCGCTCCAGATGCGGGCGGCGCCGAGCCAACATTTCGGTTCCGCTGAAGGGTAGCTGGAGTGTCTCAACCAAGTAGGCTGCGCCTTCGCGGCTGTCGCGGCCAATCATGTTGGCTTTGATGCTCCAATCGAAGGTCTTTCCGTACTCGCTCACCACGGCCTGGATCGCTCGGGTGTAGAGGATCTCGGTGTCGAGCAGGATGCCGTCGAGGTCGAAGATCACGTGCTGTGCGGGGCGCTGGAGAATCACCGGCGGACCCTAGCCAGCCAAATGCGCGGGTGCAAAGGTTGAGCGGAATTGACCTCAGGTGTCACTCGCGTGTTGCGCTTCCTTACCTCAGTAGCACTGCGCGAACATGGTCTGAGACGACGAGTTGTTGAACATCCCGCAGCGCGCGAAGCCGTAGTCTTGGCAGTCCACGGGGAACGGCACGCCGCCGTAGCAGAGGCTCATCACCGAGCCGTTACAGCTCTCTTCGCAAGCGCTCGCTTGCTCGGGCGTGCAGCCCGCGGCGGCGCAGTACGTGCCCGAGAGGTCGTCAGAGCATTCCAGGCCGACCGACGTGCAATTGAGCTTCAGCAGGGTGCCGCCGGTGCAGAGGTTCGCGGTGTTTCCGTCGCAGGTCAGGCCACTGGTCGTACAGCTGTCGCTGGTCTTCAGGAAGCAGCCCGTTTGTCCGCCTTGGCTGCGGCACTCGGCCTGTACGGCCGAGCACGCGGCGCCGATGCCCTCGCCCCCGATGCAGGTGTAGTAGTTGTTGCCTTCACAACGCTCGGTTCCGTCGGGATCCGAGCACTGGGTGACTTTGCAGCCGGCGGAGTCGTTTACGAAGTCCCCGTTGGAGTCGTAGAGCACGCAGGTGCCACCCCGGGTCGAGCAATCGAGGAAGAAGTCGTTCTTGCAATCGTACGCGACGTTGTTCTCGCAACGGATCCCCGTTTGACCATTACACGCGTCGCCAGCGAAGCCGTAGCCAACGCAGGTCGCGACATCGTCACAGTTCTTTGCGGCGAGCGTGCATGAGGTCCCGAGAAACGCCGACTGGTAGTTCCAGGTGACGCAGTCGCTGATCGTGATGCCTTGCACGAACGGAGAGCACGAGTTGCGAAGGATGCAAGAGCGCACCACGTCCCAGTTTGGCTGACTGATGCCGTCGCAGTTCGAGAAGCCTCCCGAGCCGCCGACTCCCGCCGTGCCACCAGCGCCTCCGCCTGAAGTACCGCCTTGGCTCCCGCCAGAGCCACCAACCGCGCCAGCGCCGCCTTGGCCCGTACCGCCGGAGTCATCGACCTCGTAGCGGTCCAGACCGAGCACGTTGCTGCATCCGACGCTGCCCACGAGAGTGGTCAGTAGGCATGCGGCTAGTGCGCGCACCGGTTGCCTCCCGGAAAGAGCCATGCTCAGAACTCCCCCGCTAGTCCAAGGCTGGAGAGGCCGACGAAAGCGCCGACGCGAGGGCCCCGCGCGGCCTTGGTGGGTGCGGGTTGGTCGGCACTGTCGGAGAACCACAGGTACCCGCCGACGGCCAACCCAACAACGCCTACCGCGAAACCAACGGTGGATGCCACGGCGTAGGATTTGGTGTTGGCGAGGTCTGCGTCGGATGTCCGCGGGCATTTTCCGCCAGGGCAATCCTTGGCTAGCTGAGCCTCTTTCTGCGTGGCAATGATTCCGCAGACACCTCCGACGAGCACGCCTGCTGCGCCAACTCCAAGTGCTACCCACGTGAGCGTCGGATCGTGAGCGTCCTTCTCAGCCCCCGGGTCAGGATTCGCTGGCGGAGCGGCGGGCGCGGGTTCGCGTGTGTCGAGCGGCTCTACCTTCAGAGTGAGCACGACCTCCGCACGGTCGCCCTCTTTCAGTCTGATGGCTTTCGCTGCAGGCAAGTAGCCCGGCGCCTCGGCGCGCACTTGGTGCAACCCCGGGTCGAGGCTCACTCCGTCCGTTTCCTCAGGCCGGACCGCCTTGCCGTCGATAGACACTTTCGCCGGGCTATCCCCGAGGACCTCGACCTTGATCATCAGGCGCGGGACGCGGGGGAGGGCAGACGCGAGCAGCCCTTCAGCCTCGTTTTGGGCTTCGACGAACGGCTTTGGCGCGTCAGCGGGCAGTTCGGTGTCGAGCACCTTGCGCAGGACTGCGACCGCGGCAACCAGCTCGCCCTCTTGCAGCTGACAACGCGCCAAGGGAACGAGGATGGTTGGCGCGGCGTAGAGTTCGGCAGCACGCTCGAGTAGCCGTATCGCTTCGGAGCATTTCCCCGCGGAGGCAAGCTTGACGCCTTCTACGCCCAGCGTGCGCGCTGCCGCAAGTTCGGACTCGCTCGGTTCCGCGTGCGCCAATTTGGGGGCAAGCAGCGGCAACAAGGCGAATGATACTGTCGAGAGCAGCACCGCCCCAATACGCGTCTTGCTCCGCTTCGTTCGCCCTCTCCCACCCTGCATGGTCTCACTCACTCTACACGTTTGCTGGCGCCAGGCGCAGCAAAGCTGTCCCGCCTGGCAACGAGCGGTTACCAAGCTTGCCGCGCCTGATCGAGTGTGAAACAGCACGAGGCGCCGGGCACGGATGACAGCCGCCTGTTTCGTTGCCTGTCTTCTTGTTCGCAGCTGACCGCCGCTCAGCCGGCTCAGAAGCCGAGATCTGGCTCGGTAGGTTTCTTCTGGAAACCCTTCCAGGTGGGCGAGACCTTCGGCTTTTCCTTGCCCGCGTCGCTGCTTACGCCCGCGTCAGACGCTTCCGCGGGCTCCCCGGCGGGCGCTGATTTGGGATCCGCGGTGGCGCTGATTTCCACGGGGGGCAAGCCGACGCTCGGCAGGGCCGTCGCCGGTCCCGCGGTCTGAGCCGCAGCCGCCGTGGGTTCTGCACTCGGCGTGGTGAGGGTTCGCACGAGCCACACCCCACCAAAGCCCAGGAGCAAGGCGGCCGCCGCGCCGACGCCAATCCATCGCGGGCGAGGCAACGCGCGAGATGCGGGCCCGACGTCCATCACGCTGGATGTGCCGATGGTACCCAAGTACCGCGGGGCGGTCGGAAGCGGTGGCGGAGGCGCGCTGCCCGGACCCGGCGGCGCTGGCGCCGCACCTGTTCCAAGCAATGTGGCCATGTCGGAGCGCGGCGGTGGCACCGAGCCGCTCAAGGTTCCGTGAACAATGCTGTTTCCGCCAGCGACGATGGTGTTGAGGCTCCCAAGTGAGCCACCCAGCCCGGACGCCTCAAGCAGCGCCTCGGCGGCTTCGTCCGCCGTCTGGTAGCGGTCGTCGGGATCTCGAGCGCAGCACCGATAGAACCAAACGTCGAGCTCCCGCGGGAGCCACTTGGCCGCGTCGTGTACGGAGGGCAGGTCCTTCGTGCAAATCGTGAGCAGCAGATCGCCGAACGCTTCACCCTCGAAGGCAAGCCGACCCGTGAGCATGTTGTAGACCACCATACCCAGCGAGTAGATATCCGCGCGGGAATCGACGGACTTCAAGCCACGCACCTGTTCGGGGCTCATGAACTGAGGCGTGCCGAGCACGGTGCCGGTGCGGGTCGTGGAGGTGTTCTGGTTGACGTCGGAGACCTTGGCGATACCAAAGTCCAAGACCTTGGCGACCTCGCCACCATCGTCCTCGCTGTGCGCGAGGAATATGTTCGCTGGCTTCAGATCCCGGTGAACGATGCCTTGCTGATGCGCAAGGCTGAGGCCTCGTGCGACCATCGCGGTGATGCGCACGACGTCTTCGAGTGGGACCGGGCCATGGTCGAGTCGTCGCTCTAGCGTCTCCCCGCTGAGCATCTCCATGACCAGGTAGGGAAGCCCTTCGTCAGTTTCCCCGCTGTCGTAGACTTGGACGACGAAGCGCGAGCGGAGCTTGGCTGCTGCAGTCGCTTCCACGCGGAAGCGATGCCTGGCCTCGCGCGACTGGGAGTACTCCTTCGCGATTAGCTTGATCGCGACGGTTTGATCCAACGCCTCGTGATAGGCGGACCACACCGTGCCCATTGCGCCTAGGCCGAGCACCGAGCCTAGCCGGAACTTGCCGGAAATGAGCTGCCCGGCCTCGCCCGAGATATCGGGCTGGTCCCTGCGGGTCAGATCATCATCACCAAGGCTGCTCACGGTCGTCTCTAAGGTCTGAAGGCATGGGTGCCAGGCACCCAATTGGTTGTGATCGGGCCGCTCAGTGGCCCGAGGCTTCTCCGCTGGGGTGGGAACTCATCTTCCCACCCGCATTCCCCCATGCTTTTTCTGCGCCGCCCCCCGAACAAGCCATCACTTTGGCGCCGAATTGGGGCATTGAACAAGCGTTCCGGACGCCGCCCCTCGGCTGTTCCTGTGGTGGGTGAACCTTCCAGCGAGTCGTATCCGGGTCGCCCAGCTCCGACCTGCGTGGTCTTTGGTGTCTCAATCTGCGCACAAAAAGGCGCTGCTTTGATTGTTCGCCCCGCGCATCGAGCAGGCCAGTGCGGCGGGGCGTCGAACTCCCGAAGCGGTGGAAGAAGCACATCGATCGGCGGGCCACAAGTTTCCTGTACCGTCCGTCAGACCGAATTCGGGCACGCGCCCCGAAGTGCTTTAATCTTCAACAGTTGGCGATCGCACGCTGCGCGACAAAAAAGCGGACCCGTGCCCGATTTCGGGCATCTACCCCTACTAGGGCGAGGAGGTGCGCGGGGCGCCTACCCCGACCCTGATGGGAGCACACCCGCCCGCTGTTGCGGAGAGCGTTCTCAAGGGCAGCACACGATGTCAGACCGCGGGTCGAGGTCCGCGCGCTGTCGACCAACGCGCGCGTAGCTTGAAGCCGAACAATGCTCACCGATGACGCCACTGATGGAGCTGCCGCGTCACGCGCCTCGAACAGACGTCGTCGCCCCGTGGAAGCAAGTCCAGTCGGCGATCTCGGACTGGGATCCGGACGCGTTTCAGACTGATGTGCACGCCCTTTAAGACGCGGACGAGGGCGTCGGCAGCGTTTCTCAGATCTTCCCCCAGCTGCTCCGGGCATCACCCGCAGCCTTTTCCGTGGGAGAACGCTGCGACCTCGAGGCGACGAAGACTTGAGCGACGAAGACTTGAGCGACGAAGACTTGAGCGACGAAGACTTGAGCGACGAAGACTTGAGCGACGAAGACTTGAGCGACGAAGACTTGAGCGACGAAGACTTGAGCGACGAAGACTTGAGCGGCGCTTTGCTCCAGACCGTTCGGTCTGCCGGGCCGAGCGGCAAACGACTCCGCCAGGTGAGATGGACTCTATGGTAGATTCTGGGGTTACATGCCCCTCGACGCGCTGGATCGCGTGCAGATCGCCTGGTTGTCTGGCAACGACAACAAAGCGGAGCTGCTGCTCATGCAGGAGCGCGAGGCTGCACTGCAATCTGGGGACCGCGAGCGCCTGACCGACGTGGATCTAGCGACGGCGCGTTTCGCGCTGGCGATCGACGACGACGAACGCGTCGAGCTTCGACTCTTGGGCCTGGCGCTCGATCAAGCCACGACCGATCAGCAATGGGAGGCATGGGTCTGCGCCTCCCAGCTGACTAGGCGCGGACGCGGGAGCCAACTACCTCATCCGACCGTCCCGGCGAGTACTGTTACCGTGAGGAATCGGGTTTTGCTGGAAGAGATCCGGCGAGAGCTGGATGCTCAAGCGGTAGCCGCGGCCCGAGCGCTAGTCGAGCAGGCGCGTCCGCGCTTCGACTCGGAGCCGCAACCCAGGCTCGCGTTCTTGCGGGTTGATCTTCAGGCCTTGCTCGCGGCGCGCGAACTTGCGGCCGCCCGCACGGTCCTGCTAGAAGCTCTGGAGCTGAGTCGCAAGGTCAGGTTCCGTCGCATCGAGGGCCGGCTGCTGATCCTCTATGCGCTGGAGCTCGCACCGCACTTGGACGACGAGGCGCACCCGGCGTTGTGGCTCGGGCGCGCTCAATCGTGCATGGCTGAGTTCGCGACATTTCGCGATCGCGCCGCGCTGCGTTCTGGGTTTCGTCAGTTTGGACGGCGACTGCCCGACTCTGCGCTGGCTTCGGGCGTCGCCGCGAGGGTCGACGCCCTGGAAGGAGCAGCGGCCGCGCTGCGGGGGGTGGTCGTGAGCACGAGCGATGTCCTGCGCGACGTGCTCGGGGGTGCGGAGGCGGATGATCGCACCGCCAAACTCGTCAAACACGCGACGAGTAGCAGCGCCGAGCGCGTCGGTCGCGCTCTGCGCGTGATCGAACAGGTTGGCAGCGACCTGACGGAGTTGATCGGCGTTGCGCTTGCGGATCGCGATCGGATGCAGCGCCTGACGCAAGCGCTTGCTGCGCTGGACAGTGAACGCAGTCTCGAAGGTTACGCGACCTCCGCTGCCCGCGTCCTAGGCGGGCTGCTCGATGCCGATCGAGTCGTTCTGGCGTTGGTCGACGAGGCGGGCGGTGAGCCTCGGATGCTGGGCTACAACGGCGCAACGCAGCCCGAGGAAATTCCCGATTGGCGGCGTGAGCTCGCCCCGATCTTGCGGCAGCCGCCGAGTCGCTCGGAGCCACCAGCAAAGCCCATGTCGAAGACGCGGGCGGAGAGCACACCGTACGGGCCGCTCTTGACGCTACCGGTGCGGGCGCCGGCGTTGGTCGGCGCTCTGTATGTGGACAAGATTCCGCGTAACGGCACGTTCAGAGACTCGGACTATCACCTCGCAAGCGTGTTCGCCGAGGCCGTCGCGCAGGCGCTCAGTCGAGTGCTCTCGGAACAGGCTCGAGAGCGAGCTCGCGACGAACTCGCGGCGGTCGTGAGTGCGCTCAAGGAAGGAGTGCTTTCGCTAGATCCCCGAGGAATCGTCAGGAGCGCCAATCCTGCTGCAGTCAGACTGTTGCAGCGCTCCTCGTCTGCCCTGCCCGGGCTGGCCTTGGCAGACGTCGCGCCAGCCTTGGGGGAGCTGACTTCCGCAGGCGAAGAAGTCGAAAGTCGCGTCGTCACCCTGGAGCATCGTCAAGTCGTCGTGACCCTGCGAGAGATCGCTCCTGCAGCAGGCGCTCAGGCGGGGTGGGTGATGACGCTGATGGGGCTCGAGCAGGCTCAGCGCATGGCGATCCGCGTGACCTCAGCGGGCGCCAGACGGTCCTTCGAGGACATCGTCGGGCACTCAGCCAGCCTCACCGAAGCGCTCGACATGGCCAGGCGCGCCTCCCGAGTGAACGCGAATATCTTGATCACCGGCGAGAGCGGCACCGGAAAGGAAGTCCTGGCTCAGGCTATTCATACGGGAAGTCCCCGTGGAAATGAGCCGTTCATCGGTATCAACTGTGCTGCTCTGCCTCGTGACCTGCTGGAAGCCGAGCTGTTCGGATATGAGCGAGGCGCCTTCACGGGCGCCCGAAGAGAAGGCGCGCCTGGAAAGTTCGAGCAAGCCGGGGCCGGTACGATTCTGCTGGATGAAATCGGCGACATGCCCCTCGACATGCAGGTGAAGATGCTTCGCGTGCTGCAAGAGCGCGTTGTGGTGCGACTTGGAGGCGCGACGGAGCGGCCCGTACCTTGCCGCGTCATCGCCACTACTCATCGCGACCTTGACGAAGCCGTCGCCGCAGGGAGATTTCGCGCGGACCTGCTGTTCCGCCTGCGGGTCATTCACGTGCAGATGCCCCCGTTGCGTGATCGAAGTGACGACATCCCGGCCCTCGTAGAGAGGTTCCTAGCGGATACGGCCGAGGCTCAGGGGCGGCCCAAGATTGCCATCAGTGCGGAGCTGCAGAACGAGTTAAAGGCCTACTCTTGGCCAGGTAACGTTCGCGAGCTGGCGAATGTGATCGAACGAGAGGTCAGCTTGCTCGACGCGGACACGACCGTCATCGATGAGCTGCAAGTGCCCCTTGATGGCCTGCGGATGTCTGCTCTGCCGGAACCACCATCGAGCCGTCGCAGCATTCCCCCGAGCGAGACGCGTGACTCCGTGATCCCGCTGGCAGACGTTGAGCGCCGCGTCTTCCTGGATGCCCTGCGCGCCTTCGAGGGGAGCGTGTCCCGGGCGGCCAAGGCCCTGAAGGTTTCCAAGGTGACTTTCTACTCCAAGCTCAAGCGTTGGGGCGTGGACCCGAAAAGGCACTCGGACCCGGGCCCTGAGCCTGGCGCGGAACCCGGCACCGACATGCATTGAACGGTCGCGGCCCGCTCAGGGCTTGAATTTGAAGAAGTAGATCGGCTGGTACTCGCCCTCGCTAACGGTGTAGTACCCAGAGCCGTCACTGGCGAAGCCGATCGCTTCCCCCTGTGGCTCGCTCGCTAGCGGCACCGAGCAAGGAGCCTTGGTAAGTGCTTCGCCGACGCTCTCTGCTTTATCGCGCGGAAACAAAAATGCCTGGGTATACGTTTTCAGGAGCAGCGCACTGCCATCCGGAGAGATATCTCCCCCGGTCGAGCGAGGGGCACCTCGCGCGCCCGTATCAGGGAACTGAAGCAGCTTTATGAGCTCGAGTTCCTCGGTGAGCTGAGTGTCGAGAGGCGCCTTGGCGCGGTACACTCCCGAGTCCCCCAGAGCACTCTTGGTGACGATGTAGAGGTCGCCGTCGCGCGGGTCGATAAACAGCGTCTCGGCGTCGTGAACCAGGTGCCCCGGATAGCTCAGGCGGATCGAGTCGACTCCGCCCAGGTCCAACTCCTCGTTGTGGTGCGTGGGCACTTTGGGTTCGGGAACTCGGTACACCGTGATGACCTCGCGGGCTTGGCTGTTGGTTCCGCTGTCAGCGATGTACAAGTAGTCCGTGTTGGCTTTGGGGCCTGGGCCAATGGCGATGTCTTCCCAATCCACACACTGGCAGCCGGTCAGGTGATAGCTGGCGACGCTCTCGCCGTCCGGCTTCACGGCGTACAACACAGGAGCGTTGCCCGAGTCGTTGTGAATCCAAAGGATCGGCGGTTGGCGACGACTCGCCACCAAGCCTGACGCCTCGATCAGCTGCGAGCTTTCGATCTTTCCGAGCCGTTCCGGTGCTGCTGTCTGCGGGCAGGTGGAGTTGCTTTCGGCGGCGACCATCACTGGTGCTTGAGTCGTGTGGTGACGCTCGGACGGTGTTTCGCCCTGGCATTGGCTGCAGCCAATGCTCAACGCTGAAGCACCGATCAGCCAGCGTAGGCGCATCCCCCAGTTCTAGTGTCAGACCCGCGATGTGTTAGCGAAAAAGCGCCGCCATCGGACCTCTGTCGGAGGCCTCGAGTGAGGTGGCCGTGTTGCCGGAGCCAGCTCGTATACTGAATAGACCTCCAGGTTTGCGGCGAGCTGCCGATCAGCGTGACATGACCAAGCATCGGATTGGGGCATGGGCGGTGCTCACCGCCTGCATGCTGCTAGGGGCTGCGGCGCCAGTTCAGGCGAGCGCCTCCGAAGTCGTCGCAGGTGAGGTCACTGGCGACGGCACACACCTTCGCGCAGGAAGCGCGGGGGCGACCTACGCCTTCCCGGGCGGAACCACTGTTGAGTTCAGCGCGGGTGCCGAGTTCGTGATCGGGCCATCCATGCCGCTTCAGCTCGGACCTTCGGGAAGCGTGCCGAGCCGCACGTTCCTGATGCGAGCGGGCCGCGCGCGGGTGAGTGTCCCGCGCGGCGCCACTGCCGTCCGCATCCAGGTTCAGACGGGGGTCGCAACCATTCAGCACTACGGAACGACAGTCGTCGGTGCACGCTCGGGGCGCATGCTGCTCTCAGCGGAAAGCGGGCGCACACTGTTTTCGCAGGGAAATGGCTGGCGTGAGCTTGCCGTTGGAACCCGCAAGTTGTTCTCGCGAGAGCACCCGGACGGCGAAGCTATCGAAGTCTTGCCCGCCGTCGAACTCGAAGCGCCGCGTCCTCAGCTCGTACTCGGTGGAGATCATGCTGGACAACGCGTGAGCTGGGATCCGGTGCCGGGTGCTGTTCGCTACGAGGTACAGCTCTGGCTTGCTGGCAGCCGGGTGTACACGGAGCAGCTTGTCGCCACGAATTTCACTCCGAAGCTCCGTGTGGGGCAGTACGAGCTGCGGGTGACCGCGTTGGATGGCTGGGGCCTGCCCGGCGCGCCTCACCCCCCGATCCAGCTGCGCGCCGTGGGCATCGAGCTGCCTCGGGGAGCTAGCATGCGCTGGGACGGGCGAATCGCGCTGTTCCCCGGGCAGAAAGTGCGCCTCGGTGGCGTGAGTGGTATGCAGGTGACCTACGGCAAGCTCTCGCGTTTCTTCGGGGAAGCACCCCAAGAAATGGGCCTGTCTGCCGGACGGGCCGTGTACGTCCGCCTGCGGGAGAAGGAGGGAGCGCCGGAGCTCGCGTTCGAGCTGATCCCGAATGAGGTCGCCGCCGACGTTCAGATCGGGCCATCGGGGGCGACCTGGCCGAAGGATCGCTTGGTGGTCGCCGTGAAGCTCGCGGACCCAGCGGGGCTCTCGGAGAAGTATCAGCCGGTGCCCGTCGTCACCGTGGATGGTCGGCGCCTGAAGCTGCGTTTTCAGCGCAAAGGCGACCGCATGTGGGCGTACATCCCGCGTCCGGGTTTCCGCGGAAAGGATCATGGTGGCCCGTGGGTTGTGAGGGCGGAGGTGCGCGATCCTGGAGGGCGCACGCTGGGACGCGACTTCCTGGAGGTCGCTCCTTCGACAAAGCAGCAACGCCGAACTGCTTCCTCGGGGAAGCGCTCGGCGTTCTAGGTACAGCCGGAGAATTAGCTGACGAGGCGGCGGGCTGGACCCGCCGCTCAACTCGTCACGCCAGGCTGCTACTCTGCGTCGTCGCTGCGCGGTCGGGTTACTTCTGGCTTCGCGGCGCCGCGCGACGAGGGGCCATGCTTTTGATAGCGATGGCCCTTCAGCTTCTTCATGGCCATGGTCGAACGCCACATCAGGTAGTGCTTGGTGTTCTCGATGGCGTTGTCCGGGTCGAGGAACGGGCTCTTCAAGCCGCCTAGCTCGACCAAGGCAAGCACTTGCTCGGCGACGCTGACCGGGCAGCCCTCGAAGCGCACGTATTGCTCGTTGGCTGAGGCCTTGATCTTGCGCATCGTGGTGAAGCTCTTCACGTAGATGTCGTCGGCCTTGGCCGTGTAGGGGTCCTTGGTCGAGCGGTCCTGATACTTGCTGCGGATCTGCACCAGCTTGCCGTCGAGGTCGCCCTGCCACTTCACGCAGTCGCCCATGAAGATCACCTTCTCACCGGGCTTCGCGTCAATGGGGCCGTCGTAGGCACCGAACACGACGTGCATACGCGGCATCTTCTCGTCGCACTTCTCGTCGAAGAGGCGCAGGATCTCGATCGCCTCTTCGATGGCGCCGGGGCAGCCACCCCAGCAATAGTCGGTGTGCTCGGTCTCCGGGGGCGGACCCGCGTACGCTGTGATGTTCGTACCCTCGAAGTACTTTTCTACGCGGATTAGTCCGCTCTTGAAGTTCTTGCCGCGACCCTTGGCTTCTTCCAGCGTCACGTCGCCGCTGATCTCGATTTGATCGAGATCCATCGGGCCGAACCCACGCTCGGCGGTGAAGCGAATGTGATCCACCGTGCTCGGGTCGATGCCGATGATGTTGCAGCAAACGGAGTCGAACGCGACCTGGTTGTTGCCCATGATGATCAGGTTCAGGTCGTAGGGGATCGGCGTCAGCATGCGCCCTTCGCCCGCGGTGATGGCGTCGATGGCGATGAACTGCGGCTGCACGATGTACTGCAGATCGGCGATCTTCTCGTTCAGGCGGTGATCGTGGTCGATCAAGCGATGCCGGTCATCCTGGATGCCGATGTACGCCTTCACCGAGAAGGTGACCGTCGTCCAAGGGTGCGCCTTGAACTTCGGACAGTTGACGAAGAAGTCAGCCATGGCGACCGGCTCCGGCGTGAACAGGTAGTCGCGTAGGCGCTCCGGGTGGGATAGCGGGATCTCCACCTGAGGCTCCTCCTCGAAGAAGTAGCGCTTCAGCCCCAGGCGCTCGATCATTGGGTTGAAGCCAGCGCCTTCGAACGCCGCGCGGCTCGGGATGGTGATGCCGCAGCGCTCACCAATCGCCATCTCGGTGACGCGACCATTGTTGCGGTCCATCAGCGCCTTCATCACGCCTTCCGCAAATTCCACACGGGTATGGGCGTTCTCGAAGAGCGGTCCGGACGCCACCAAGTTCGGCTTCATCAACGTGCGACCAAACGGACGCAGGTCGAGCTCTTCGAGTCCTTCGCGCACGATCTGACGGATGCGCTCCGGGTCGTAGCTATCGCAGTGGCGGATGATGACGCGCGCTTTCTGTGTCGGGTGCGCAGGCTGAGACATGGCGACTCCTCAGGTAGGTAAGGCCTTCGACGCTGGCGAGAGCCTAACAGGTTTCTGGCCGCATGGTCGGTTTTGAGTCCGACCATCGACGTCCCCTGGTTGATTGGTAGGATGCGCCGTCGTGGCAAGCCTCGCAATCAAGCTCGGAGTGATGCTCTCCACACTGCTTCTGGCGGCGGGTTGTCGTGGGGGCGGGCACGCTGAGGAGCGGCCCCCGAGCCGGCCGGAGCAGGAGAGTTCCTCCAAAAGCGATTCCAAGCAGAAGGCCGATGCGCCTCAGAAGCCAGGTAAGGAACTCACCGTCGAGGGCAAGCATGAGCTTCCAGTTAAATTCCCTGCGGTAAAGCCAGAGTTCGAGGTGGGGCAACGCGTGCTGGCAGTGCCGCAGAACTGGCTAGAGACTGCGCTCGAGCTTGGTGTAGAGCAGCAAGTCATCTCGCTCTACGACGCACGGGTCGCAGCGCTGGGCGCGGAAAAGAGCGAGGTCAAGAGCTTGAGCGGTGCGCTTTGGTCGCTGCCGAACGCCATGATCATCGCGTTACCCACCGCGGCCAAGGTCAAGCCTGGCGACTTGGTGCTCACTCACTGGCCCCAGGGAGGCAGCTGGATGCGCGCCGTGATCGTCGACGCCGCAGCCAACACAATCAAGGCGCGCCTGCTCGACGTCGCGCTGAACGAACGTGCGGTGTGGGGAACGCGCGCGCTGGACCTCGAGCAAGG
>JBFXBK010000239.1:0-13822 GCA_050183255.1 Polyangiaceae bacterium | reverse complement strand
GCCGTGGAGCGCGAAGTAGCCTTTGTCCTTGGCGAGGTTGATGAGCAAGGCCCTCAATCCCGCCTCAATTTTGGGGGTGAGGAGCGCCCGGAGCTCCGTGGAGAAACCGCCGCCGCTGATCAACGTGACAGCTTCTGCAAGCTCCGCGTCGGAGTTGTCGAAGGTGTCGCTGTGCACCAAGCCGCGGACGAAGCTCTCGAAGTTCGGTGCCAGTTCGGTGATCTCGTAATCGAGCTCCTGATCCACGTGGATCACGCTGGGCTCGCCCTGGGGCCCACACTCGCGATAGTCGAGCATGATCAGGTCGTGCCCCGCGGAAGGGCAGTCGCAGATGCAGATCCCGAATGTCGGGTAGCCCCACTGCTCCTGCATGAAACGGCTGCCGAGCTGACCCAGCAACGAATAGGTCGCATCGCCGCCGATGCTGTAAAACCCGGTGATGGCGACGTGATCCTCGGCCCAGCTGGTTTCTTCATCCGTGGGGAAGCAGGTCTTCACGGGCGTGCCGCCGTTCTGGGACCGCATGAGCTCGACGTAGGCTGCCGGCAGCTTGTAGCCGAGCGCAGCTTCGACTTCAGCGACTAACTCGGGGGTCACCGCCTTCCCAACGTAGCTCTTGCGCGCGTAGTCGGAGTCTTCCCAAAAACCGCTCAGGTCGAAGTCTTCGAGCATGCGGGCAGCCTAGTCTGATGCGCGCGCTCGATGAAGGGTTGAAACACCTGGCCTGGCCGGACCCGGGGTGCGAGCATCTGCGCCCATGAGTCGCTACGCTTTTGGCGACCCGCCGCTGTGGCCTCCGCTGCTCGCGATCCTCGGTGGTGGTGCATCGACTCGGCGCCACGCCCACCACGCGCTGCATTTGGTGCTCGCGTTGGAAGGCGAGCTGAGTCTCAGTGTCGGTGGTGAGCAGCGCCGCGGCGCCGGGGTGCTCACCGCGCCAAACGTCGAGCACGCGATCGATGCCGGCGGTACGCAGCGCCTGCTGGTCTTCCTCGACCCCGAGAGCGACGCGGGACGCGAGCTACTCGCGACGGTGGAGGGGAGTCACCGCATGATCACGCGGAGGCAGCGAGACGCGCTTGCGCGGGGAGTCGACCCGGTGGCGTTGATGAGCGGTGGCGGTGTCACCTGGGCTGCGCGAGCAGCAGAAATCTTGGGCGCGGCGCCAGTGTCCCCGCTCAGGATGCACCGCGGCGTGAAGAAAGCGCTGAAGTACCTGAAGGACGAGGGTACCGCGGCAGACTCGTCCCTCGAGTCGCTGGCCGCGGTCGCGGGGATCTCTCCTGGTCGCTTCATGCATGTCTTCACTGAATCCGTGGGGATCCCGCTGCGCCCCTACCTCGCGTGGCTCAAGCTACAACGAGCCGTCTCTGCGATCGTGAGCGGTCACGCGCTATCTCAAGCGGCGCTCGCGGCAGGCTTCTCCGATAGCGCGCACATGAGCCGCGCCTTCTCGCGCATGCTGGGGATCCGTCCGCGGGAGCTGCTCGAGAGCGTGCAATTCAACGCAGCCAGTTGATCCAAGACCAAGGGGTGGCGCGCCTGCATGCTGAGTGCATGAACAATGACTCGCGACCCGGAGGCCTCTTGGCCTGGCAATTCCAAGGCTACTCGCAGAACCATGGCGCGCGGCGGAACCTGCTGCTCCACGTGTTGACCGTCCCGCTGTTCCAACTGGGCACGCTCGCGGTGTTGAGTTCGCCCGTTGCCTGGTGGCTCGGCGTCGCTGGGCTCTTGACGATGGTCAGCTGCGTCGCGCTCCAGGGGCGCGGGCATCGCCTGGAGGATGCAGCGCCCGCTGCCTTCCGCGGTCCGCTGGACGTCCTCGCGAGGCTCTTCGTCGAGCAGTGGGTGACCTTCCCACGCTTCGTGTTGAGCGGCGGGTTTGGGCGCGCTTGGCGGGTTTCAGAGCACTCCTCACCCCCTGAGCCCGCTGTGTGAAGAAGTGTGAATCAGGCCCCGATGGGTTGCCCTGAGATGTTTCTAAGATATATCTAAGACACCTCTAGATATAAAGAAGGTACATCCCATGCTATTCAGCCACCAACGGGGCTGCGGCCCCCATCAACACGCTCATCATCACGGACACATGCGACGCAGGGGTCACTGGAGCGAAGGGGAAGACTGGCCGGGGCGCCACGGCCGTGGCCGCGGGCGGCACCGCATGTTCGACGGCGGCGAGCTGAGGCTCGTGCTCTTGCACCTGATCCGCGAGGAAGCGCACCATGGCTACGATCTGATCAAGGCCGTGGAGGCGCTGACCGGGGGCGCCTATGCGCCGAGCCCTGGCGTCGTCTACCCTACGCTCACGCTGCTCAAGGACATGGGGTTCGTTGAAGAGATCGACAACCCCTCGAGCTCGCGCAAGCTGTATCAGGTCACCGAGGAGGGGACGGCGCACCTCGAACAGGAAAAGCAACTGGTCGGGGAGCTGATCAAGCGCCTGGAGTCCGTGGCAGAAGCGCGAGGTCGCACCGACGCGCTGCCGGTGCGACGCGCCATGAACAACCTGCGGACGGCGCTGATCGACAAGCTCACGCGTGGCGCAAAGCGCGACACGATCTTGGATATTGCCGCGCTGATCGACGAAGCCGCCCAGAAGATCGAGCGGCTCTGAGTTCTAGCCTTCGAGGCGTGCGAAACCGCGGCAAGCCTTGAGGAGCTCGTCTGACAGCGGCGTACCGGCGGTGGCGCGCGCGAGGCTCAAGCCGCCGTACATCAGCGCGATCAGCGCGAGCGCCGTGGCGCGGCGCTGTTTCCCCGCGGGAAGACGATTCGAGAGCTCGCTGGCGAAGAGCTCGAGCTGTTCCACGAGCACGTCACGATGCTCGGGGCTGTGGCTCGAGACTTCGCCGGCGATGGCTGGCAGCGGGCAGCCGGTCTCAGGCGCGTCGCGGTGAGTGGCCGACAGGTAGCGTTTCAGGACCACCACGGCGCGCGCGTCTGCGGGCTTCTGGTCCAGGTCTTGGAATAGCCGCCCGCGGATCCCCTCTGCGGTGCGCCGGATGGTCTCGTCGACGAGCGCCTGCTTCGACGCGAAGTGGGCGTAGAAGCCGCCCACGGTGAGGCCGGCACCGGCCATCACGTCCGCGACCTTGGCGCCGCTGATCCCTTTGCTGCGTAGCAGCTCGGCCGCCGACGTGAGGATGGCGGCGCGGGTCCTGGCCTTCTGGTCTTGCTTCGCGCTCACGCCGTCACCCGGCGCAGATGTTCAACCAGGGCTGGAGCCAGCGCGCCCGGTTGGGTGAGGGGCGCCATGTGGCTGAGCTGCGGCAGCTCGACCAAGGTCGCGTTGCTCGCGGCAGCAGCCAGCGTTCGCGACATGGCCTGGGAGGCGACGGTGGTGGAGCTACCGACAGCGATGGTCGTGGGCGCGTCGTGCGTCAGACCGCGGAGCTGGCGCTCGTCGTAGAAGCACGCACGCACCTCTTGAAACATCTTCCACCCCACGGCTCGCGTCGCCGTGCGCAGCGGCTCCGGCATGCGCTGCCAGGAACCAGGGCGGTTCCAGTAGTCGATGAACTGCTCGAGCCACTCGTCGCTGCCGCCGCGCTGCGTATCCTCCAGGAACCAACTGCCGTCGGCGGTGAACGCGCTACCCTGCTCGACCGCCGCCGGATCTGCGCCCTTCGCGTTGACCATGAAGCGAAACACCACTGGTTCGTAGATGAACGCCGAGGCGACGCGTGGGCCGAGCAAATCCATCACGTGCAAGGCGACGAGTCCGCCATAGGAGTGCGCCAGCAAGTGCACTCGCGAGGTGCCATCGGGCAGCTGGCTCACGACGTGGCGCGCGTCGTCCAGGGCGCTGACCGGGGTGCCTCGCTCCACGAGCGGCGCTGGGGGGTAGCCCAGGTTCCCTGCCAAGAGCCCGCGCTCCTTCAGCCGTGCGGCTTCGAGCACCGGCGCCCACAGGCTCGAGGTGGTGCCCGTGGAGTGGATGCACAAGATCGTCGAGTCCATATGACCATGATCATATGACAATAGTAATGTATGTCAACCCGCCGCTGGAACGCCCGAGGAATTCGGTCAGACTCGTGCCGACAATGTCCCAGATCTCGAGAGGCGAGCTGTACTGGCTGAAATCAGCCGGAGCTCGGGGGGAAGCCGATGTCGCTCACCCCTACGTCGTGGTGCAGGAAGACGTGTTCAATCGCTCGCGGATTGAAACGGTGGTGGTGTGCGCCCTGACGTCGAATCTCAAACGCGCTACGGAGCCCGGCAATGTGCTGCTCGAGCCGGGTGAAGCCGGCTTGCCCAAGCAGAGCGTCGTCATCGTCTCCCAGATCGACAGCGTCAAGAAGTCGGAGCTAGGAGCGCCTATCGGAGCGCTCTCTGAAGCGCGCATCCAGCAGATCCTGGCGGGGCTCCGTTTTCAGCAGCGGGCTTACTTCCGTGAGGATTAAATAGGCCTGGGGGTGAGGTCCAGCGTTCCTCCCCCCCAACCAGGCTCCAGGCTCCCGCAGTCTCAGATACTCTGGCCGCCGGAGACCTCGATGCGCTGTGCCGTGATCCATGCGGAATCAGGGGAGAGCAGCATCGCCACCGCGGCGCCGACGTCGTCGGGCAGCCCCACGCGGCCAAGGGTCGTCATCGAGGCGACCATGGCGTTGACCTGCTTGTTGTCCCGCACGGTGCCGCCGCCGAAATCAGTCTCGATGGCGCCTGGAGCTAGCGTGTTGACGGTGATCTTGCGGTCGCCGAGCTCCTTGGCCTGGTAGCGCGTGAGCACTTCGATCGCGCCCTTCATCATCGCATAGGCGCCGTAGCCGGGCAGGGTGAAGCGGGCCAGGCCGCTCGAGACGTTCAGGATGCGCCCGCCGTCGTTGAGCAGCGGTAGGAGCTTCTGCGTGAAGAAGAACGGTCCTTTCACGTGGAGCTTCATCATGGAGTCGAACTCCGCTTCGGTCGTCTCGGCGAGTGGCTTGTGCAGGCCGGTGCCCGCGTTGTTCACCAGGTAGTCGAAGCGCTCGCGGCCGAAGGTCTTGCTGAGCTCGCTCTGCAGGCGCTCCGCAAAGGCGCCGAATGACGTCGTGTCAGAGGCGTCGAGTTGGAGCGCCACGGCCTTCTGCCCCTTCGCTTCGGCCAGCTTGACGACCTCGTCTGCAGCGGCGCTGTTCTGGTTGTAGGTGATCACGACGTCGACTCCGCGATCCGCGAGGTGCAGCGCCATGCTGCGTCCGAGGCCACGGCTGCCGCCAGTGATGAGTGCGATGGGGGAGTTGCTCTGCGTCATGTGAGTGTTTCCTTTCGACGCTCAGCTTGTGCCCTGGCGGGGCTCAGCAGAAGCCACCTTCTCTCACACGCATTGTCTCGAATCGTGAGACAATCTGCGGATGGACTTGGAGGCGTTACGCATCTTCCTCAAAGTCGCGGAAGTACAGAGTCTGACGCGGGCAGGGGAGCATTTGGGCTTGCCGAAGGCCCACGTGTCTCGCAAGCTGGCAGCGCTCGAGGGTGATCTCGACACACGATTGTTTCATCGTTCCACGCGAGTGGTGCGCCTCACACCGGACGGGGAAACGCTGATCCCGCGGGCGCTGAGCATCGTGCGCGAAGCGGACGAAGTGAGCGGGATGTTCCGCACGGGTCGGCGCTTGCGGGGTCGTGTGCGCGTCGACATGCCCGTAGGGCTCGCGCGTAGTCGCGTGTTGCCAGCGCTGCCTCAACTACTGGAGCGGCACCCTGAACTCGAGTTGTTCATCAGCACGACGGATCGCATCGTGGACGTGGTCGGGGAAGGCTTCGACTGCGTCCTGCGCGTCGGCGCTTCCTCCGATCTGGATGTCACGCAGAAGAAGCTCGGGGAGCTGTCAGTGTTGAACTGCGTCTCCAAGAGCTACATCGAGCGGCGAGGCTTGCCCAGGCGCCTGGAGGATCTCGATCAGCACCAGCTCGTGCACTACGCGTCACGCCTCGGTACGGATGCGCCAATGTTCGAGTATGAGCGCGAGGGCAAGACGCACTTCCGTCCCATGGCTTCGTCAGTCACGGTGAACACCTCGGATGCCTACAGCGCGGCCTGCCTGGCGGGCCTCGGTATCGTGCAAGTGCCGCGCATTGGCATGGCGGAGCGCTTGGCGAGCGGCGAAGTCATCGACGTGCTGCCGGAGTTTCGCTGTGCACCGATGCCCGTCGTGATCTTGCAGACCCACGGTCGGCGTCCGCCCCAGCGCGTGCGCGCGGTGATGGATTGGATTATGGAGGCGCTAAGGGGGCACTTGGAATGAGGCTGAGCGACGGGATGATTCTGCGCACCGAGCGACTGATCATGCGACCGTTCAACGCGGACGATCGCGAGGCATTTGCGACGATCAACGCCGATCAGCAGGTGATGGAGCACTATCCGGCTCCGCTCACCCGCGCCGAGAGCGATGCGCTCATGGACCGCATCAACGCGAGCTTTCGTGAGCGCGGTTTCGGCGTGTGGGCGCTCGAGCTCGGCAGCTCCAAGGCGCTGCTCGGTTACACAGGCCTAGCAGTTCCCACGTGGGAAAATCACTTGACGCCGTGCGTGGAGATCGGCTGGCGCCTCGGGCGGGAGCACTGGGGCAACGGCTACGCAAGTGAGGCGGCGCGTGCCGCTCTGGAAGTGGCGTTCACCGACCTCGGTCTCGCCGAAGTGTTGTCCTTCACTTCACTCCCGAATCACCGCTCGGCGCGGGTGATGCAGCGCATCGGCATGCGGCGAGACGAAGCCTCAGACTTCGCGCATCCAAACCTGCCTGCGGAGCATCCGCTGAGTCGCCACATCGTCTATCGCGTGTCGGCTTCCGAATGGGAGGCACAGCGAGCAGCTGCGCTTCACGCCTGAGCTAACCTCGTATTAAACTACAGCCTTGTCCCGCAGCGGGCGGGGCCCTAGGGAGGACCCATGTGGGACCAACGCTACGCCGATCCTGATTACGTCTATGGCACGGAACCCAATGACTTCTTGAAAGAGACGGCCGAGGCACACCTCCCAGAAGGCGGTTCAGTGCTTTGCCTCGCGGAAGGGGAAGGACGCAATGGCGTGTTCCTTGCCGGGCTCGGCTTCAAGGTGACGGGAGTGGACGGCTCTTCCGTAGGCTTGGAGAAGGCTCAGCGCCTCGCCAAGCAGCGCGGCGTGGAAATCGAGACCATCGTTTCGGACTTGGCTGACTTCGATTTGGGGGAGGAGCGCTGGGATGGCGTCGTGTCCTCTTGGTGTCACACTCCGCCCGAGCTGCGAGCGAAGCTCCACGCTGCGGTGGTGAGGGCGCTCAAGCCCGGCGGAGCGCTGATCCTTGAGAGCTACACGCCGAAACAGCTCGAATACAAGACCGGCGGCCCGCCGAACGCAGAATGGATGATGACGCTGGACGGTCTGAGGCAGGAGCTCGCAGGTCTGGAGTTCGTCGTGGGTGAGGAGAAGATCCGCGAGGTCAACGAAGGCAAGTTCCACGGCGGGACCAGCGCCGTTGTGCAAGTGGTTGCGAGGAAGCCGCGTTAGCGCGCTTGCCCTCCGCTCCACGGCACGGGTGGCGATTGGTCGGAAGGGCGCTATAGGAAGCCGTGGGTATGGGCGCTGAGCGACCGTTCAATACGCTGCGTTTCGCCAAGCTGGGCTTGGTGCTGCTCGTCCTGGGTGGGCTCGGGCTCGCCTACCGCCAGGGTGTGCTGGAACAATTCGGTGACCCAAAACAGTTCGCCGAGGCTGTGGTGGGTATGGGCGCGTGGGGCTACCTCGGCTTCATCGTCGCATACACACTACTTCAGCCGTTCGGTGTCCCGGGCACGGTGTTCGTGGTCGCGGCTCCGTTGATCTGGCCCTGGCCGATCGCGTTTGCGCTGTCGATGGTCGGCACGATGTGCGCCAGCGTGGTCGGTTTCAGCTTCTCGCGCTTCATTGCGCGAGACTGGATGTCAGCCCGCATCCCGGAGCGCTTCAAGAAGTACAATCAAGCGCTCGAGACGAACGGTTTCCGCACGGTAGTCATGCTGCGCATGGTCTTCTGGATGCCCCAGGTCCTGCACGGCTTTCTTGGCGTCAGCCGGGTGCCGTTCTGGACGCATTTTTGGGGGTCTCTGGTGGGTTACGTCCCGCCGCTGCTCATCGTGAGCTACTTCGCGTCCGAAGTGTTCGATGCCTCTGGCAGCCTCCAGCCGGGCGCCTGGAAGTACATGGGGGGCCTCGGGCTCGGGTCGATCGTGCTCATGCTCTTGATGCGCCGGTTCGAGCGCCGCGCAGTGCGGCCGAACGCCGCCTGAGAGGGGTCAGGGACGGAACACCAGACGCTGCTCCCCGGTATCTTGGGACCAGGCAGCTTCGACTTCTGCGAGCGGTACCTCGAGGATCGGCAGGTTGGGGGAGCCCCCAATGGCAGTCAGCATCTCTCCGATGCTGGCGACCAGGTCGGTCATCGGTACGCTCCCGATGCCGCTCCCCATGAGCTCGATGCCTGACTTTCGGAGCAGCGCGCTTGGCAACTCGATGCTGGGGCCAGCACTGCCACCAATCGCCACGAAGCGTACCCGCGGCTCAGCCTCGCGACGTCCGCTGCCAGCAAGCGCTCGTAAGATCAGCGATGCGGGCTTGCCCCAGAGGTAGTCAAGCACTACGTCGACGCCGCGTTCGCGTCCTAGCAGGAGGGCCGCCGTGATCGCGTCGTCGGAGGCGTTCAGCGAGATGATCTCATCAGCGCCAACGCTCGCCAAGACCCGCTGATTACGCCCGGTGGCGATGATGCGTTTGGCGCCGAGGTGTCGGGCAATCTGGACGGCGACGCGCCCAGAGGCACCAGTAGCTCCGTTCACCAGGACTGTTTCCCCGGGGAGGAACGCAGCCCGTCGGGTGAGCGCCGCCCAGCTCGACATCCCAGGGTTTGCGAGCGCGGCGGCTGTCACGTCTGACACCCCCTCTGGGAGCTCGATGACGCAGGAGCGATCGGCCACGCTCACCTCTGCCAGGCTGCCGAACGGCGCCCTCGGGAACGCGAAATAGACCCGGCGCCCCTGAGCGTCGCGGCCGACTCCGTCAACCCCAGGTACGAAGGGGAGCTGGCTGCCAGCTGCGTAGTGAGCGCCGCTTGCCGTTATCCGGACCAATGGGCTAAGCGCTGCAGCACTCACCTCGATACGTTCTTCACCCAGTTCAACCGTTGGCGGCTCGAAGGATCCGAAACGTGGAGGGGACTTGAAGTCGCTGACGAGTGCCGCGCGCATGCGGCGCTGCATAGAGCCCAGATTCGAGCGGTGCAACCGGCGTCCCGATCTCAGTAGTTCGCCGCGGTGCACACGACGCGGCGCAAGTCACCGGCATCCAGATCGCGTCGAGGCACCAACAAGTACAGCACGTTCGAGCCCCAGTGAAACCCGGCGGGGTTGTCAAACGTCAGGCGATGGAGTTGTTCGTAGTCGTTGATGTCATCGCTCAGCCCTGCCGGTGGATCGAATCCGTAGGAATCATCGAGTGCACTTGAGCGATGTCCGAGAAGCTGGTGTGGATCATCTTGCGCGGCGTACGGAGGGAGAATGCACTCCCCGAACTCATCGGTTGGTACATCGAGAGGCCAAATCGAGTCGAGTTGCTTTCCTTCGGGCAAGCACCACCGGGGCTCGAACGTCAGCCGTGTCTCCCAGTTGCCAGTTGACTCCGCGGGGCAACGAACTGCGCGCTCTGGATGCGCTTCCGGGAACCAGACACCCCGTGCAAGCTGAGTGAAGTCAGCGCTGTTGGCGATGTCGATGCGCAACAGACCCCGAAGGCGAGCAGCTGACGGCAGCGCCCGGGTCGCGTGCGTTAGATCTAGCTGGCCGAGGAATGAGTAGGGACCGAAGTCTTCGTCCTCTGCGTATGGGATCCCTCCAAACTTCGACTCGCAGACGCCCAAGCTCGGCTCACTCTTCTTTGCACCGAGCGCCCTCATCAACGCACCACGTCTCAGGGGATGCGGACTCACGCGTTCTGAACGGAGGTCGACGCAAGGGCGCGCGGCTCGCTGTAACTTACGGGAGAAAGCAGCAGGCAAGCCGGGGTCCCTGGCTTTCAGCTCCGCATGCAGAGCCTCGCTGAAACGGACCGCAGGTGCTTCCTCAAATCGCACGCGCGGAGGCTGCACCTGTTGCTCTCGGCAATCAAGGCGCCTGGCTACTGGCTGTCGCAGGCGCGTGGAGCGTCGACGTAAGCCTGCCCGAGTGCTGTCAGCTGACCGTCCGTGCCCAGTAGATCCACGTGGGGCACGTTGTCGGCGCGACCGGCGAACCAGGCGTAGCGCTCGATGCGGGGATCGCTCTCGAGGTACGTGACCGCATCGACCAGGAACGCACGTTGCTCGTCGGCGTTCTGAGCATCACTGCACGCGAACTCCGTGAGCCAGATGGGCTGGGTGAAGCGGCTCTCGTAGGTCTTGAGGTGATTGATCATCCACTGCGCGTGATTGCCGTTCTCTCCGGCGCAGCCGACGTAGATGTGCACCGCGATCGCATCCACGCGGCAATTGGTGCAAGCGCTGAAGAAGTCGTCCAGGTACTTGAACGGGTCCGTCTCTTGGCAGTTTCCGGCGCAGAAGTTCACTGCGGGACTCAGGAGTTTGAAACCTCGGGCGTCGGCTACTGCTTGAACACCGGGCCACAGGGCTGCAGCCTGGGCAGCGGAGAGGTTCGCCTGTTCGCCGAAATTGGGCTCGTTGAAGCCGAGCAGAGTGTGACTGTCGCTCGGTGCCTTGGATTGCACTTCGCTCGTACTCACCCCCGCCCCCCACACCATGGGGACATATTCGAGACCAATCGACGCGTACGTGCTGCGTACGCCTTCGTCGGGCTCGAAGGCCCAGTTGTACCACCAGCTGACGCCGCTCGAGAGGGCGCGCATGTCTGCCTCGGAGTGGTAGCCATACGCGACGCCGCGCTTGCAGTTGCCCGTATTCCCTGCGGAACCACTTGACCCTCCGTTTTGAGTGCCGCCGTTCTGAGTGCCGCCGCTCTCGGAGCCCCCGTTGGCTGTGCCACCCGCGCCGCCGTTCCCTGAGCCTGCGCTGCTTCCACCCGAGTTCCCTGAACCGCCGTTGGTGGTGGCCGCGGCCCCACCACTGTTCGAGCCAGCGCTCTGAGCGCCACCACTCGCGCCCGCGCCCGCGCTGCCGCCGTTTCCGGAAGACCCATCATCGGAACCCGAGCACGCGATCAGACCTGACACGGCACACAAGGCGATGAGTTGGCGCACGAATACTCCTGTTAGTTCGAGGGTGGCTCTTAGTTTGACGGTAGGCGCAGCGAAAGCAGCGCGTCGATCGCGGACCTCGGTAGATCCGCGGGAAGCTTCGGTAGCAGCTGAGCGGCTTGGCTGGGGATGTTGTCGGGGTGCACGATCGCGAGCTGGATGGTGCGCTGCGTCTCGTCGAGCAGCACCAGGAAGTAGCGATCACCGACGGGTCGCTTCCAGACGGGGCATCCGTCGCTCGCACCGCCGACTGCAAGCTCGGGTCCCCGGGTGTACGCCTGCTTCGCGCAGGCGTCTACGACAGTAGCATCCGCGGGGAAGTCATCGCGAGAGCAGCCGCTGCCGCACACATTGCCGCCCACGTGCCCCGCCTGGTAGGAGCGCACGCCAGTGCTGATGAACTCCCGGTTGCTGTACTGGTTGTTGTCCATCACGACTTCGAACAGGTTGATCTCGCCGCAACCGTCGCCGACGCTGCCCGTCTTCGAGTAGCAGTTGCAGGCGCCATTCCATTTGCGCGCCCCGTCGCGGATCAGCTCGGATGCGACGAGGGCAACCCAGGGCCCTGGGTGACCCTGTCCGGTGCCGTTGCAGGCGCTGACTCCCGTGTCGTCGAAGGTCATCGAAGCGAGCAACACGAAGAGCTTCGAGCCCTGCCAGCCGAGACGTTTGACTCCCGGGTCGTCGGGACAGAAGTAGTCGCTCCCGTCGCCGCAGTCGAAGGCCTGGTTTTGTGCGAGGTACCAGACACAGTCGTCGTGTATCAGTTCGCCGCTGATCTGGGTCACCGGCGCCTGGCCTTGGGTGAAGGCGAGATTTTGACCATCGCCGCTGCGGCGATCCCACGCGGAAACGAGCCCCCAAGCGCCGGATGCGGCCTGAGGTTGATAGACGGCGACCTGCTTCACGTCGATCGCCTTGAGTATCAGCGTCATTTCTTCATCGAATGGCGCAAGCGTGTTGCTTTGGCTGTGCTGCTCCTTCATGCAGCAGTGCCCGCCCCAGGTGTCAAGTCCGTCTTTGTAGTCGCACGCGGGATCGCCTTCGCTGCGGTCGATGCGGCGGGGCCACCACCCTGGCGCGCCCACGTTGGTGAACGTCATGCTCCCGCCCTGGGTCACTTCTCCTGGTTCCGTGGGGTATTGTCCCAAGCCGCCATCTAGGGTTGGGGGTTGGTTGCCGGTACCGCCGCTGGCTGAGCCGCCATTGCCCGAGCCGCCATTGCCCGAGCCGCCATTGCCCGAGCCGCCGCTACCAGAGCCGGTCGCAGACCCGGCGTCGCCTGAGCCTGACCCGCCGCTGCCGCCGGCCGCGCCACCCTGACCTCCGGAACCGCCGCTTTGGTTTGCACCGCCATCGGCAGAGCGCGTCGAGTTCCCGTCGCCGCTGCAAGCGCACACTCCCAGGGCGAGCAATCCGCTGCAGAGGAGCACCGAAGCGGAGGAGGCCAGACCTTGCATCAATAGGCTGGTTGCCGGGAGTTCACGCTTCCGTGATGAGAAATGACCCAAAGAAGCGGCCAGAAGCGCTTGACATTCTTTCGCTTTGCGTTTTGAGAGCCGCGGCTTTGCGCCGAGTGATGGCGTCTAAAATTGCCGTAGGGAAATTTTAGTGTGACTGCGGCGTGACGTCTGAGTGAGGCGACCGTGACGCTTCTGCCGCGAAGAATCGGCGGAATCTCGCTCAAGAATCCAGGTAGCGGCGCAACCCTTGCGCGACTCTTCCGTCGCTCGAATGCACGCGTGGATTGTCCTAGGCTTCAGTCGAATGACCAACCAGCCTGAGTCTGAGATCCGGAGCGCCCTGTTAAACGTGCGCGATCGACTGCAAGCGATCGAACAGCGGATGCTCCAGCTGGAGACTGAGATGGAGAGCGCGCTCGGGCGCGTCCCTCTCGAGCGACGAGCGAGCGCACGGAACCTCGTGCACTACATCGCCCTGCGTCAGCAAGACCTGCGTGACCTCCAGGTCGAGCTAGCCGACTTGGGCTTGTCGTCTCTGGGGCGGCTAGAGGGGTGCGTGCTCGGAACCATCCGCAGCGTTCTCATGAGGACACGCGAAGCGCTCGCTTGGCGTGGCGACGTGGACTCGCTGGCGCCGCTTCAACCTGTTCCGCCCGTGGCGATTTCAGGCGCCTGCGCCCTCGATTGGTCCGCGGGGATGCAAGCGCTCCACCACCACACCCGAGAGCTGCTCGGTCCCAAGCCTGAGCATCGCCACGTCTACATCATGGTCACAGCCCCGAGTGCGAGTGAGGGCGGCGCCGCGTGGATGGAGTGCATGTTGCGCGCGGGGATGAACGTGTTGCGTATCAATTGTGCTCACGAGGGACCCGAGGAGTGGGAGCGCCTGGTGCGTGCCTTGCGGCAGGCGAGCGAGCGCACCGAAGTGCCGTGCCGGATCCTCATGGATTTGGCGGGGCCGAAGATCCGCACGGGAGCGATCCAGGGAGCGCTGCGGGTGGCGACTTGGAAGCCTGACAAGGACCAGCTCGGGCGCGTGGTATCGCCCGCGAAGGTGCGGCTCAAGCGTGCGTCGGCCCCCAGGCGTGATAGCCTCGACGCCGAGTTGGTGCTGGGCGACGAGGCCTTTTCGACGCTGAGGCTGGGTGACACTCTCGAGTTTCGAGACACGCGCGGGAAG
>JBFXBK010000238.1:0-13916 GCA_050183255.1 Polyangiaceae bacterium | reverse complement strand
TTGCAAGAGCCGATCGACGTGTAGCTGCCATCTCCGCAGATGTAGTTGGTCTGGCTGCCGAAATCGTCAGCGCGCACGAAGTAGGAGAGAAAGTCTGGCCAGACTTGCTCCGCGTAGTCGTAGCTGAAGTCGTCGATGTAGAGCTTCCCGCCTTCACGCACGTAGCGCTCCAGGTTCTGCTTGACCGAGCCACCCGTCGGCATGTCCGCTCCGCAGGGAAACACGATCAGGTTGTACTGACTCAGCTGTGCGTAGTCGTTCATCAGCATACCCACCGCGTCGCCAGACAAGAAGTCTGTCTCGTAGAGCTTGACCTCGTTGCCGTAGTCGAACCCCAGGGCAGACCACATGGGCTCCTGATCTTCGTAGGCGCCGTCGACGATCGCGACCTTGGGGATGTTGTCGCCGAGGCCGAGCTCCGTGTGGTGGGGGAGCGTGGTGAGTTCAGGCTTGGGGGCGTTGGGATCCGTCGGTTCGAGCTCCATCACGCCGGAGCCGTCGTCCACGACCTCGATCTGGCGCACGCGCCGGAACTCACCCTTCTGGATCGTCAGGAACCACGTGCCTGGCGTCAGCTTGAGTTCGAAGGTGCCATCAACCGGGTTGGCGATCACATTGGGCACGCCATCCGCGAGCTCCACGCACTCGTTGCAGTAAAGCGCTTGTGGCAACGGATTCGGTGCGTTTGCGAAGGCCATGACCGCCGCGCCGGGGATCGGGAAACGATTCTCCACGGAAGTGGCCGGAAGATCCGCACCAGGGCTCCAGATCGTTCCGCGCAGCGTCACCTTGGGACCGATGTCGGCGTCGTAGCCACCGCCGCCGACGCCAATGGTTCCCCCCTGATCGGTTCCGCCATTGCTGCCACCGCCATCACCGCCGTTGCCGGAACTCGCTCCGCTGCCACCGACTTTGTTCTCGTTGCCTCCAGCAGCGCTGCACGCAGCGATGCTCGAGATGGTACCCAGCGTTACGACAGCAAGCGATCGTTTGAACATGAAGCACTCCAAAGGAGGGGGGAGAAAGAAACGGAACTCCTAGCAGAAAGGCGCCCGTGGATCTCGCGTCAATGCCGAATACCGATGGACTCCACTGAGCCTTGAGGGTGACGCCCAGTGACCGGCTGCGATTGGCTCGGACCGCGCGTTCTCGAAACGCCGTTCAAGCGTCCGGATCTCAGGCTCGCAGAGCGTCGAGCGGCCGGACCCAGGCTGCGCGCAGCGCCGGCGCAATCCCGCCAATCAGGCCCATTCCGACCCCGAAACCCAGCGCTTGCGCGAGTACTCCCAGCGACGGCTCGAACCCAAACACCACCTCGGACCAACTGCTCTGATTCAGCATGGAAATTTCTGCCCACTTCAACGGTAACGCCAGCAAGACTCCAATCCCCGCTCCTCCCAGGGTCAATGCACAAGACTCGACGAGAAATCCCAGCAGGATCTTTCCGCGTGAGAAGCCCAGCGCGCGCAGGGTCCCGATTTCCCGCACCCGCGCTGACACAGCACCGTGCATCGTGATGGCGGCTCCGAGCATGGCCGCGATCGCAAACAACAGCGAGATCAGCGTCCCAAGCACTCGAATGAACGTCGCCAGGCCGCTCGCTTGAGCCTCGAGGAACGCCGACTCCGACATCACCTTGAGCCCAAGGCGACGGTCGCTCTCGACCGCGTCCCGAAACGTGGCCAGGTCGGCCGTTGATTGCAATCCAACCCTCACCGAGGAGACCAGGCCCAGGCGGCCAAAGGCTGCCCGCGCCATCTCCAAATCTACCCAAAGTTCAGACTCCGCAGAGTCTCCGGGCGCCTGAAACACGCCGACGACGTGCACCGGTCGGTTCTTACCCAGCAGCACCTCACCCCCAACCCCGCTCGAGTCCACGTCGAGGCCTGCGAAGTGCCCGACCACGCGTCGCCCGACGATCGCCTCGTCGCTACCTGGTCTGGGTAACCGCCCGGAAACAAGGCTCAAGGTCGGCCGCAATGCAAAGGCGCGGTCTCCCACGCCGCGCACGGTCAGGTTGCTGATCCCGCTCTGATCTGATTTCGGGAGCGCCACCACGCTGACCAGCTCCGGGCTGACGTTCGGTTCACCGCCGGGCGCCGCTACCCCAGGCAGTGTGCGCAGCGCCTGGACGGCCTGGGTGTCGACGCTCGATGCCAGCTCGGAGTCGCTCCCCGTGCGCAGCGCGATCGCCACGTCTGCGCGCCCAGCACTCGCCATCGCTCGCTCGGCCCCGTGGGCCAACATCAACGCGCCAGCCAACACGAAGGTCACCAGCGCCACACCACCCACGGTCGCCAGCGAGGTGAGCCGGCGTACCAGCACGCTCCGCAGGTTGTACAGGATCGCAACCATGATTCTCCTCCAGTGCCTTTCCTTATGGATTCAATCGAGCCGTATGGATTCAACCGAGCCGACTCAGCGCTGTCCCTACGGGCAGCCTCGCCGTCGACCATGCTCGAACGAAACCCGCGAGCACCCCGAGCACGACAGACAGCAACCCAGCGCTCAGCAGCGTCTCGGGGCGCACCACGAAGATCGGAAAGAACTGAGACAGGTTCTGCTCGAAGAACTGCCCAATCCCGAAGTCGATGATGACAAGCGCCACCGCGATGCCCACGCTCACGCCGATCAAGGACAGGTAGACTCCCTCCAGCAAGATGAGGCGCAGCACATCGCCGCGGCTGAAGCCGAGCGCCTTCAGGCTTGCGTACTCCCGGACTCGCTCCCGCACGGAAATTCCTAGCGCGTTTGCCAGCACCAAGAGCACGATGACCAGGATCGCATACGAGAGGACGCTAACCACATCGAGCACGGTCGAAACCATCCCCAGGAAGCCAGAAACGAAGGCGCGCTCGTCCTGGGTCAGGGTCTGCACATCCGAGTCTGCAAACAACGCATCCACCGCTCGCGCGGTTGACTGAGCATCGGCGCCGGGCGGCGTGCGGCTCACGAGCCAGCCGACTTGGTCTCGGTCCTTGGCGGCTAGCGCCTGATTCAAGCGTTCGTAGCGGAACACGAAGCTCTGGGTATCCACCGCTCGGGAGCGTGAGCGGTACACGCCTGCCACACGGAAAGACCATGGGTGCCCGTCTGCGCTCGGATAGATCGGACTCTCCAGGCTCACTTGGTCGCCGACCTTCAGGCCAAGCTTCCGCGCCAAGCCCTCGCCGACAATCGCGGCATCCAGGTTCTGACGAAAGTCGCTGAGCGCTTCGGGCGTGAGCTCCACCTCGTCGTACACGTCAAAGTAGCTCTCCGCGTCCACCGCGATCGACTGGAAGAATTCATGCTCGTGGTTTGGTTCACGACCACCGAACCACACGGCATACGTCGCCCGCTGTACCAAGGGCGCTCCGTTCGCCGCCTTCGCTTCCGTGAGGCGAGAGACATAGCGCTTGGGTAGGGGTAGGACGAAGGTCACCTTGTGCCGCGTGACCAGGCGATCTTGCCGGGACACTTCCCGTGCGCTGTCCCAGGAGCGTTTTGCGGAGTCCAACGTCATAAATATCAGCACGGAAATAACAACAGCGAGCAGTGTCATCACGAAGCGCGGCTTGTTCCGCGTCACGTTGCGCAGGGCAATGCGCCCAATACTTACGCTCATGTCAGGACGCCCTTGTCGAGGCGGCGCACCACTCGCGCGCACGCTGCCGCCGCGGGGTCATGGGTCACCATCACGATCGTCTTGCCCAGCTCTGCGTTGAGCGTCTGGAACAGCGCCAGGATCTCGTCGGCGCTCCTTCTGTCCAGATCACCCGTCGGTTCGTCGGCAACCAACAGCGCGGGGTCGTGTACGATGGCGCGCGCGATCGCGACACGCTGCTGCTGACCGCCAGACAGCTCGTTCGGCAAGTGCCGCGCCCGGTCCTTGAGGCCGACGATCTCCAGCGCGAGCTCCGCGCGCCCACGCCGCTCCTTGCGAGGGACCGGGGTCAGGAGCAAGGGCAGCTCCACGTTCTCCACGGCGCTCAGCACCGGCAGCAGGTTGTACATCTGAAACACGATCCCCAGCTCGCGCGCGCGCCACGCAGCAAGCTCAGCGTCTCGCAGGCGCTCTAGCGCCGTGCCGCCAACTTCGACACTGCCCTGAGTTGGGCGGTCGAGCCCGGCAATCAGATTCAGGAGCGTCGATTTGCCTGAGCCCGAAGGCCCCATCAGGGCCTCGAAAGCACCGCGAGGGATGTCGAGGTCGATGCCTCGGAGCACGCGCACCACCTCTGCGCCTCGCACGTATTCTCTTGTTACCCCACGGATTCGCACGAGGCCCTCGGCAACGTCCGAGCCTACGGGTACGCCTGAATTTTCGGGGGAGAGTAACTGTGTCTGGGTCATTCTGACGCTCCTTCGTTGCACTTCACCCGCGCGGCCATGGCGGGACGTAGTTCGATCGGTGAGTTCGGGACGCGCAGGTAGACAGCGAGGGTCGCTCTCGCGCGGTCCAAGCGAGGCGCCAAGCGCTCGACTTCAGCCTGCTGCGCCTGCTCCGGCGCCGCGTCCAAGCGTACTTCGCAGCGCTGACCAGCCCTGACTAGCGCGAGCTTCGTCTCCGCGACGTCCGCGACGACGCGCAGTGAGTGCGCATCGTAGAGCTCGATCACTGGCTCTTGCATCGGGCCCACCAGTTGACCGACACCAGCAGGCGGCGCCGCAACCACCCCATCGAAGGGCGCCCGGAGCGTGTACGCGTCGCGTTCAAGGGCGACCCGCGTCGCGCGCGCCTCACTCGCTCGCACCTCTAGGGTTTCCGCACGAATATTTTTCACCAGCTGTGCGTGCTCTGCTCGGCGCTGGCGCAGGGTCTCCAGGCTGAGCACGGCGCTCCGCACCAGGCGCGCTTCTTGATCGAGGCGCCGCTCCACTTCGGCCTGCTCGGCGCGCCGAACCGCAAGCTTCGCCCGGGAGGCGCGGGTCTCGGCTCGAGCCACGACCGCATCTTGCTCCGCCCAGCTGCGGTCCAGCTCGAGCAACGGGTCCCCTGCAGTCACGCGTTGCCCTTCACGCACATGCACCATCGCGATCGGTGCGGTGACGCGCGCGCTGAGGCGCGCCTGGGTAGTGGCTTCAACCCGTGCGGTGGCGATCCAAACGCCACGTGAGGAGGGCCCGACCGCCGCGACGTGGACGCCGGTTGCTGGCACCGCAGCGCTCGACCGAGGCGCGTCAGGGCCGAGGTACCTCACCCCCAAACCCAGGCCGGCGACGGTCAATAGCAGCACGGAGACGACCCACACTCGCGGCCGCACCGTCCGCTTCAGCACCGCGGTTTGCTCGGGCGCCGCCGTCTTCGGAGGCGCACCAGGCCGTTCGATTCGCAAAGCTGCTAGCCGCTCCGTGAGCTGTGTTTCGTCCACCCGCGCCCAACCTTTCGCTCAACCGGATATCTTAGTTTCTAAACTATTTATCTTAGCTGTCAAAATTTTTGTCCGGTGCGACAGGCAAGCGCTCGAAATGGTTTGAGATCTACCGAGCCTGCGGCCACCAGACCGCGACCCCTGGACACGGAAGCCGGCTAGACCGGGGATATCTCGGTGACTAAACTTCTCTGACAATGAGCAGAAAGCGCCTCGAGGGACCGATCGATCCCGAGCTTGCCCAGGACATGCACCGCAAAGCGTCGACCTACACCCTGCTCCTGCACCAACTGATCGCCGAGCACCTCAACCTGAACCCAACGGACCACAAGGTGCTCGACTTCATGCAGAGCGCCGGCCCGGAGCCGCCCATGACGGCGGGTCGGCTGGCCGAGATAAGCGGCCTCAGCAGCGGAGCGATCACCGGCGTGCTGGATCGTTTGGAGAAGGGTCGCTTCATTCGGCGCGAGCGAGATCCGAAGGACCGCCGCTCCGTCATTATTCGTTTCCTCCCGGATCGCATTCCCGACCTCGAGTCCGCCTTCGCGCCACTCGGTCAAGCCTCGGCTGCGCTCTGGGCAGAGTACGCCCCCAGCGAGCAAGCGCTGATATACGACTACTTTCAACGCACCTTCGAGCTGGTCGACAGGGAAGTCGCAAGGCTCAAGGGCGCGGCGCCCGCCGCCCCGGTTCAGGCCATCTCAGATTCAGACTGGGTAGTCCCTCGGGGCGAAGCGACGCGGGGCAGCTTGGAGTTCACCAACGGCGCGAGCCGTTTGCTGCTGAGCAGCGGCTCTGACGCCGAGTTCGCGCGGGCCAGCTTCGACGGTGATGGGCCCAAACTCGAACACCGCGAGGAAACGCTCCGCGTGCGCTATCCACGTTCGTTGCTAGCGCTGCTCAAGGGCAAGACCAAGGCGAAGCGCGGCGAGATCCGCCTCTGCCCGGGAGTCCCTTGGGAGCTGCAGATCAACGGCGGGCTGAGCGAACTCGAGTGCGCGTTTCGCGAGGTTCGCCTGGAGGCGTTCAAGGTACGTGGAGGGGCTCAACGCTTGAGTCTCACTTTGGGTGTCCCAGGCGGCCGCGTCCCGATCGAGGTCCACGGTGGCGTCGAACGCCTGAGCATCGTGCGCCCGGTGACGGCGGCGGTACGCTTGCGCGTGAACGGCGGCGCCACGAAGGTCGAACTCGACACGCTGAAGCTAGACGCGGTCGGAGGCGAGCTCTGCTGGGAAACGCCAGGGCTGAACGAAGCGCAACCTTTCTATGACATCCAGGTGCTGGGCGGGTGTTCCGGCCTGGCGCTCGCGGCGAACTGAGTCGAGCTCGCGATTCACTCACGGCGCCACGTTCGGCGTTGGAACGCGACTCCGCTCGTTCCGCACATGGAACCCAACTGCGGCCTGCGCTCAGAATTCCGCGCGTAAATACCGAGATCCCTTGTGGAGCCCGCCGTACGCAAGGCCGAGAACCAAGTCACCGATATGACGAGTTGAAAGTTCCACTTGTTACTCCTATTGATCTCGAGCGGCGATCGGAGGAGCAATGAGGCGACTGACAGGTCTTTGGTTGGGTTTGGTCCTGGCGTGTGGCTTGACGGCCTGCAAGGCGAAGCAGCGCCCGGCGCCCGAGGGTAGCGGTGGAGCAGGCGCGAACCTCGCGGGCGGTGCCGCAGGGCAATATGCGCTCGGCGGCAGCACCGGCGCGCCGGACACCGCCGGCGGGGCGAGCGTCGGAGGAACTCAAGGAGGCGGCAGCGGCGGTGTTGGTGACTTCGGTGGCAACGGAGGCGTGGGCAATGCTGGCGGCTCTGGAGGGACGAGCGGCAACGGCGGGACAAGCGGCAGCGGGGGTAGCGCGGGCGTCGGCGGGGATGGCGCGGGAGGCGCGGCGGGTTCAGGGCCCGTAACCGGACCGCCAAGGAACCTGTTCTTCTCGGAGTACATCGAGGGCACCGGAAGCGAGAACAAAGCCCTCGAAGTGTACAACGCTGGTGTCGACTGGGATTTGTCGACCTGCGTGTTGAACCTCTACGCAAACGGTGCGGCGGCACCGACGTTGTCCACGGCACTCTCGGGGTTCATTGCCTCGGGAGCAACCTTCACACTGTGCCACTCGAACCTCACTCACGAGGGGCGCTGTGATCTCACCAACGTCCAGCCGATCAACTTCAACGGTAACGACGTGATCGAGCTGGTGTGCGAAGACGAACTCCAGGATGCGATCGGCCAAATCGGCGACGCGCCGCTCGCGCTGTATTGGGGCACCCCATATATTTCCACACAGAATAGAACCATACGTCGAAAGTGTGAAGTCACCCAGGGCGATCGCGACGCCACCGATACTTATGACCCGGTTCCAGAGTGGGACGGATTTCCCATCGATGACTACGATGACTTCGGTTCCCGCGCGTGCCGCGCTTCGACACCGCACCCGGGGCAAGTCGTAGTTACTGGCCTGCGTCGTGGGGCACCGGTCCAGGTCGCCTTCGCAGTGCTCGCCGACATAGGCCCCAACACCGAGCTGGTCTTCACCGACAACCCGTGGAGCACAACGAGCCTCGCGCTTGGGACTGGCGAAGACGTGCTGCGTGTGCAATTCCCCGCGGCAATACCCGCGGGCACCAGCTTCGTTTGGAGCGCGGACGTTGGGCTACGTCCAAACCTCGGCACCACTTCCGGTGCGCTGCGCGACTTTGGCGCCGGCGACCAGGTTCTGCTATTCCAGAACACCCCGCAAGGACCGAGCTTCATCTTCGGAGCCTCGTGCACGAGTCAAGCGCCCGGCTTCGTCTTGCAGGACGCGGGGCCAAACCAATCCGACGTGCCCGCACGCCTGACAGCGCCCTGGAACGCGTGGGTGGACCTCTCCAGCGGAATGGATGTCGGATGTGTGTACGCCGGAGATCGTGTGGGGGGAGAGAGCTTTGAGACTTACCAACGCCGGGTCAGCGACCAAGTGAACTGGGTCCCAACCAACGCGAACCTCGTCGTCAGCGACTTCCAGAAGCTACCGACCGAGTAGAGCGATTGTCCAAACGCGAGCGACTCGATTCCACAAGGCACCAAGGGGACCAACGGATGTCACCCGGGGTGCGTCGCCCTCGAGGCTCAAGCATGCTATGCGCTTGAGCTTCGATGAACGTTCCTTCACTCAGAACGCACCACGACCTCGCGGATCCAACTCAGCTACACAAGCGAGCAGGCTCACCCCTAGGGGTGATGGGACTCCAGCGCGTGGTCGGTGTGTGGCTCGCCCTCTGCCTCGCCGCCGTGGCAGCCAGTGGCTGCAGCTCTTCGGATCCGGCGTCGCAGACGCCGGTGAAGGAGGGTTGCGAGGCGGATTCGGAGTGTCCGCCTGACACGCCGTTTTGCAGCGAAGGGGCCTGCTACGAATGCCGCGGCAGCCTGGACTGTGCGCCGGGCGAACGGTGCACAGCGGGCGCTTGCGTCGCGGGGCCGCCCTGCGGGGCGGGTTGTGCGAGCGGCGTATGCAATACGCTCGAGAATCGCTGCGTCGAATGCTTGGCCACTGAGGACTGCAGCGGTGGGGAGGTATGCCGCGACCAGCACTGCGTGCCCCACTGCGACTCGACGGCAGACTGCAACGGCGTCGGTGTTTGCGACACGGTGGTCGGCGCATGCGTCGGGTGCCAGCGCCCCACTGACTGCCCCAGCGGACGATTCTGCCAGGACGAACGCTGCGAACCTCAGGTCTGCACGCCCAGCGAGAGCAAGTGTGAGGGCAATGCCGTGCGCCATTGCGACGGAACCGGCAGCGGTTGGGTCGATCCCATCGCGTGTGGTGACGGTCAGACATGCGTTGAGGACGTTGGCCACGCCTACTGCGAGGTTCAGCGCTGTGTCCCCGGGGAGGTGACTTGCGATCTTGAGCGGGTCGTTAAGTGTCGCGGCGACGGCCTGGCGCTGGAGGTAGCGGAGGACTGCGTGGCAAACGCTCAAGCCTGCAGCGCGGGGGAGTGTACCCCTGTGACCTGCACTCCCGGGGAAACCTTCTGCCTAGGCAGCGAGTACCGTTCATGTCGCTCCGACGGGTCGTCCTCGGACTTGATTCAAACTTGCACGAGCGATCAACACTGCAATGACAAGGCCGGCTGCGTACTCAATGTGTGTTCCCCCGGGGAATCAACCTGCGTCGGCAACACGCTCCACGTCTGCGACAGCGACGGATCGGGGTACGACGGTGGAACGTCATGTGGCTCCAACGCGGAGTGCATAAACGGAGTCTGCGAAACTCATGCGTGCACTCCGGACGCGTACTTTTGCGATGGTGGCAACGTCCAACGTTGTAACGTCGACGGGTTGAGCTGGAACCTTGCCGAGTCATGCGAGCCAGGAGGTAGCTGCGCCAACGGTGAGTCGACATGTCGCCCGCCACTCAGCCAGTCTTGTCCGCCCAACGAGTGGTATTGTGGTGGAGCCTACCTGTACAAGTGCGATGCGAACGGGCACAACTACTCTGAGTCTCAGCGCTGCAAGTACGGCGAGTACTGCATAGGCAACGCCTGTGTGCCGGTAAACTGTACACCGGGCAGCAACTTCTGCAGAGACGGCAATGCCTATCAATGCAGTGCCGACGGGATGTCGGACATCGTCTTCGACGTCTGCACGCCCCAGGAGTACTGTTCTACGATCTACAACCACTGCATGGCGAAGGAGTGTGTCCCCGGGGCAACGTCGTGCGCTGGCAACTACGCTCGAACCTGCAACGCGCTTGGTTCCGGGTATGTGCAAGTCTCTTGCTCCAACACGGGCCAGGTGTGCGTCGACGGAGCGTGCAAGACGGTGGCCTGCACGCCACTATCCAAGCGTTGCCAGGACAGTTCCACCGCAGAGGCGTGCTCGAGCGACGGGGAGCGGTGGGATCCCAAGGCGTGCGCCGGTGATGAGCACTGCTACGCCGGAAATTGCGTGGGAGACTACTGCGTCAAAGGGCAGATCGGATGCAACGGGACAATCCGCGCCACCTGTCGCGCGGATGGCTCTGGCTGGGAAGCGGGTGGTGTCGACTGCGGCGCGGCGGGACAAACCTGCTTCATGGGAGAGTGCCACGACGCAGTCTGCACTCCGGACACCGTGTTCTGCGACAACGGCGACATTTACCAGTGCAACAACTCAGGCACCGCGGCCAGGTTTTACTCCACTTGCAGTGGAGACTACCACTGCGGGCTCGGCATGTACGGCGCGGAGTGCCTGCTGAATGCATGCGCCCAAGGACTCCCCGCTTGTGACGGTGCTCGGGCCACAACCTGCAACGAAGACGGCTCGGACTACCTGCCGGGTGGCACTCTGTGTCCGGCGTACTGCGCTGGCGGAAGCTGCACGAACGAGTATTTCCGGGAGGATTTTGAGTCGTCGTTGAGTCGCTGGACGCCTCTGAACCCGGACGTGCAGGCCACTCTGGTCAGCACGACCTCAGCCGCGTCCAGCGCGCAGAGCCTACAGCTCACCCGACAGGGCAGCACCTCCGGTCCAGCGATGGAGATCTCCTTCGGAGAGCTCAAGCCCTCCGCGATCTCGTGGTGGGCCAGCGTCGGAGTTGCGAACGCGAGCTCCGCGACTATCCAGTTCTTCGGTGAGAGCCGGAGTGAACCAGTCATCACGCACGGCTTTTTCACGGCTGGTTCGGCAGTCCACTACAGCTCGAGCTTGCTGTATGGAACCATGAATTACCTCGCGGATACGTGGTATCACTTCGAGATTCGGGATCTGGACTGGGTAAACCGGAGGTTCAGTTACTACGTGGACGGGATGCAGCGCTCGGCCGCCGTCGGCATGTCTCAGGGGTTCGGGATAGCGCGCATCGTCCTAGAGTGTGGGAATGCACAAACCACCTGCCGATTCGACCAGATCGAGTTCACCCCATGAAACAGCTTGGCCTGCTATTGTTCGCCCTCACCGCTATCGCGTGCTCGGCCGAGAGCGCCGGCACATCACCTATCCTCGACTGCGTGGACGCGGGCACGTGCCAGCCAGCGTGTGACGCGGGAGATGCCGGGTGCAAACCAGCGTGCGATGCGGGAGACGCTGGTTGCGAACCGGAATGTGCGGCGGGCGGATGTGGACCGTGCGCGAACAGCGGTGACTGCTCGCTCGAGGAGGCGTGCAAGGCGGGTGTGTGCGTTCCGCTGACGCCGTGTGAGCTGGGATGCAGTTCAGGCCAACACTGCAACAACGACACCCACGAGTGTGTCGAGTGCATCGGTAACGCTGATTGCCCAAGCGCTCAGTATTGCGACCCCACCCAGTCCTCGTCGTGCGTCGACGACGCGTGCGCGAGCGGAAGTTCCAGGTGTGTCGGGCAAGCGATCGAGACGTGTCTCCCGTCGGGTTCAAGTTGGGACATCGTCGCCGCTTGCCCAAGCGACTCGGTGTGCGCCGAAGTTGCCAGCCAGGCGTGGTGCCAGCCGGTGCAGTGCACGCCGCACGAGCGCCTTTGCGGCGGCTCGGGGCTGTTCGAGTGTGGGGACTCGGGCACCGAGTGGACGCTAGTCGAAGACTGCGCATCCAGCGGCGGCCAGTGCGTGGCATCAGCGGATGGCACAACGTGCGTGGCGCCGCTGTGTACCCCCAACGCGCGGCAATGCGTCGATGGCGACGTCGTGGAGTGCGACAGCCTTGGTTTGAGCTACCAGCCCATCCAGGACTGCTCGGACGACCACCCGTGCGACCCCAGCACCCTTCAGTGCAAAACACAGATCTGCGTCCCCAACGAGGTTGCCTGCACAGGCAACAGTGTCAGCGCGTGCAACTCGGAGGGCACGGGCTATGCCGACGTGACACCTTGCGCGAGTGACGAGGCGTGCCGGGACGCGGCGTGCGAGAAGGTCGTGTGCCTTTCCAACACGTACGAATGCGCCGGAACCAAGATCTTGCAGTGCAATGCTTCGGGCACCGCTCAGACCGAGGTGACTGACTGCGGCTCACAGTACTGCGTTCCGGGTGAGAGCAAGTGCCGCGATAAGTTCTGCTTCCCCGGAGAAACGCGCTGTGAAGGGATGACCGAAGCACACTGTAACGCTGACGGCACCGGCTACGACTCCACCACCGACTGCCGCGCTATCGACCAGGTATGCCTGAACGGCGTATGCAGTGAACCGGTTTGTGAACCGGGCAGCTATATGTGCCCACCCTCCGGAAAGAGTGTCTGGCAATGCAACGTGTTCGGAACCGGATACCGCACCAACGACACGTGCAACAACGCCGAGGTTTGTATCCCCGGCTACCCGCAGTGTGTCGCGCCGATCTGTGAGGCGAACCAACCGGTGTGCTTCGGGCAGATCGCCACCGTGTGCAACTCCAGCGGGGACGGCTACGAGGCCGGCACAGACTGCCTCGCCCAGGACGAAGTCTGCAAGCAAGGTGTCTGCGTCGCCCGCATCTGCGAACCAAGTACACGCGCGTGCATCTCCGGCGCGCCGGTGTACTGCGACGCGTTCGGGCAAATCCAGACGCTGCTCCCCTGCACGAGTAGTCAGTTCTGCGACCCAAGCGATGGTCTCTGCTACCCGCGGGTCTGCACGCCAACGTCCGTTGGCTGCGTCGGAACCCACTTGGCCGCTTGCGCGGCCGACGGCTCGGGATATGTCGCCAGCGCAAACGACTGTGCCTCGACCCCAGGGATGACATGTAGCGGTGGACAGTGTGTTCCCGTGACCTGCACCCAGCCTCTCCAGTGCAAAGATGGCAATGTGTACGAGTGCGTTGATGGCGGCGGGGCGCTCAAGCTCAAGCGTCAATGTAACCCCCAATACCATTGCGTCGAATCCGACTTCACCTGCGCGGCGAACGTCTGTCCGGCAAACCAGTCGACTTGCGATGGGAGGCGCGCGACGCAGTGTAACTCCGAGGGCAGCGCGTTCACGAGCGGGGGCACCAACTGCCCGGCGTACTGTGCCGCGGGTGCGTGCGTGACAGAACTCTTCAAAGACGACTTCGAAGACGGAGATGCGAATGGCTGGACCAGCACTGGCCCCACGAGCCCAAGCGTCAACGGATCTGCTGCAGCTAACAGCTCAAGCTATGGCCTGGAGCTAGCGTCCTCGGGAAGCACGGTGTCGACTAGTAGACAATTCGCAGAATCACAGCCGACTCATATTTCCTGGTGGCAATATGTCGACAACACATCAAGCACCACCATCTCATTCGATTCGACCAGCTACCCAGGAGCCCCCATCACGATCTCCATCGATGGAAGGGTCGTCTCGTTCGCCTACGCTGCGCAAGCCTCACTCACCGCCAACACCTGGCATCACTTCGAACTTCGAAACATGGACTGGGGAAGCCGCGTCTGCGACGCTTATGTCGACGGAGTCCTTCGGGTGGTGGGCTACTCCTTGACCGCGCCATTCATCGGGGAGTTCAAGTTCGGGGCCAGTGGCACGAGCACGTTGAAAGTAGATGAGATCCAACTGGACTAGTCCCGAATCAAGCGCTTGCATGACACGAAATTGGGCTCGCCGGCGCTCGGTCCAAGCCGGCGTGCGGTGGGCGCAGCTTGCCGCCGCAGCCGGACGGGCTGCCGATGGCTTGGTTGTGGAGG
>JBFXBK010000237.1:0-13916 GCA_050183255.1 Polyangiaceae bacterium | reverse complement strand
ATGTCCTCCACCAGCTGGTTGAACTTGTTCACCGCGGCCAGGGTCTCGGGGTCCTTGTTCTCCTGCTTCATCTGCTCTGCGATGTTGCGGAACAGATCGACGTCATCCGGGCTGAGGATCAGCGGGTTGTTCTGGGGCGCGACCTCCTTGATCTCCACGTACTTCGGCACGTAGAGGCACGAGCCGCCAATCAGCCCCATCAGCAAGCAAACGATGATCACCAGCTCGAGGGCGTAGAGGTGGATGGGGGCGGCGCCGCCCGGCTGGAGGTCCTTGGCGGTCAGCACCGCGTCCTCGATCGCGGCCTCCATGAAGGGCGAGCGCTGGTCCTGGGGCACCTTCATGAACTCGAGCGCGCTCGAGATGCGATCGTGCAGCCCGTGGTGCTTGTCGAGCCGCATCGCGCCGGCGTACTTGGGCCGAGGCGTGAGCCACGCGTGGAGTGTCCCAAAGAACCAGATCGCGACTGGCACCGCTCCGGCGAACATCACCTGCGCGATCTGCGCGCCGCCAGGCTTCCAAATCTTGATCCAAATCAGCGCCGCCAACGCGTACAGCAGCACCAGCGGGAACAGGATCAGCGTCCGGTGCAGGGCGTGATCGAAGCGCATGCGAAGGCCGGTGCGATTGGCGGCTTGGGCGAGGCGCTTCAGTTCTGCTTCTCGAGACAAGTTCGACCTACTGGTTGGAGGCGAGGTGCGATGCGGCGAAAATCGATTCAGGGGGCGAGGCCGCGACTTCACGCGGGTCTACGCAGTGACGGTCCTAACGCTCGAAAGTTCCGGTAGCTTTCGCTGAAGACGCACGGGTCGCGCTAAGCGGTCCCCCTTGCCCCGCGGGGCTGCGTCTGGCTCGAACTCTAGCAGCAGACCCAGACCTAAGCATTTTCATTTGATATTTCGCGAGCCTGGCAGCGTCCTGGCCCCAAACGGCCACACCCCGGCCCGCCTCAGGCTCATCCTACGCCCCAGGCTTGAGAACCTGTCACCGGACTGGCGCTTGGCTGGCTCCGGCCACTGCTCATGCGAGCGGTGGCAGACCTCGGTCCGGGCCACGCGACGCCGCGTCCGGGTCAGGGGGTGAGGAGCGCCACACCGGCCCAGCGGTCACCGTGGTTCCCCCGGCGCAGAATTTCCCTTGTGGAAAACGCACTGGGTCAGGTGAACTGCGCGGCTCCCCCCCAAAAATCGCGTCTCGCGGCGATTGTGCAGCGTGGCTGGTGCCTCAACATGTCTCAGGTGCGCCTGCCCCCCGAAACTACATCGAAAAAGCCTTTGTAAGCACCTCGAACCGGTGGGAAACCCGAGCCCGACTTCTGGCTGGGTGAAGCGCGCTGCCATCACGAGCGCTGCGCGCACTCGGCAAGATCCGTAGCCAAGCGAAGAGATCCGATGCGCCGTACTTTGAATGCCCACGCCCGCCCGATTGCCCCCCGCTGGTTGTTGCTAGGAGGTGTCGCGGCGCTAGCCGCCGTCACGAGCAACGGCTGCAGCGCTGCGGGCGCCGAGCACAGCAGCACCAACGCCCAGGTTAACAACCTCGAGTGGCTCCCCGCGGCACCGCCCCGGGACCTGACCCACGCGCCCTTCTTGCTCGGGCTGAGTGACCCCGACCCGAACCGCATGGTTCAGGTGTACGTGCTGCTCAGTGAGCCAGCGCCCGCGGCGTTGCTTCCTCGAGGAATCGACTTCAAGGCAACCACGTTCAAGGTGCAGCGCTACAAGCAGAGCTTCATGCAGCAAGTGGCCATCGTGCGAGCCCAGCAGGATCGCGTCGTGCCTCAGCTGCAGAGTTACGGCGCGGAGGTGATCGCGCGCATCGGCAAGGTCGGCAACCGCGTCCACGTGCGAGTCCCCGCTGACAAAGTGCGGAACCTGCAGCGCATCGGCGAGGTGGTCGGCATCGAGCCGGTGCCGTACTACAGCCGTAACCTCGCCTCCGCCGTACCGGCAATCGGCGCGCCGAAGGTTTGGGAGCGGATCTCTCCACTGGACGGCGACGGCATCACGATCGGCGTGATGGACTCCGGCATCGACTACACCCACGCAGACTTTGGGGGCCCTGGCACGAGCGCAGCGTACAATGCCAATGACTCCGCCGTCATCGAGTCCAACAGCTTCCCCACGGCAAGAGTCGTTGCTGGCACCGACTTCGCTGGTGACGCCTACGATGGAAGCACCTCGCCCAAACCCGACCCGGATCCCCTCGACTGCGCGCGCCAGGTCGGCGGTCGCATCTCCGGCGGACACGGCACCCACGTTGCCGGCATCGCTGCTGGCAACGGCGTCTTGAAGGATGGCAGCCCGTACACGGGCCCCTACAACGCGAGCCTCGACCCCAACGCCTTCGAGGTGTACCCAGGTGTGGCGCCCAAGGCGTCCCTGCATGCGATCCGCGTCTTCGGTTGCGACGGTGGAACAACGCTCACCGCCAGCGCGTACGACTACGCCATCGACCCCAACGGCGACGACGATCCCAGCGACCGCTTGGATGTCCTGAACGCCTCGCTGGGCAGCGACTTTGGCCTGGGCGGCAGCAACTCGACGCTCATCAAGAACCTGGTGCGCGGTGGGACCGTGTTCGTGGCCGCGGCGGGCAACGCTGGAAGCTCCTACTTCATCGCAGGGCAGCCGGCAGGCGTCGATCAGGCGCTGAGCGTCGCGGCAACCAGTGAAGGAGCGCTGCCAGAGCTGACCGTGACCTCCCCAGCCGGCATCGCAGGGAGCTACGCCGCGGTGGCAGGCGGCATCTCAGCTCCTATCCCAACGGATACACCCATCAGCGGCAAGCTGGTGCGCACGCAACCCGGAAACGGTTGCTCGGACTACAGCAACGCCGCCGCGATCTCCGGCAACATCGCGCTGATCGACCGCGGGACCTGCACCTTCGAAGATAAGCTGAGCCGCGCCGCTGCGGCTGGCGCCATCGCGGCGGTCGTCGTACAGAACAGCCCCGCGGAGCCGCCCTTTCCCATGGGAGGGGACAACGCAGTCGGGATCCCTGCGGTAATGATCGGAAACTCCGATGGCAGCCTGCTCAAGGGAGCAAGCAACGTCCAAGCCGAGCTATTGGCCGTCGAGGGGAAGTCCCAGCTCTCTCCCTTCAGCTCCCGCGGCCCCGAGTCGACGACCGGCGGCTTCAAGCCAGAGATCGCGGCGCCTGGCGGTGACATCAAGAGCGCCGGGGTGGGCAGCGGCTTCAAGGGCGTCGTCAACTCCGGCACGTCCATGGCTTCCCCCATGGCCGCCGGCGCGGCAGCGCTGGTGCGCCAAGCACATCCAACCTGGCTCCCCACGGAAGTGAAATCGGCGATGATCAACACCGCCGTGCCTGCGTTCGTGAACGGCATGCAGGCGCCGATCAGCCACGTTGGCGGCGGACGCGTGCAGGTCGATGTCGCCATTGACACCCAGGTCGTTGCGGCTGCTGAGCCCTCGGAAGGCTCGGGTATCGCCTTCGGCTTCATGATCACCGGAACCACCAGCACCAGCGCCCGCACCTTGCGCATCACTAACACGAGCAACGCGAGCGTCGAGTTCGACGTGGCGCCCGCGCTGCAGTATCCGGTCGCTGGCGTCAGCGTCACCGCTAGTCAGACCAGCGTCAGCATCCCCGCCGGCGACAGCGTCGACATCGAGGTCGCGCTCACGTTCGACCCAAGCCTGGTGACCGCGCTGGCACCGGATCCGACCACGCCCACCACCGTCCGACTTGGATCAGACGCGGATTACGGACGCCACTTCTTGATGGAGGCCGCAGGTCAAGTGAACCTCACCTCGAAGACCAGCGGCCAACCGGACCTCCACGTGCCCTTCAACGGAGCCGTCCGACCCGCTGGGGAGCGCAGCCTCGGGTTCACTGCGTGCGGCGAGGGCAGCACGCTGACGCTGGACCCGGTAGGCGAGAGCGCCACCACCGCGCCGGTCACCGGAGTGTTTCAATTGGGCGTGAGCGAGGAACCGGAGACGTCCCTCGACGCGACGGACGACGTGATAGCGACAGGCGCGGCTACGGATTTGAAGTCCCGGGACTTCGCCGATGCCTCCGCGTTCATCGCGCTCGCGGTTCGCGGCACGTGGACTACCCCCGCGCCCAACAGCTACGAGACCTTCTCGTCTGGCTCGCCTGGTAGATACGTCGTCCAAATCGACACGAACCTGGACAATAGCTACGACTACCAGCTCGTTGCGCTGTCCTTCAACGACGTGCTGGTTTCCTACCCGGTGTCTCGCACCGGCCAGCAAGGTGGCGGGCGCTTCCTGAACATCGTTCCTGCGGACGTTCTGAACACCAACGCCTACCTCAACAGCGTGCTGATCTTCCCGGTCTTTCTCGAGGACCTCGGCCTGACCGCAGAGAACGCCAAGTTCCAGTACCGGGTGAGTTCGGTCACCAACAGCCTCGTCAACAAGGGCGACACCGTGAGTTGGGCGACATTCGACGCCAATCACCCCGCCATCGACGCGAGCCCCTATGGGCTCGACGGCCGACCGCTATTCGGCGGTGACGACCTGATCCGGGCCGACGTCGACCGGGCTCAAGGCGCCCAGGCGCTGGTCCTCCACTTCGACAACGTCGAGGGTCAGCGCGCTCAGGTGCTCGATGTGCCAGCGCCGGGTACTGACGAAAGCAACCTGGTGCTGACCAGCAGCACGCCAGAAAAGGCAAGCGCAGGGAGCGACGTCACGAGTCAGCTCACGGTCTCCCACGTCGCTGCAGGCGGCTCCACGACGCCTCGCCAAGTAAACGTCAAGCTCGACGTCAGCGGCCTCTCGCTCCTGAACGCCGTGCCCTCGGTTGGCACCTGCAACGCTGCGGCTCGCACCTGCGATCTCGGAGAGCTCGCCCCAGGCGAGAGCGCTAGCATCGATCTCACGTTGCGCGCTCTGGAGGACGAGACCAAAGGCCAGATCACCGCCCAAATCAGCTCGGATCAGGGCTGCGGTGCGGCGGCCGAAGACGACTCGATCAGCGACTCGTTGAGCATTGAGCAGGTGCAATCGGGCGACCCCAACGCGGTCCCCACGGTGTCTCCTGGCGGTGGCGGATGCAGCTGCCGAACCGCGCGGAACAGTTCCGAGCCGAGTCGCACCGCGACCTGGATTGGGCTCGGCCTCGGACTGGTCTGGTGGCGTCGTCGCCATCAGCGCAAGACCGCCTGAGCCTTGGCTTGGGAGTCACGTTCGTGGACACGTGACTCCCAGCGCCGACATCGGCGCCACTCATCCGCGAACTTGTGGGGTTGACCGCTCATCAGCCGTGGACTCGAATACGCCACGACAGACGGTTCGCAGAGCAAAGGCGGAACACATGACGGATTACTCAGACAAGTTGGTGCTGGTTGCGGACGACGAGCCCGGGATGGTGGCGATGGTGGGTGGCTACTTGCGTGGCCAAGGCTTCCAAGTCATCGAAGCGTCCGACGGCGCGCAAGCCTGGGAGCTCGCGCATGAGCGACTCCCCGACCTGGTGATCCTCGACGTGATGATGCCCGGCATGAGCGGCTGGGAAGTGTGTCGCAAGATCAAGGAAGCGGTGAGCTTGCACCACACCGGTGTGATCATGCTGACTGGCATCGGCGAGAACCTGAACGAGATGACGTCCCCGCTGTACGGCGCGGATGCGTACCTCGACAAGCCGTTCGAGTTCGACGATCTGCAGAACCGTATCGAGGAGACGCTGAGCGCTCGCGCTGGTTCCCCCGCGGAACCGGAGCCCGCCGCCGAGGCGAAGAAGCCCGCCAAGAAGCGCGCTAAGAAGGCGAGCCCGAACCAGGGCAAGCTGTTCGAGGAAGGGGAAGCTCCACAAGCGGAGGCCGCGACTGAAGCGCCCGCGGAGTCGGCACCGGTAAAGGTCGCAAAGCAGGCAGCCAAGGCAGCCAAGAAGGTTGCTAAGAAGGCAGCCAAGAAGGCAGCGAAGGAAGTTGCGACGAAGGCGGCGGAGCAAATCGTGGAGGCCGCGAAACCGGCAACCAAGGCAGCCAAGCCCGCAAAGAAGGCAGCCAAGAAGGCAGCCAAGCCCGCAAAGAAGGCAGCCAAGAAGGCAGCCAAGCCCGCAAAGAAGGCGGCCAAGAAGGCAGCCAAGCCCGCAAAGAAGGCAGCCAAGAAGGCAGCCAAGCCCGCAAAGAAGGCAGCCAAGAAGGCAGCCAAGTCCGCAAAGAAGGCGGCCAAGAAGGCAGCCAAGCCTGCAAAGAAGGCAGCCAAGCAGGCAGCCAAGCCTGCAAAGAAGGCAGCCAAGCAGGCGACCGCGAGCGCAAGCAAGGCTCCCAGCACGAAAGCTGCTAAACCTGCCAAGGCAAAGGGCGGGAAGGGCAAAGCGAAGTAGTAAGCAGCCAGCGCTGCTGCTCTCGCTTCACACACGGGAAAGGCAGCGCCTCGATGAACGAGGACACACGGATTCCTAAGCGCGCGGCGGCGACCGTTCGGGCAACAGCACCCAAGCGTTCAAGGCTGCGCCGAGCATTACTGGGAGCGAGCGCGTTGGCACTCGCTCCGCTGCTTGGAACCGGCTGCGGTTCTGGTCCGACGCCTGGCGGTGATCTCGACCAGCTGCGCCAAGCGCTCAGCCCCGAAGCGCGCAAGGATCGCGCCGCGCAAATCCGCGCGGCAGCGGAAGCGCGAGGGCTCTACAACGGCTTGCTGCTCGCTGGCATCGCGGACACGGAGACCGGCATGTCCCACTGCCACTCTGAACTCACGTGGGCTTGCGAAGGGCCCAACAGCCCTGACTGCGACGGCGGTCCCGTGGTGGCTGGCGCGGGAGATGGCCCTTGCTCCTTGAAGCAAGGGGGCCTCGGCATGTTCCAGTTTGACGCCGGGACATACGACGACACCCTGGCGCGTGAAGGCGATCGCATCCTGACCATCTCCGGCAACACGGACGCTGCGGTCGACTTCGTGATCAACATGGTCAAGCGCTCCGTCTACTTCACGGTGGACACCGACGACGAGGCCATCACCGTGATGAATCAGATCCGGCCGTGGAACGAGCTGTGGGACGCGTGGGTGAAGACCGTCACTCGCTACTACAACGGCTGCGTCCCCGGCAGCTGCAGCGTCTACGACCAGCGCTATGCCAACTACTCCAAAGGCGGCCGAGGTCTCCTTGCGGAAATGGGCGTCGACTTTTGGTACGGCCGTCAGCCGGCGTGTGAATCCATCGGCGCGGACCCCACGGTGCTCGACGAACAAGGCTGGTGCTTCGGCGCGGGTGGTGACCCAGTCTACTGGCGCAACGAAGTCGCCGGCGCCGACGACCACTTGCTGTGGACGAACACGACGGCTGACCTCGAGGCGTCCAACTACGCCAAGTGGTTCTTCTACTTCGATACTCCCGGCCGCTATGAGCTCGAAGTCTACACCGACGCAGGCTTCGCCGACTCCCAGGAGGCGCGCTACACCGTCGAGCATGACGGCAGCTACGAGAGCGTGATCCTCGATCAGACTGCGGCAGACGGCTGGCAATCCCTCGGCGAGTTCAGTTTCGGGGGTGAGGGCACGCTCCAAGTCGACGACAACACCGGAGAGCCCCTCGACGGCTCGCAACGGCTCGTCGCGGACGCCGTACGGGTCACGCTGAAGCAAGCAGATGGCGGAAGCGGCGGAAGCGGCGGCTGCACGTCTGTTGACTGCTCAGGCGGAGCCGGCGGCGCCGTGGGCAGCGGCGGTGCGGCGACGGGCGGCTCGAGTGGCAGCGAAGGCGCGCGCCCCGTGACACGCACAGAACCCGGCGAAGGCTGTAGTTGCCGCACGGTAACGAGCGGCAAGCAGCGCAGCACCAGCGGCTTCGGCTACCTCGCGCTCGGGCTCTTGCTCTTGCGACGGCGCCGCACCAGGTAGGCCAGGCCTCCAAGGGCTAGCCAGGCTGAGCCCGAGCTGTTGCTGTGCCCAGGCGTGGCGCAGCCGCATCCACCGTCCTCTCCACCGCCGCTGGCGCCGCCCGACGCATTGCTCGTGCCAGCAGCACCACCGCCTGCGGACCCGCCACTGCCACCAGCACCGCCCACCCCGTTCATGGGCTCGAGGGGCACAAGCAACACCGCCTCGGCGATGCGGCCGTTGCTGTTCCAGGCCTGCACCTTGAGTCGCAGCGGTTCGTTCGCCTGTACGAAGTCGCGCGCGTCGGCGGCGCCGAGCTCCGTGTCCCAGCTGCCATCGTACCCGTCGTCCCAGCGCAACGTGATGCCGCTGCCGGTAACCACGGGCGTAACCGTGACGGTCTCGCCTGGTGCGGCTCCGGCTGGCTTCGCGCTCAGCTCGATTTTCGGCGCCGCGGCATCGACGGGGACACCGAAGCTGCCAGCCGCGCTGAGGCGCCCGTAGCCGTAGTCGGCGTTGGGCACGCTGCCAGTCAGCGCGTCCACCTCGGCGCCACTGCGCAGCGCCTCGATGGCCGCGGCCCCAGTCTGGCCAGCCTGAGCCAGGAGCACCGCGACGCCCGCCGCGTGCGGACCAGCACCGCTCGTGCCTCCGAAGATCATCTCACCTCCGTGCGGAATCACGGAGTAGCCGGGGTACTGCGGGAAGATGTCCCCTTCGGGCGCTGCCACCCAAGGGTTGTCCGGCGCCGCGACGTCCAGCACCTGCTCGCCGTCGATCCGCGGACCACGCCCAGAGTATTCACGGATCTCACCTTGCGCTTCGTCACCAGCGCGAGCCCAGTCGCCCTCGTTCGACAAGTGACTCGGCACCGCGCCCACGCCCACGCAGGTGGAAGCCACCGAAGGGACGGCCGCGGTGCTTGAATCTGTCGCGATCGCCGCGTCCCAGGCAGTGTTGAGGGAGAAGCCGGCCTCATCGGCGACGAAGCCGTGCACGGTGGCCGTCGCTCCGGGATCACCCTGGATCTCGACCACGTAGTCGCCGCCACCGGGGCTGATCAAGTAGTTGTAGAAAACACGAGTCCCGCCGTCGGAGACGTCGTCGCCGTAGGAGTAGAGCTTGCCTCCGGCGTCCAAGTTGGCAGTCGCTGAAAGCGGATGAACAGTCCCACTTGGCTCCCGCAGGCTGAGCGTCACGTCGGTGCCGCCGCGCACGTGCATTGTGAGCTCGACGCTCTGAGTGTCCGCGGGAACGTTGAACTGCATCTCACCGCTGGCGGTCGCGGCGACGTCGACCACCGCGTGCTTGCGCGCGCCACCAATGTTCCCTGTGGGACAGATGTTGATCACGCCGGCGGCGCTGGAGCTGTCGATCAGCTTGGACCAGGCGTCGCTGCCGTCCATTTCCATGCTCGTCCACACCGATGCCTCGTGGAGCAGCACGTCCGGCTCCTGAGACAGCGCCCAGATCACTGGCGCCGTCACCGAGTTCGAGATCCCGAACGCCAGCACCAGGTCGGCGTCCGGCGCCATGCCAACCCAGCGCCTGCTGGGCAGCGGCACGCCGCCCGCGGCGATGGAGAGCACCCCGGTCGCGTGCAACGCGTCTGCGTAGCCGTACACGCCGTGCGTCAGGTCGATGGGCGCCTGACCCATGTCGACCCCACGTTCGTAGATGTGGTCGTGCTGGATCCCCTGGTAGTTGACCTTCGCATAGAGCTTGCGGAACTTGCTGGTGCCAAGTCGGACGAAGCGCTCCGCCGGTCCGATCACGCCGTCACCGTTGACGTCGTCCGGCACGAACAACGGCTCACCGAAGGCGGGAACGTCTTCCGCAAAGCCAGCATCTGCGCCGTGGTTGCGCTGCTTGTCTGCGTTTTCGTCGAGGAAGACCCAGTCGACGCTTGGATCGAAGGCAGTGATGTGGACCCCTCCGGCCTCATCGCCAGAGGAAATGTTGATCGGAGAGGCGCGCAGCGGCTGAGCAATCTCCGTCCCGTCAGCCTCCCCATTTCGATTCAGGTCAACGGCATCGACACCCACGTCGAACGTGCCGTTGTCATTCACGTCGGTCCAGTCGAAGTACCCTGCATCCCCGCGGAAAAAATCCGGATGAAAGACGTCAGCCAAAGTGTCGACGTCGGCCAGCACCATCCCGCTACCGGTCAGTGCTCCCGCCGCCGGACGCGACCCCCTCGCCCCCGCCAAACCGAGCAACGCCGCCGAGCGGTCGAGGCTAGGCAAGCCGGGGCGCAGCGCCGGCAACACGCGCTTGACCGACTTCAACAGCGCAACTTGACCGAGCGCGTTGGGATCCGCGGTAACCACGACGAACTGATGGTACGCGAGCGGTTGGCCGCCGGCTCTCACGACACGCACGCCAGACGCTTCGAGTTCAGTCACGGCGTGCAACAATTCCGCACGAGAATTCGGTGCACGAGTTAGCTCAACCAGCAGCTGGGGCGCCTCGCTCGTGAGACGAATCGCGCCCAGGCTCACCGGAGAAAGCCGCAGCTCTGCCGACCGCATCACCTGCGTGGGGAGCTTGCTGGAGAGCTTCGGAGCGGCACTGACCACGGGACTGGCGAGCAGCAAAAGGGAGCTGAGCAGCGTCAAGGAACGAATACGCATCGCCTTTTTATGGCAGTGCTCACGGCGATTTCACAGCGCTTCGCGAGAGACGCGAATAGCGTTAGGCGACTAACGGCTCAGACCTTCCCCGAAGTCGAATCGGCCTCACGCTGTGGGTTCCGCGAGGTATGGCCCGAGCCCAACCGCGACCCGCAACAGGCGAGCTTCTAAGCCTTTTCCGCGTTCAATCGAACGGTGGGCTGAAGGACCCGCGAATATATGCACGCTCGGGCGTGCAGCACCGCTCACCAACCTTCCAATTTCGTGCCAAACCCAATCCGCCGAACTCACTCAACACCCGCGAGCGCGCGAGGCAAGGAGCGAGGCCGGCGCGCTCCGTGAGCCGAGGCGAAGTCCGAGGCGAACGGAGCGGGACGCGCCGAACGAACGCCGAGCTGCGCGGGGAATCAAGCGCTCATTCCGGCGTGAAACAGCGGAACAGGACCAGGATCCGTTTGCAGCAGATCACGCACGTAGCTCTCAGGCGGCATCTCGAGCAGACGGAAGTGGATCTGGCGCGTGTGCATGTCCTCGTCGAGCTCCAGATAGCCCTCGTCCGCGAGGGTACACAGCATGCCGAACACGTGGCTAGGCGTGGACACCGGGTGGGCCCCGGCGCTGGGGATGTACGGGTTCAGGTCACACGCCCGGAAGGGCTCCTCTCGGCTCCCCCGTGATTTATCCGCAAGGAAATCATCCAGGAAAGCCCGATAGATCCCTTCGAAGTAGCGCTCGGCAAATTGAACCCACGCGAGGGGCTCCGTCACGGCGAAGCGCCCGTGGGGAGGCAACACCGCTCGCACACGGTGACGAGAGAAGAACACGCGTAAATGGCGAATGGTGCGCAGGTAGCGCTCGTACGCCATGCTGTAGCTCTGCCCACCGACAGTGAAGATCGGGATCACGAAGTCCCAGCTGTCCGGCGCCTCCGGACGCCCAGTGCAGATGATCGTGTCACCCGGAACAGCGACGCCCAGGGCCGAGTCGAAGTACAGGACACAGTCCTGGGAATGCCCCGGGGTCGGTACCGCGAGGATCCCATCTGGTACCTCACCGTGGTCGACGAAGCGAAGCGCTCGCTTCGGCGTGCGCGTGAAGTAGCCACGGAAGCGCTTGCGCAGCGCGTTCTCGATCATCTCTTGATCGCTCAAGGTGTTGTACTCACGCAGCCCCCAGTGGCAGCGAGAGAGGAAGATCTCGTAGGTTTCGTTGAGGAAGCTCGGGGTGGGGTGAGTCAGGCTGCGAAAGGCGGCAGAGTGCAGATAAATTGGCGCGCGATCGCCAGCCTCGCGCCCGAAGCCTGCAATCACACCGGCGCTGCCCGCGTGATCCCCGTGGCAATGGGTCACCAAGAGCGCGTCCAGCTTCTTCACCCCGCGCTCGGTCAGCAACGCTCGGGTCGCTTCAATGATCTCGGGTCGCGAGGCGCTCGCTTCAAACTGAAAAGTCAGCCCGCCAACTCGGCGCAGCACCAGGTTGATCATCTTCGGGCTGGGATAGCCACTCTGCACCGAAAGGATCGAGAGCTCCTTGTCTACCCCGAGCTCCTTCAGCGCTTCGTCGAACGGCTTGAGCATGCCGCACGATTACCTCGCACACCGAAGACGGCAAGCTCAGCCGTCAGCCCTGGCATCACTCCAAAAACGCCGAACCTCTTCCAGGTCCCCCGTGCGCCGCGCTGGCGGCAGCGCAGACAGCAGCTTGCCGCCGTAGCCCTTCTTCGTCGCGCGCTCGTCGAGTAACGCCACGATGCCGCGATCCGTTCGCGTGCGAATTAGGCGCCCAAAGCCTTGCTTGAGGGTGATCGCGGCCCCCGGCACGTGAAGCTCCATGAAGCTGTTGCGTCCCTCCGCCTCGAGCGCGTTGCTGCGCGCTCGCACGATGGGGTCGCTGGGCACGGCAAATGGGATCTTCTCCAGCACCACCAAGCGTAGCGCCTCGCCTGGTACGTCAACCCCCTCCCAGAAGCTCAACGTGGCCACCAACACCTGGTTTTTGGCGGCCTTGAAGCGACTGAGCAAGCTGGCTTTGGGCGCCTCGCCTTGCAGCATGACCCGTCCCGCGCCGATGCGGCTGAGCAAGCCGCGATGGATCGTGCGCATCGAGCGAAGCGACGTGGTGAGCACGAACGCGCCGCCGCCAGTCAGCTCGCACAGCGCGTGCACCCGCTCGACCACTTGATGCAAGAAACGCGGGTCGCGCGGATCTGGCAGATCATTCGGGGTGTACAGCAGCGCCATGCGCTCGAAGTCGAACGGCGACGGCACGATCAGCTCGTCCACCTGAATCGAGTCGTCTCCCAGTCCGACCCGCGAGCGCAGATACGCGAGCTCGGGCAAGCCAGGGCTCTTCGGCGCGTCGCCCTTACCGCTCTTCGAGCTGCCGACGCTCGCCAGCGTGGCGCTCGTCATGATTACCGCGGGGATAGACTCGAAGATGCGCTGCTTGAGCACCGGTGCGACGTCGACGGGCGCCGCCGACAGGCGAGGAGTCTTCGCGCTGACGTCTACCCAGGTGACCCTCCCAGGACCGCCCTCGATCACCGAAGCCAGATCCTCACGTAGTCCGCGGCCTTTGCGTGACAGCACCTCACACGCGTCCGCCAAGCGGCCCCAGTTGCTCGCGCCACCAGCTTCGGCTTGCTCGCCAGTCTCCTCGGCAAAGCCACTGAACGCCTCGAGCGACGCGTCCAGGTTGTGCCAGCGCTGCTCAAGCTCGCCGCGCCAGACATCCGGGTCCACGGTGGTGCGACCTTCCTCCCCACGGAAACGCTGCACGAGCTCCGAAAAGAAGTTCTCGGAGCTGGCGCTCAGTCGGTCCGTGAGACGCCGCGCGTGTTCACCGGCGCCTCCACGCGCGAGCAGCGGTAGCTCACTGCCCGTAGCGACCAGCAGACGTTCGGCGTCTCTCAGCAGCGAGTCGACGCGACCTCGCGAAACACTCACGCCAAAGAAGTTGGTGGCGATGTCTTCGATCTGGTGCGCCTCATCGAAGATCACTGCGTCGTAGTCGGGCAGCACGCGCCCCGGGTGCGGTCCACGCAGCGCGAGATCGGCGAAGAACAAGTGGTGATTGACGATCACGACGCGCGCCGACTCGGCCTCTCGCTTCATGCGAGTGACGAAGCACTCGTCGTAGTGCTCGCAGCCCACACCGATGCGCGTGTCGCTCGAAGACGTGACTTCGCGCCAGATTGGGTCGCTCTCCTGTAGCGCGACCAACTCCGAGATGTCCCCCGTCTCCGTGTCGGGGACCCAGCGCTGCAGACTGTTGAGCGCCAGCGCGTAACCGGGCCGAAGTCCTTCTGCCGAGTCCTTGAACTCTCGTAGGCGCCGCATGCAGACGTAGTTCGCGAGGCCTTTCATCACGGAAACGCGCGGCTGCACACCGAGCGCACGCGCGACGAGGGGCACGTCCTTGTACGCGATCTGATCCTGCAGCGCGCGAGTGGCGGTGGAGATGATCA
>JBFXBK010000236.1:0-13918 GCA_050183255.1 Polyangiaceae bacterium | reverse complement strand
GGCAGCCACCCTCACCGGATTTCGCAGCTTCTTCGGCTCAGGGCCGTTCAGCCAGTCGATGATCTGGCGAACCTTGTATGCGATCTTGTCCGGCGGCGCGTACTCGTGGAAGTACAAGCGGTGCTGCGGAATATCCTTGCGGTATTTTACCGTCTTGAGGTCGCCCTCTTCCGGGTGCAGCGTGAGGTAGATGCGCTTCACATGGTCGAGAGTGACCGGTGCGCGCTTCTTTTCCGCCATTTCGTAGACCAGGTCGATCGCCTGCTTGTGCCGGCGGATCTCCTCGCAGACGGGCTGGAGACTCGAGTCGGGGACGATCGTGATACTGGGATCGATCGCCGTCTGGAGCTCCTGGAAGGTGTAGACCACGCCCTCGAGCGCGCTGTCGTGGTGAATCCACGACATTTCGAACTTCTCCCTGTAGTCCCTGCGGAACTCTTCGGACGTGTCCGCTAGCCGCGTCTCGATCGCTGAGTGTCGTTCGTCCAGTCGCTCCGGCGGGGGCGGGGGTGGGGGAGCTACCGTCGGCGGACGATAGGGTTGAATCTCTTCGCCATCGGTGCGCGGGAGCTGGTCGGGCTGCCTGAGGTTGGCAAACTTCGACGCGTTGGCTAGCGAACCGTCTGGGTTGCGAGAGGTGCCGGATTGGTTCGGGATCGCGTCGGCGCGGTAGGCGCGCGCTGCCAGCGCTGGGCGTGAGCCACCCCGGCTGCGCCCGGTCTGCCGAGCGATCTTGACTTCGAGCGCACGGCGCTGAGCTTCTTTTTCCGCGCGGATGCGGGCCTGCTCAGCCTCCTTGGCCTTGCGATAGGCTTCGCGTTCGGCCTCTTTCTGACGGCGCTCTTCTTCTTTCTGACGTCGCAGCTCTTCCTTGATGCGCTCTTTTTCTTCTTTGATGCGCTGGCGCTCTTCCTCGCGTCGCTTGCGCTCTTCTTCGCGCTCGCGCTCGCGCTCGGCCTTCAGGAGCGCTCGCTCTTCCTCGCGTCGCTTGCGCTCTTCTTCCTTCTGCCGCTCGCGGTCCGCTTTCAGGCGCTCGCGCTCCGCTTCCTTGGCCGCTTTCTGCTGATCCCGAAGCTTCTGCTGCTCGACCTTCTTTTGATCGCGCTCCTTGGCGAGGCGCTCCTTCTCCTTCGCCTTCTCTTTGGCGAGGCGCTCCTTCTCCTTGAGCTTGGCAAGGCGCTCTTTCTCCTTGTCCTTCTCTTTGGCGAGGCGCTCCTTCTCCTTGAGCTTGGCGAGCCGCTCTTTCTCCTTGTCCTTCTCTTTGGCGAGGCGCTCCTTCTCTTTCTGCTTCAGCGCAAGCTCGGCGGCCTTGCGCTTGGCAGCGTCCTGGCGCTCCTTCTCCTTGAGCAGACGCTGCTTTTCCTTCTCCTTCTCTCGGAGGAGGAGCAGCTTCTCTTTCTCCTTCGCCTGCAGCGCGCGGATCTTTTCCTTTTCCTTGGCGGCTAGGAGTTTCGCCTGGTCTCGCTGAGCCTTGACCAGCTCTGCCTCTTTTTGCTTCGCGAGGCGCTCTGCCTCCTTCTGCTTGGCAAGGCGTTCCTTTTCGCGCGCCTGAAGCTTCTTCAGCTTCTCTCGTTCGGCGAGCAGCGCCTCTTTGACCTTGGCCTTTTCCTTGAGCAGCCGATCGCGCTCCTTGGCCTTGGCCTTGCGTTCTTGCTCGCGGGCCTTGTCCGCTGCGGCCTTGGCTTTCGCCTTAACCAGCGCGTCCGCCTTGGCCTTTGCGGCTTTTTCCTTCGCGGCGAGCGCCTTTGCAGCCTTCGCCTCCTGCGCCTTGGCCTTGGCGGCTGCGCGGGCCTGCTCTTTCGCAAGCTTCGCCTTGTCAGCCTTCACCTTGGCCTTGGCTTTGGCCTCGGCCTTGCGGGCCTTGTCGGCGCTGACTTTGCTTGCCTTCGCCTTGCTCGCCGCGGCTTTCACCTTGCTGGCGGTTTTGGAAGCCTTGGGCGTGGCTTTGCTCGCGGACTTCGTCGGGGTCTTGGCCTTGCTGGCGGAAGCCTTGCTGGCGGAAGCCTTGCTGGCGGAAGCCTTGCTGGCGGAAGCCTTGCTGGCGGAAGCCTTGCCGGCGGAAGCCTTGCTGGCGGAAGCCTTGCTGGCGGAAGCCTTGCCCACCGAAGGCTTGGCGCCCTTGGGCGTCTTGCTCTTGGTCGGCGCTTTGGCCTTGGCCTTCGCGACTGCCTTCTTGGCGGGTTTTGGCTTCGCCTTGGCCGCAGCGGAAGTCTTCGCTTTCGCAGCAGCCTTGGCGGGCTTCGGCTTTGCGGTCTTGGCTTTGGCTTTGGGCTTCGCGGCCTTGCTCTTCACGGCCTTGGCGGCCTTCGAGTTGGTCTTCGCCTGCCCGGTGACCTTGGGCCTCGGAGCGCCCTTTTTGCTGGTTCGTGCGGCCATCTGTGAACGAATTGTGGTCTTTGCGCGCGATCTGCGGCGCTCAACTCGGTTAGTGCGCCAAAGTAGCGCGAGACTTTCTGTTCGGATTTCGCGCCGATCCGGCGCGAGCTTAGCTCATCCGTTGCGCTCTCATGAGCGCGAAATCTTTAGACTTTATCTTGTTGCTGGCGCAGCCAGCGCCCGGCCTCCGGGACCGGCGGGCGAACTCGTAGCGGATCGCCCCCAATGCGCCGCGAATAGACCATGCCGTACCCCGATTAGGCGAGGGAATTGTTGCAGGTTCACGCTGCGAAGCGCGCGAATTGTCGTCAAAGGAAGCCGCCGCCAGCGCGCGTTCGGTTCCGTGACGTTGCTTCCCCCAACTTGAGTTCCCACGGCATCGCTCACGCAGCCAGTGGCAGCCCGGGGCAACACCGGATTGCACTGAAACTGAACGGTTTTTCCGAGGCCGCAAACTAGTGGTTCCGCGGCCGATTCGTCAAGAGCGGGCGCGCTTGTCCCAGTAGTCGGGGAACTGTTCGCTGTTCACCAGTGGCTCCCAGCGAGCGGTCAGAACTTCTACGCCGGTTTCCGTCACTAGCACCGTGTGCTCGAACTGCGCGGAGAGTTCGCCGTCGATAGTCACCGCGGTCCAGTCGTCGTCGAGGATGTCGACCTCTTTGCTCCCGAGGTTGATCATGGGCTCGATCGTGAACGTCATCCCTGGCCTGAGCCGCGCCCCGCGGCCACGCGTCCCGACATGGGAGACTTTGGGTTCGTCGTGGAATTTCCGACCAATCCCGTGGCCAACGAAGGCCTCGACCACGGAGCAACCCAGGGGCTCGGCGAACTCCTGAATCGCTGCCCCGAGGTCGCCGAGGCGAGCGCCGGGTTTCACTTCGGCGATGGCTAGCTCCAGGGATCGCCTGGACACCTCGGTCACTAGTTTCGCCCGCTCGCTGACCTCACCCACGTAGAAAGTCGCGGAAGTGTCGCCGTGAAACCCCTCGTAAATGTGGGTCACGTCAACGTTGATGATGTCGCCCTCACGCAGTCGCTGCTTCGGGGTGGGGATGCCGTGACACACGACCTCGTTGACCGACGTGCACACCGACTTCGGAAACCCGTGGTAGTCCAACGGGGCGGGGATCGCGCCTTTGGCGAGGGTATCCTCATGGACGAAGGTGTTGATTTCTTCCGTGGTAATTCCGGGGCGGATCATCGGCCCGACGCGCATCAGGGTGTCCGCCGCTAGGCGGCAGACCTCCCGCATGGCCTCGATCTCCCTGGCGGATTTGATTTCAACTGAGTTGTTCTTGAAACGCATCTCGGTTCTCTTCAGTTTCTCGTTACGACGCGTTCAGCTCGTCCAGCGCCATCATCTTGCGGATTTGTTCGGCGTTTTCGGGAGTCGCTGACTCTCCTCGAAAGTGGTTCGTCACGCTGCCGGCCTCATCGAAGCGCTTCAGTAAGAGCAGGAGCTGACGGCCGATCAGCCGCGTATCCTCTGAGCGAACCAACGCGAATGAAGGGCTGGTGGGGCCCACCTCCACTTCGATCGAGCCATCAACTCGACCTTTGAGCGGCGCGGCAACAGGCGCCAGGCTGAGATTGTAGCGTACGCTTTCGCCCGTCCCATCTCGAGTTACGGTGCCAACTCGAACCTGGACGATGAGATCCGCCTCCGTCACTCGTCCGTAGAGTCGACGCCGCTGCTGCGCAGGTGTTTGCTCCGCGGACGGCATGTCGAAGATCTCGCTCGCCAGGGTGTCGTCGAACAGACCCGCTGCGGTGGCGGTGTACGCGGGGAGTCCGGAGGGCTTCTGAGTGGCCGTCGGTCCACACGCCGCGAGCAGCAGCGAGGCGGCGAAGAGTAGTCGATGGGTCATCACGATCGGGCAGAGCTACTTAGTACGCTCGTCGGTTGAGCACCAGGTCAGCGTCGTGGTCCGTCACGCGCCGATGTGCCAAGCTTGAAGAGTTCGGGGCGAGGAGATTCGGTGCTCAGGCAACCGTGGCTTGAGTCCATCGATTCCTCAGGTGCCGCGTCTAAAGCGAGATCCCACTGCATGGGATCCGCTGGGGCTGCTCGATTATGCCTCTGCGGTGCCTCGGTTCGTTTGTGCGCCGAGGTACCCGAGCCTAGCTGACGGGCTCAGTGCTTTTTGCGGTGCTTCTGCGGAGCGCACTGCTTGTTTCCGGGTTCACTGCGGTGGTAGATCGACCACGTTCTTGGAGGAGTAGCAACGATGATCATCAAGGCTAGCCGCGCGACTCAGCTCGCCACCCTGCTGTCGGTCGCTGTGCTTGGCACCTGCCTCGCGCAGGACGCTGGAGCCAAGTCTCCCTCGCTGCTTGGCGCGCCCAAGGCCAAGGCGAAGGCCCCGGCGAAGGATGCGAAGAAGAAGGAACCGCCGGCCAAGCCAGGCGAGCTCCGGAAGAAGATCCGGCTGTCTCCCAAGGGGCTGCGCTTCGGGATGAGCAACGAGCAGATTGCGAAGCTCTACGACAAGGTCTTCGAGCAGGAGTTCGTACCGCTCTATAAGCGCGTGAGCCCCGGACCCCGCATGGCGGCCCTCGACGCGGAACTCGAGAACAAGAAGGGGCGGCTCCGGCGCAGCGTCATCGACTTTGGAAAGACCGCGACAGGCATCGACGAAACCCCACTGGCAGGGGAATACACGTACCAGAACAAGGAATCGATGTCCCGCATCACGCTGCGCAGCGGGACCACTCGACACTTCTTCTTCTTCAGCGATCGGCTCTGGAAGATTTACGACGAGCGCCCGCTCCGCAAGGGCAGCCAGCTTGGCAAGGACTTCAAGACCGCGGTCGAGAGGCTCACGAAAACCATGGGCGTCGGACCCATCATGCTCGAGCCGAACGCGGACGAAGGCCGACGTTTCGACGAAGCGGTGTGGATGAACGACGAGATCATCATTCGCCTGGTAAATCGTGAGTTCCAGAACGTGGTGGGCCTCGTTTACGTCTCGAAGGACGTGCAGTCGAACATCGCTTCCTACCGGAAGCACAAGAAGGAAGATCCCACCAAGCTCTCCAAGGACATCAAGATGGTGACCCGGGCGAGCGGTGCGTCTGACGAGCCTCCTCCAGAGAATCCCGCGGACAAGGCCCCGAAAAAGAAGGGCAAGTAAGCCCTAGATGAGCTGCTCTGACGCCCTCCAACCGGAGGGCGTCGTCGCTCCATGCTTCGAGCGTGAGCCTTGCTCTCGCGCCGGGTTCTAGAGCCGCTGCGCGTTCTTTGGAATGATCGCACCCGACGTCACACTCACTCGGGCGTTTGGCGCCGCCTTGTGAATGAGCGGCTCGATCACCCTGCGCGTTGCGAGGGTATTACCGGGACACCCAGCGAAGCGGCCCGCCAGATGCAGCTGAACGTCGTCAGCTGCGGCGCTGACGATGTACAGCTCGCCTCCGTCAGCGCTGACCATTGGCAGCAGCACCTCTTTGATGACCTTGAGTACTGGCTCGCTCATGGGAGACGGCGAGACTAGCACGCTGGGTTTGCCCGAACCCAGGTTCCGCACCCAACAAGCGCTGCCCCCTCACGTGCTTTCCGCCTTGACCGGGGGGGCCACGTTCTTTACGGTCCCGCCCCCCATGCCAGGGCACCGCCTCGGCTGGCGCACCGCTCGCCGGGTGCTAGTGTTTTCGATGCGGCCTCCGTGGCCTCGGTCGTGGGGCCCTTTCTTCGGGCCGCAGTACCTCTCACGCTCGCTTCATGCGGGATTGTGGGCGGGCGAACGGGGAAGAAGGGGACCGGTTCAGGTTGTACGTGTGCGCCGAAAACGGGCGCGAACCAATAGTCACCACGGGCTTCGCCCGCTTCAGCGATCCGCGGAAACCCTCCGCAGTCAGAGGAAAGAAATGGCCGTTCACATCCGCCTTGCTCGTCACGGCGCCAAGAAGTCCCCGTTCTACCGCGTCGTGGTCACTGATCACCGCAACCCCCGCGACGGGCGGTTCATCGAGACCGTCGGGACCTACAACCCAACCGCTAAGCCGGAGCAACTCAAGCTCGACCAGGGTCGCATCGACTACTGGAAGGGTCAGGGCGCCAAGGCTTCGGATACCGTTGAGCGGCTGCTGAAGAAGGCCGGGACCGCGGCCCAGGCCTGATTTCCAGCTCAGGCACCGCCCGGCTCGCGCTTGTTCGTGAGTGAGCGCGTCGTGGTTCCTGGCTGGCTTACTGCTTGATACCTCGGGCTCCCGACCTTCGTGGGAGGGAGCCAGCGACAGCGGAGTCCCCCAATGCCACTCAAGGAATTGATCGCGACCATCGCCCAGGCCCTCGTGGACGACCCCGACAGTGTCGAAGTGTCGGAGATCGAAGGCGATCATAACTCATTGATCGAGCTGAAGGTCGCCAAGAGCGACATCGGCAAGGTCATTGGAAAGGACGGTCGCACCGCTCAGTCGATGCGGACCATCCTCACCGCGGCGTCCACGAAGTTGGGTCGTCGCGCGCACCTCGACATCGTCGACTGACGCGTGTCCAAATCTCCGCGTGAAGAGCCAGGCGCTCGCTCGAGCGCCGTCCCGCCCGAGGAGATGATCGGTCTCGGCAAGATCACGCGCCCCCATGGTATCCGTGGGGAATTGCGGATTGCTCCCTATTGGGTCGAGGGCGACACGCTCGAGACCGCGGAGCGTCTGTGGCTTCGCACCAAGGATGGGCTGAGGGAGGTCTCGGTTCGGGGGGTGAGGCGCTCCAACAAGGCGCTGCTCATGGACCTGGGGTGCGATGACAGGAACACCGCTGAGCTACTCAGAGGAGCGGAACTCTGTGTCCCCCGCACCGCGCTCCCCGAGCTCGAGCCCGGAGAGTACTACCTGGTCGACTTGCTCGGTGCTCGGGTGGAGTGCGAGGGCGAGGAAGTCGGTGAAGTGGTCGAGCTGCGGACACATCCCAGCGTCGACGCCGTGGTGATTCGCCTGAAGAGCGGCAAGCTCCGCGAACAGGTGCTCGCTGAACCATGGCTAGCCGAGGTTGATACCGCAGGGAAACGATTGGTGCTGTCGAGCCTGGACGGGCTGATTTGAGAGCGGGGTCCGCTTGCAGCTCGGTGTAGTCACGCTTTTTCCCGAGCTCTTCGCGTCGTTCGCGGAGACGAGCTTCGTGGGGCGCGCCCAGAGCCAGGGCGCGCTGAACCTGCAGTTCGAGTGGCTTCGGGAGCATGGTCTAGGCAAGCATCGAAGCGTAGACGACACGCCCTACGGCGGTGGTTCGGGGATGGTGCTGCGCGTGGACTGTGTGGTGGGCGCGATCGAGGCGCTTGAGCAGCGCTTGGGAGGCCGGGCGCACCGCGTGTTGATGACGCCTCAGGGGAGTCCATTTCGTCAGGTGACAGCTTGGCGCTACGCTTCCCTTGAACGCTTGGTGCTGGTCTGCGGCCGATACGAAGGATTCGATGAGCGCGTCCGCGACCACGTCGACGAAGAGGTGTCTCTGGGTGACTTCGTGCTCACCGGTGGAGAGGTGCCCGCGATGGCCATCATCGAAGCGAGCGTGCGGCTAATCCCGGGTGTTTTGGGCAACGCCGACTCGATCCGTGAGGAATCATTTGCGGAGCAGAACGCCGGTGGGCTGGAGTACCCCCAGTACACGCGGCCCGAAGAGTTCCGTGGGGTGAAAGTTCCGGACATCCTCAAGGGGGGTGATCACGGCAAGATAGCGGCGTGGCGCCGCGACATGGCCGCTGAGCGCACGCGGGTGCGTCGACCCGATTTGTTGAAGGAGGACGCGGAGTGAGTAGCCGAAGGCGCGTCGCGGCGGCGTTGGTGCACTACCCAGTGCTTGACCGTCAGGGTGGCATCGTCACCACGGCGATCACCAACTTGGACATCCATGACATCTCGCGGAGCGCCCACACGTTCGGCTTGAGTGACTACTTTCTAGTGCACCCGGTCGCCGCCCAACGGCAGCTCGCCGAGCGAGTACGCGACCATTGGCTCCATGGTCCAGGCGGAAAACGCATACCGGATCGTCAGCCGCCGATGCGCGACCTGCGCATCGTGGAGTCGCTCGAGCAAGCTCTCGAAGCTCTCGGGCCAGACTCGGAGCTGTGGACGACGAGCGCCAAGGTAAGGCCGGAGAATACGACCTACGATGCCGCACGGCAGCGGATCGCCGAGGGTGGGGCGCCGGTGCTGCTTGCGTTTGGAACCGGCTGGGGACTGCCGAAAAGCGTCGAGGAGCGCGCCTCGTGCGCGCTGGAGCCGATCAGCTCGCCGCGCCAAGATGGCTTCAATCACCTCAGCGTGCGCGCGGCTGCAGCCATCACCTTTTGGCGCCTGTTGTCCGTCTGACTCCCAGCGCATCAGTACAAAAAGCGTCGGGCCTCGTGACAGTGTCGCGAGGCCCCATGCGCGATCAGCGCTGGATGTTAGGCGCTCACTGGAATGGGCGTCGGCCGCGGAACGTGAGGCTCGTCACGGCGTCGGCGTAGATGCGGACGTCGTAGTAGCCGAGGGTGACTAGGGTCTGCTTCCCATCGATGTCCATGAGCCCAGTAGCAGCTACCCGTGCGACGCCGGGTTCGACGTTCAACGCGGACCAGATTGCCGTGCGTCCAGTCCCGACTTCGTTGCGGCCAGATTCCGGCAACGGGTTGTACTCGTCGTCGTTGAAGTAGCTGACCGCGGCGCGCGTGCGGTTGATGTCGACGCGCGCGTTCTGGATGCGGATATTGTCGCAGTCGTGGACTTCGCCACCGATTGCGCCATTCCCTGCGGAAATTGGTGAGCCTAGCGCGACCGTCGGGATCAGCTGGAAGTCGCTGTCCGCGAGCGCGCGTTGGTCGCGGGTGTAGGTGTTGCTGCCCGCGTCGAAGTCCGGATCCTCTTCGGTGATGTACAGGTTGTAGGTGTAGAGCGTGCGCCAGAGGGGAGCCCCGCCGGCACCACTCTCGTCAGAGCTCTTCGTGATGACCATCAGCTCGGTGTAGGTCGGCACGTCGGCGTAGACGTAGTTCCGGTTGTCGACCAGTTCGTCGGGGCAATCGTCATCCGCCTCTTGAACCACCTCGAAATCATCGGTGACGACCGGCGTGCCAATCAGCTCGAGCTTGTCGCGGTAGGTGGCGGAGTTTGGATCGCTGTCCACGGTGTAGACCTCGACCTTCACGTTGCTGAGATCGCAACCGTTGCTGAAGGCCTCGACGATGCCCTTCATCGTCACGAGCTTGCTGGCCTTGGTGGTTGGCGGATCACCTGCGAAGCAGGACAGGTTCGGAGGCGCGCCGGTCGGGTCGGAATAGTCGACGGTGTCCGTGGTGCGCACGATGTTCGGCGAAGTGCCTTTCCCCGGTTCTCCAACCAGCACGCAGCAGGAGTCGACGGGACGTTGGGACGCTCGCTTGCAGTCATCGATGGTGCAATCGGCATGGCAGAAGTCGTCGTTCGCCGCGCGCCACGACCCACTGCACGCACCAGGACCATTCGTTGCGTAAGACGGCTCGGCGCCCGCGCCGCCCGTCCCGCCGCCCCCAGTGCCGCCGTTGCCGCTACCGCCGTTGTTGCCTCCGGAGTCGCCCCCGTCACTGCCGCAGGCCACCGCGACGCAGAGCGCGGGAGCCAGCCAGAGAAAGCCAAAGCGCATGAGATTCACCTTCGGTTCGTGTTCGAGATTTCGTTGCGCCAGCGCGCAAAAAGCCGGTCCACGTCGGTCGCAGACCCGGATTCAGAACTTACCCCAAAGCTGCCGCGGCTCGCATGAACATTTGGTTGGTTTAAGCGAGGAGGGGCCAAACGGCTCAACGCCGCGTTCCCGCGTCGCGAAGACCGCCCAACAACTCGCTCGCCAAGTCGACGGCGAGTGAACTGTAGCAGCGAAACCACGCAGACAGTTGCGCGCTGCGTTAGTCATCCCTTGATCCTCAGCGGACGATGCCCGACTCGTGAGTGGGTCTGAAACCATACGGGATCTCAAGCCGTCGCTCTCGTATCGATCGTTCTTTCCGGGGGGAGGGCCGCGGCTCCTCAGACGCCGCGAGACAGAGCGGACGGTCCGGCGACGGTAGCCAGCCAAGAGCAAACCGCTAGCGTGACAGCTGACCGGGGACCCCGGCCAACGCTTCAGAGTCAGAGGCGATGAACAACCTCGTTGCGTTGATGTTCCACGCGCATCAGATCCTGTTCGCCGTCCCGAACCTCCTTCGACTCGGCGGGACGTTTAGGGTTGGAGGAGGCGTTTCCGCGGGGACTGGAGGACTCGCTTCACCGGCGGGCTCCAACGCTCGCGGTGGAACGGGAGGCTAGGACTGCAGCGGGTTGCGCAGCCGCGACCCCCGCTCGGGTACGCACGACACTCAGCGCGGGAGGAGCTGTTCCTCGGGCTGCTGGCCTGGCTGATGGCCGCTCGGCGTCTGCTCACCGAAATTTTTCTGTGAAACACGCACGCCGCTGACAACTTGCCTCGGCGACTACCGAAAGGCGCCGGGCAACGTGCTCCCGCGTTGCAGCCGCCCTGCAGCCAGCAAGGGCCTCGACGGAGCTGCTGGTGGACGCTCTTGGTCGCGCACGGAACCAGCTCAACAAATCCGGACGGTCGGCGCAGGAAGGGTAGTGAAACAGGAGCACCTTTGGCAAAGTGATGATTCTCTGGGTGTGCTGCGTCCAAAGAATGCCCTCGCCGCACAGAAGCAGCCTGTGGAGCCCTTATGCGTACTTCTTCCCACCCCCGCCATCTACTCGCGAGCCTGCTCGCGCTCGCCGTCGCTGCGGGGGGCGTCGCCTCGGCAGGCCCAGCAAGGGCACACGCCAAGCAGCTCTGGTCATACAGCCAAAAAGACCTGAAAGACGCGGCAAAGACTCCGCCCAAGGACCCACAAAAGGCGCTGGAGTTGGGGATCGCTCTACGGCGTGCCGGGCTGTTCAACGAATCCTATCAGGTGCTCCGCAAGGCCTACCTCCGCCCGTCGCCAAGTAGCGACGCGCTGCGCTTGGAGGCTGCACGCAGCCTCCAATCTCAGGGCGCCTACAAGCGGGCGCTGAAGGAGTGCGCGGGACTCAAGGCCACTGAGGTCACGTTTCGCGTTTGCCGCGCGGAAGCGCAGCTGATGTGGAAGCGCGCGAGCTTGGCCCTGGAGGAAGCGGAGAAAGCCGTGGCGGCCGATGCTGGAAGCTACGACGCCAAGGTGGCGCTAGGTCGCGCGCAGAAGTTGTCGGGTAAGCCGGACGAGGCCGAGACGACTCTGAATGGAGCAATTTCCGCCAACGCCTCTCGCTACGAGGCGCACTACGAGCTCGGGCAGCTCTACGTCAAGGAGAACAAGCCCAGAGCCAAGGCGGTGGCTGCTTTCCGTGCGGCAATGAAGGCGGACGGCGACGTGCCTGAGGTGTTGGTCGAGCTGGGCGAGGTGCTCGAGCCGGGCAGCGAAGCCGAGGCGCTGTTCGCGGCGGCGCTCAAGATTCGGCCTGAGTACGGGGACGCGCTTGCGGGGCGAGGCGTCTCGTTGCTTGCATTGAATAAGCTCGATGACGCACAGAAGAGCCTGACCGAGGCTCTGAAACTCGACGCCAAGCGTAGCGACTGGCGGGTGGCGCTCGGGCGGGTCGAACTGGCGAAAGGCGAGCACCAAGCCGCGCTCAAGTCGGCGCAAGCTGCTCAGAAGCTCGTGAAGAACGACGCGGGCGCGAAGTTGCTCGAGGCGGACGCCCTGGCCGCGCTAGGCGATATCGATGTGGCGATCGAGGCCTACGAGCTGGCCTACGGCTACGCGCATGAAGATCCTTCGCCCCTGGTACACGCGGCCAAGGCCTGCTTGGAGCACGACCGACCGACCACGGGACGGGCGTTCGCTGAGCGCGCGACCCAGGAGTACCCGAAGTGGGGACCAGCCTGGGTGATCGCGGGAGACATCGCGGTCGCGCAGAAGGACAAAGGACCCGCGCGCGCTGCCTACAAGCGCGCGCTGAGTGCCCAAGGACCTGTCGACAAGGCCGAGGTCAAGCGCAAGCTGGCAGCGTTGAAGTAGGAGCCACGCGATACGGAACTCGGCGCGCGATCATTCGGGTGTCGTACTGGGGTTCGAGCGCGCTGGTCAGTTCGCCGCGCTGGTCAGCTCAGTGCCCTTCGGCTATTGCTCCGGCGCTCCTCTCCCCCAAAAATCCGCGCCCGATGAGGTGTGGAGCAGACGCTGCTTTTTCTTGGTCTACGCCGACTCACTCAGCCTGCGCCGCTTGGCGCTCTTGGGCGCCCGTCATGGTCCGGACTGGTGGCTTCGCTACAGCCCGCCGTTGATCGGACTCACGTTTGCGGCTCTGATGCCCGAGCAGCGCAAGCACGTGGCCGCGAATCTCAAGCGCCTGGGCTTGCCTTCGAGGCTCGCGACGTTGCGCACGTTCGCAAGCTACGCAGCGTGCCTGGCCGAGGGCATGGCGCTGGCTGCGGGGCGCGATGTGACTCCTCACGTCGACGTGGACGGAGCTGAGCACCTGGACACCGCGCTGGCAGACGGGCGAGGCGTGATCCTCGCGACCGCGCACGTTGGACCGTGGGATGCGGCGGCGCCGCTCCTTGCACGGCGTCGAGACCTCGAGGTCAGCATCGTGATGCGACGTGAGCGAGACGGCGCCGCGCGAGCGTTCCACGATGGACTGCGGGAAGGTGGCGGCGTGCAGGTGCTCCATGTGGGGGGTGATCCGCTCGAAGCGCTGAACTTGCGGCGCGCACTGGGGCCCGGCCGCGCTTTGGCGTTTCAGCTCGACCGCTGGCAGAGTTCGGGGCTGCCAAGCAGCGTTCCAGAGGGTCCGTTTCGCTTGGCCGCGCTGACGGGCGCGCCGCTGGTCGGAGTGTTCGCGGCGCGCTGCGGAGTGTTCGACTACCAACTGCGGATCGAGCCTCCGAAGCGCTTTGCGAGGCGTGCCTCGCGCGCTGAGCTGGCCAAAGCTCAGCAGGAGCTGCTCGGCGTGCTGATCGAGTGGATCCGCCGCTACCCCACCCAGTGGTTCGATTTCGCGGGGTTCGATTTGCCGACCGCCAATGAAAAGGGCGGCTCCGAGCTGGCGTAGCGGGGGAGTCTTTGGCACAACTCGCGACCTTATGCGGCTATGCATCGGTCAAGCAGCCCTGATGGGCAAGCTCGCGCGCTACGCGCAGAGCTTCAACCTGCTGGAGCTGCGCGCCGACGTCGGCACCCTCCCGCGTCCCCCGCGCCTGCGTGAATGGAAGGGGTCGGTGCCAGAAGACTTCGTGTTCAGCGTCCTGTCGCCGAAAGCCTTGCTGGGGCTCGAGCCCGGTGAGGAGCATGACAAGGCGCGGGCTTACACCCAGCGCGCGATCGCTTCGCTCGAAGCCGAGTGGTTCGTGCTGCAGACGGGACCCGGGGTGACGCCCAGCGCACGGGGTCGGGAGCGGCTCCTGGCGCTGGTGGAGGAAGCCAAGTCGTGGGGAGTCCGGGTCGCCTGGTAGCCCCGTGGGCCGTGGGCACCGGCGCAAGCCGCGGAGTTCTGCGCGGAGCACGGCATGACGCTGGTCGCGGACCTGAGCCTCGAGCCTGCAGCCTCGAGCGATGTGATCTACTCCCGCGTACGCGCGATC
>JBFXBK010000235.1:0-13928 GCA_050183255.1 Polyangiaceae bacterium | reverse complement strand
AAGCCGAGTCCCTCGGGCACTCGCTGGTCAGCGCGAAGAGCGACCTGAAGCTGCGCCTGGAGATGTGCGCCGAACGGGTACGACAGCGGCAGCAGGCGCTGAGCTGTCCGTAGTCGCTCCAATCGCAGCGGGTCTTTTGGAGGCTTTGCTTTTGAAATCTCGATCTCGACGTCGCGTTGTGTGTTCGATCTTGGGGGCGGTGCTGGCTTGCGGCTGGATCCATACTCCCGCCTTGGCTCACGCCGCCGACGAAGGCGCGCAGACTCACTGGCGCTGGGAGCTGAGTGGTGGCGCTGCGTGGCTCCCGGGAGGTGATGCCTTCCGCTCCGCGTATTTCTTGGGCATTGGTGGGAATCGGGGTGCCTTCTCAATCGGCACTGAGTTCTCACGCTACCAGCTCTCCCTGCACGATGACCGGCGGGATGAGACGAAGAGCTACGGCGTGTGGGAGTGGTTTCCCCTGGTGCTCGGGCTGAACTTCGATCTGGACGGTGTACCGCTGCGCGTCGGTGGCAGCGCCGCCGTTGGTGTTGGCGTTGGTGAGGAGGTCACCGTCGCGACCTGTACCACGCGGAACTACCTCCCGTTGGTGGTGCGAGGGCGCGCCCACGCGCAGTACGTCAGCGGCTCCTTTGCCGTCGGTCCGTTCGCGGGCTACAGCCACGATCTGGGCGGACAAATGGGCGAGGGCTGCGACATCGGGCTGCCAGGCCCCGACCCGCAGTTCCGTGACTACCCGGATGCCGTGCCCTTCGGGATCGAGGTCGGGCTGGGCGCCACGCTGCGGCTTTGAGCCAGGCTGTTGACCCGGCTACTTGAACAGCGCGTCCAGCTCGGCGCTGGTGATGGAGATGTTCGGGGTCTCGCCGGTGTCAGCCATCAGCTTCTTGGCGACGACTTCGTTGGCTGGAGCCAGCACGCTGAAGTGGGTGGCGTTGGCCACCGGAATGAAGTGCAGCGCCGGGTTCGTGGTGCGCTTTTGCATGTATTCCAGGGACTCGATGTTGCCCCCCTTCGCGCCCTCGATGACGAAGGTGGGTGACTTCACTCCGTGGAGCCAGATGGATGGCGCGCGCAAACGCCACTCCGAAGGGTTCTCGGCTGAGTAGGGCGCCCACTTGGGTTGACCATAGCCACGGGGATCTTCCACGGGGCCAAACGAGATAACCGCGCGGAAGCGGTCGGTGCACTCGGCCACCAGCAGCGCGAGGGTGCCGCCGGTGCTGTGGCCGCCGAGGTAGACACGCTTGGGATCGACGTACGGTTGCTTCGCGAGCACGTCTGCCGCTGCGATGACGTCGTCCACTTCACCAAAGAAGCCCTCGGGGCGCCCGGGGTTCTCGTTTCCGCCGCGCATCGAGGGGAACATCATGACGAGGCCCGCCTTGCGATACTGGGCGGCGCTCTGGTCGTTGTCGCGCTGGCGCTCGCTCCAGACGTCTCCGATCGACCCGTAGTCGCCGCCCGTGATCCACAAGATCGCCGGGTGCTGCTTCCCGTCGCCTGGGTCCGCAGTGACGTACGCCTCGAGCTCGCCCACCTTGGACGTGTACTTGACCACCGTGAATGGCGCCTGGGGAGGCGCAACCGGACCGTCTTCGCGTTCGACTGGGCCCTCTAGCTTGGTGACGAAGCCCTTGCGTGCTTCAGCCAGCGTGGGCGCGCCCTTGGTATCGGGCGGCGCCTCAGTCGCCTCATCGCGCTTGGTCTCCGACTCCTTGCAGGCAAGGAGCGCCAACAGCAACACGCTCATGACACCGAATTGTCGCATGCGACCCGCAGCCTAGCAGCTTCTCGACGCCGGAGTTGGCGAAACCCATTCGGAGCGCAACCTCGGGGAAGCGCGCTGGGCAGCTACTCCTGAAGCGCGAGCGGTGCGTCGAAGTTCCCGAGCTCGCCTTCGATGGCGTGCTCGCGCATGAACGCCGGCGGGTTGAAGCCGATCGACTGATAGTACGCCTGGACCTTCGCGACCGCGGCGTCAATCGCCTCCGGGCTCTCCCAGGCGGCGATGGTGCTCAGGTTGAAGCGTGTCGGTCCGCCGCTCTTCTCCAGCACGATGTGCCCAAGGAAGCCCGGCAAGGTACGGATGAACGCGAAGTTCCGCTGGGTCGCCTCCAGGAAGGCCTCTCGCGCGGACTCCGGGACCACGAATTGATCCATGCGGAACTGAATGTGAGGGTAGCGCTGGCGGTCGATATGAAGCATGAATTCCGTTCCTTTGCTCTCGCAGGGTTTGGGGGGAGGTGCGCTGGGAGACGCTGGTACGCCGCCAGGCTGCGCCGCAGGGGAGCAACCGAGCGCGACGTAGAGCGCCCCGAGCCACAGCTTGTTAGTGAAGGCCATGCACGGAGCCTGGCGACTCAAGCAGCGCGGGTCTCAGCGAATGGTGACGAAGGCTTGGTGATTCGTGCGCGCTACTTCTTCAGCAGCTGACTCGGGGCGTGGCCAAAGCGCTCGCGAAAGGCACGACTGAAGCGCCCCGGGTCCTTGAACTCGAGCTCCAGCGCCACACTCAAGACGCTGCTCTCCCGCTGAAGCAGGAGCTCCCGCGCGCAGTCCAAGCGCCGCTCGAGCAGGTAGCGATAAGGGGTAGTGCCAGTTTGCGCCTTGAACTGCCGCAAGAACACGAAGCGCGTGAGCCCCGCGGCGCGCGCCATGTCGTCGACGCCGATGTTCTCCCGCAGCTTGCTGTGGATGAAGTCGATCGCCGTACGGATACGCGCGTCGCGCGGTTGCTGTGCGCTGGCCGTGCGCCGCGGCAGGAGGCTCAGGGTGATTGCATCCACCAGTGATGCCAGCTGAGGATCGCCTTCAGGCAGTTCCTGTACAGAAGCTGCGAGTAGCGCCATCAAGCGCGCGGTCGTCGCAGCGGGTGAGAAGCGCTGCACGCTGCTGAGTTCTGGAACGCCAAGCGCGTCCTGGGCGTGCCGCAGCTGGCCTCGCGTCAGGTGCAGCTGCGTGAGCCGGCCGGCGAGGCGGGGACGGTTGTCGACGTCTGGCAGCATCAAGCAGCAGTCGCCAGCCGAGGCACCCAACTCACCCATTGACGTGCGGAAATCTAAACGACCAGCCTCGACGTAGCTCAGCTCGTAGTCGTCGTGGGCGTGAACCGGGCGCCAGCTCGGTCCACCGAGGGCGGTGGACCGAGTCACGATCTCGAAGTCGTCGGAGTGGGCTAGGCGCGCTTGCACGCTGAGGAGTGTAGCGCAGCTTCAGTCGTACCTCCTGAGCGGAGTGTTGCTGACTGAACCAGGCGGGTTTCGGCGTACCTCCCCCCCAAACAGAAAGCAGGCGAAAACCCTTGTGAATTCAGCAGCCGGTCGTTTTTGAGTGATCGTCCAAAAACTGCTGATAGGGTCTGCACCATGGGTCGAGCGAGGGCCTTCGAGGAGCGTGAGGCGCTGGACGCCGCGATGCTGGTGTTCTGGCACCAGGGCTATCGCGCGACGTCCATGAAGGACCTGGAAGACGCGACGGAGCTCAAGCCAGGCAGCCTGTATCATGCGTTCGGCAACAAGCGCGCGCTCTTCCTGCGGGTGATTGACCACTACATCGAGCGCGTCATTACCGCGCGGGTACGCCACTACCTCGAGTGCGACGGCCCGCCGCTAGAGGAGCTGCGGGAGTTCATTACCTCGGCGTTTGCGCACGTTTCCAAGGCGACGCCCAGCCCGGCGTGCCTGCTGCTCAACACCGCGGTGGAGCTCGGGATGGAGGACGTCGAGGTGCATTCCCGTGTGGCAACTGGGATGCGTCTGGTCGAGCGCGGCATGCAACGCCAGATCCAGCGCGCGCAAGCGCTAGGACAGATCGCGGAGTGTGTCGATCCCAAGGCCGCGGCGCGAGGCCTCGCCGTGGCGTTTCAAGGCATCCTGGTGGCGAGTCGTATGACCAGTCGCCGCGCGTCGCTGATGGAGCTGACGGATCAAGCGATGCACCAGCTGGGGTTGAGTCCTAGCTAGCTCGTTGGGGTGAGGCGCGGCGTTTCGCGCCTTCATCCTCTTTCGCGCCCGATTTTTGAGTGAGTATTCAAATACAAGGAGAGACCATGGATTACGTACGCACGCCCGAGGAGCGCTTCGCCAACCTGCCGGAGTTCCCGTATCAACCTCACTACGTGGAGGTTCCGTCGGGAGACGGCGCTAGCCTACGCATGGCTTACCTGGATGAGGGACCGCGAGACGCGGCGCCCATCTTGTTGCTCCATGGCGAGCCATCGTGGTCCTTCTTGTATCGCAAGATGATCCGGGTGCTGGTGGAGCATGGGCATCGTTGCGTCGCTCCTGATTTGATCGGCTTTGGTCGCTCCGACAAGCCCACCCGGCGCGAGGATTACACCTACGCGCGGCACCTCGGTTGGCTGCGGTCCTGGCTTTCGACGCTGGACCTGAAGCAGATCACCCTGGTGTGTCAGGACTGGGGCGGACTGCTGGGGCTGCGGCTCTTGGTGGAGCAACCCGAGCGCTTTGCTCGTTGCGTCGCCGCGAACACGATGTTGCCAACCGGCGACGTCGACCCTGGTCCCGCCTTTGCGGCATGGAAGAACTTCTCACAGAACTCACCCGACTTCCCGGTTGGGGGGATCGTGAATGGAGGTTGCACCACGGATCTTGGGCCGGACATCGTGGCTGCCTACGACGCGCCGTTCCCCGATGACTCGTTCAAAGCGGGCGCGCGGCAGTTTCCGCTGCTGGTGCCAGCAACCCCGGATGACCCTGAAGCGCCAGCAAACCGCGAGGCAATGCAGAAGCTCATGGCCCTCGAGCTGCCCTTCTTGACTGCCTTCAGCGACGAGGATCCGATCATGCGGGGCCTCGATAAGGTCCTGCAGCAGATCGTGCCGGGAGCCAAAGGTCAGGCGCATACGACGATCGTCGGTGGGGGTCACTTCCTCCAGGAGGACCGCGGACCCCAGCTGGCGGAAGCGGTACACGACTTCATCGTGAGCTGACGGGTCGGGTCCGGGCGCAAGCGCGGAGGGCTCGCCGCAGGCTTTGCGCCTTGACTGAATTGGGGCGAGGAGTACGAGGCGTCGCGTATGGCGCGTACCCGTCACCTGGGTGCTTCTCAACCGATCCCCCTCGCGAGCTTGCCCGGTGCTGCGCTGCGTGCGGTGCTCCGCGAGGGCTACGGCTTTGCCGAGTTCAAGCGCGATGCCCTCGCCGGCCTGGTCGTCGGAGTCGTCGCGCTACCGCTCTCGATGGCGCTGGCGATCGCGGTCGGTGTGCCGCCACAGCGTGGGCTCTACACCGCGATCGTCGCAGGCTTCATCTGTGCGCTGCTCGGCGGGTCGCGCACCCAGGTCACCGGACCTACCGCGGCGTTCATCGTCATCCTCGCGCCGATTTACGTGAAATTTGGCGCGGCTGGCTTGTTGGTCTCGGGACTCCTGGGCGGCTTGATCTTGATCGCGATGGGGCTCTTCCGCCTAGGTCGCTTGATCCAGTTCATTCCCCATCCGGTTACCACTGGCTTTACCGCGGGGATTGCGACCGTGATCGCCAGCCTGCAGATCAAAGACTTGCTCGGGCTGCGCCTCGCGGGCAACCCGGAGCATTTCACCGGCAAGCTCGAAGCCATGTTCGCGGCGCGAGGCACCGCCTCCCAATGGGAGCTTGCGGTGGGAGCAGTGACCTTTGCGTTGCTGATCGGCGCGCCGCGAGTCACCAAGCGCGTACCGGGGCCGCTCATCGCGCTGCCAACCGCTGCGCTCCTTGCCTGGGCGCTGACGCGGTGGGTGCCAGGGTTTCACGTTTCCACGATTGCAGAGCGGTTTCACACGGAAATAGCCGGGCAGGTGGTGAACGGCATCCCGCAGTTGCCGCCGCTGCCAGGGTGGCCGTGGAGCGCGGGGAGTCAGCCGCTGAGCCTGAACTTCGACACCTTGAGGGAGCTGCTGCCCGGCGCCTTGGCCATTGCGATGCTGGGCGCCATCGAGTCGCTGCTCTCAGCCGTAGTCGCCGACGGCATGGCACGCACGAAGCACGATCCTGATGCAGAGCTGATCGCTCAAGGTATTGGGAACGTGATCACACCGTTCTTCGGGGGCATCCCCGCCACGGGGGCCATCGCTCGCACGGCCACGAACATCCGCGGAGGAGCGCGCTCACCGGTCGCGTCGATGGTGCATGCGCTGACGGTGCTGAGCGCAGTGTTGCTGCTCGCGCCAGCGCTCGGCTATCTGCCGATGGCTGCCTTGGCGGCTTTGCTGCTGCTCGTGGCGTGGAACATGTCCGAGGCGAAGCACTTCGTGCACACCCTGCGCGTCGCGCCGAAGAGCGACGTAGCGGTGCTGCTCACCTGCTACGCGCTCACCGTCGGCTTCGATATGGTGGTTGGTGTTTCCGTAGGGATGGTGCTTGCGGCCTTCCTGTTCATGCGCCGCATGGCCGAGGTCACGGAGGCGCGCTTGGCGGAGCAAGGGGCTGACGTCGCCCGCGCCGACCTGCCGCCGCATGTTGCCTTGTACGAGATCTCCGGGCCGCTGTTTTTTGGGGCTGCGCAGAAGGCGATGGCGGCCCTCGAGGTGGTGGATGGCGAAACGCAGGTGGTCATCCTTGGCATGGAGCAGGTGCATGCAATGGACGCCACGGGGCTGGTTGCCCTGGAGAGCGCCCTCGCCAGCCTGCAGGCCCAAGGACGCTTGGCTGTGCTGTGCGGTGTGTGTCCACAACCCCTCGCGTTGCTCACGAAGGCGAAGCTCTTGAGCGGCGACGTCCAGGCGTGCGCGACCCTGGACGAAGCGATCGAGTTCGCCCGGGCAAAGCTCGAGCCGCCAGCTTCCTAGCCCCCTCAGGCGTTGAGCTTCACGCCCAAGAGGTCCACCGGCTTGATGCTTGGCGGTTCCGCGAGGAGTTCGTCCGCCTTGGCCATCAGCGCCTTGGCGATCTCCCCCTCGAGGTGCGCTTGCCGGCCGCTCTGGTCGGCGAAGGCGTCGAACACGCCGAACGTCGACTGATCGACGCGGAACGAGAACCAAACGACGGTCTTGGCCTCCTGGTTGGCGAGCGCGACCGCACCGGAGAGCAGCTCTGCCACTGCTGATTCCTTACCGGCCTTGGCCTTGATGGTTGCGAGTAGTCCGACTTTGACCATGGGTGGCTCCTTTCAACGCACGCGAGATGAATCGCGGAACGCGACGTTCGCGGCGTTTCGAGGAGTGAGCCTAGATGGTGGAGCCGCACTGGCCCATTGGCAGACGCGACAACGTTGATATCATTTCGGCCATGCGCATCGACGTGCTCGTTCTGGATGGCGTCTTCGACCTGGGCTTGGCGGCGCTGCTAGACACCCTCGCCACGGCCAATGAGCTGGCGCCCAACGTGCCCGGGCCGCGGGTACGCTTCGAGGTGCGCACCTTGGGTTTGAGGCCCGATGTGCACACCGCTCTCGGGTTCAAGGCGCCAGTCGTTGCGCTGGAGCAAGTGCCGCGCGCGAGCGTCGTGTTGCTCCCTGCGTTGGGCTGCAAGACACCAGAGACGATCTGCGCGGCCCTCGAGCGCAGTGACGTACGCGAAGCTTGCGACTGGGTTCGGCAGCGTCACTCGCAGCGCGCACGGCTGCTCGCGGCCTGCACTGGCACGTTTGTCCTCGCGGAAACGGGGTTGCTCAATGGCGGAAGTGCCACGACGACCTGGTGGCTTGGGCCAACCTTCCGGCAGCGTTTCCCGGAGGTAAAGCTCGACGACTCGACCATGGTCGTGGAGCATGGACGCTGCATCACAGCCGGAGCCGCGCTGGCGCATCTGGACCTCGCGCTGTGGCTGGTGCGTAGCAAGAGCCCAACCCTCGCCACGCTGGTCTCGCGCTACTTGCTGGTGGAGGCGCGCACCACTCCGGCGCTTCACGCCATTCCCGATCAGCTCGCCCACGCCGATCCACTGGTGGAGGCCTTCGAGCGCTGGGCGCGCGGCCACATCACAGAGCAGCTCTCCGTGGAAGATGCCGCAAGGGCGATCGGGACCAGTCCACGGACCTTGGCCCGGCGGACGCAGCGAGTGCTCGGGCGGAGCCCGCTCGGCTTCGTCCAGGATCTGCGGGTCGAGCAGGCCATTCACCGGCTGCGCACCACGGACGCCAGCGTGGACGACATCGCGCGTGAAGTTGGCTACCTCGACGGCGTGACTCTGCGCAATTTGCTGCGGAGGAAGACCGGACGCGGCGTGCGGGAGCTGCGCCGCCTCTGGCCGGATTGAATCGTCGATTCGGCTCGTGCATAGACTCGGCCGTGGCCCTGACTGCGACTATCTACCGCTGGGACGTCACGCTCTCCGACGTCGAGCGTGGTGTGTACGAACAGCTCGAGCTGCGCCTGGCGCGGCATCCGTCGGAGTCAGTGCGCTACCTCTGGCTTCGCACCTTCGCGTATTGCCTGGCTTACGAGGAAGGCATCGCGTTCTCGAAGGGCGGTCTCTCCGATACTTCGGAGCCACCCGTCGCGATTACGGATCTGACGGGGCGCCGCCTGGCCTGGATCGACGTTGGGGCGCCGTCTGCGGAACGTCTGCACAAGGCGTCGAAGTCGTGTGACAGAGTGGAGCTGTACACTGACGATCCGTTGACACACCTCAAGCGTCAGCTCGAGAAGCAGGAGGTGTTCCGTGAGGAATCAATCAAGGTCTGGGAGTTTCCGACTGACTTCATTGGCTGGCTGGAACAACGCGACGAGCGCGCCCTCAGCTTTGAACTGGTGCGCAACGATGGCCGCCTCTACCTGACGTTGTCCGGCGAGGTGCGGGAAGCCGAGCTGCGCTGCAGGGCGTTGCGCGACTAGCTCGACACGTGCTGCTGCAAAAGCGCCACGTTTCGCTGTCCGACTTGTGTCCCTCGGTGCCATCGCCGGGTTTTTTTCTATGTTCTATTCGACGCTTGCATCGTCAGGGGCGATTGACACTGGAGAGTCGAAAAACTTCAATTCCTACGATGGATCCCCTCGTCCCGCTGCAAGGCCGCCAGGCGGTGCGCTTGTTGCTGGAGTCGCTCGCACTCGCCACGGCGCAGAGCGCGTTCGCGCATCACCTTTCCAAGGGGAATATCGAGAGTTGGTTGGCCCTGGAGCTGGCGTTTCAGCTGGACTCCGCGCTCGAGCCCTTCGACTGGACCTGTTTGGTCGATGAGCGTCGGCTGGATATGCTGTTGGTTCCGCGTGGTTTGGTGAAGGGTGGCGACCGCTTGAGCCTCAGCATCGGCTCGGCGCCAGCGTTTGGTGTCGAGATCCGCGAGGCAAAGCTTGCTCAGGGGCAGAGCTACGGCGAGCGCGCCGAACGCTTGACTCAGGATCTGTCGAAGCTCGGGCCAGCGGTGCATCGCTTTGGTGTCTTGTTGACGACGGACGCGAAGTGGAGTCTCTCAGGGCGGCCCGAGAAGTTTCGGTCCAAGCAGGAGGCTGAGCAGGAGCTCTGCGCGGGGCTGCGGCTGATCGCGCGGTTCACCCGTCGGATTGGTTACCGGCAGTTTGCGGGCCGAATGGTGGTTGAGGTCGTCACGCTCGACACGCCGCGAGGCTTCCTGGACGAGGAGCTGCCCGTTTCGTCAACGGAGATCGCGTCGTTCGCTGCGCGAGCGAAGCGGTTGCTGCCGGTGGAGGGGGCGGTTGAAGAGCAAGTCAGGCTCGCGGCTTCCGCGCGTGCCTACTACGATCGGTATGCTGAGGTACCCGAGGCTCACGACGTGCTGCTGCGCTGCTTGTGCTTCGAGCAGCAGAGGCTCGCTGATGTGGGGCGCGAGCTCGAGGGTGATGAACTGCGATACCAGCGACGGTTGTACCGCGCGCTGTTCAGCTAGCGTTCGGTGCTGGGCTGCTTGCCGCTGGCTGCTTGGCGCCCGAGTCATTGCCCTGGGGGAATGGTTTTGCCTGATGTCAGATCGACTTCGCGGGGATCTGGCGGCGAGTAGCAGATCAGCTCAGGCTCTTCCTTCGGCATGCTCTTGCGCAGATACTCCATCAGCCGCTCGGCAGTTGCGCGGTCTGCCACCGCGATCCCCACGTTGCGCCCGGCGGCTTCGAACTCTTGAAGCTTGATCGCTTCGGGCGCCTCGAACTTGCGCAACACGCCGCGCGTCTTGGGAAAGCTGTATGTCTTGGGCGCGTCCGCTGTGACTGAGTAGAGGTACACGAACGGGTGCTTGCAGCCCGCGTCGATGCGAGTCGGCTCGCTGGGTGTGAGCTCGTACAAGTGCCCCTCCTTAGCGACCCAGAAAGTCTTCCCGAGGTGGGCCAAGCCTTGGAGGCGCGTTGGCCATGGCAGCTCGACGATTGGCACTGGGGTTGCGGATGGGCTGCTCGTCAGCGCGTAGATCGCGCTCCGTCCGAGCAGATACAAGACACCGTTTTCCGCGATGGCGCTGCGAATGTCTTTGGGCGCTGGCACATCACTCAGCTAGCCGGAGTCGTAGCGCAGGATGCGCTTGCCCTTGGTGTCCACGAACCAGAGCGCGTCGTCCGTTGCCGGAAAGGCTTGCGTGTAGTTCACGTCGCCGCGCCAGGGGACGTCCACGAACTTCGATTCGCTTTGACCCACTTCCCACACCTCGAGGGTTGGGTTTCGCTTGTTACACAGGACCCCGAGGCTCACGAGCGTTCCGTGGGGAGTCGCGCCGAGCGCGTTCGTCTCCACAGCGTGGCGTCCAGCGCCGCTGCTCGCTGGCGTCAGCTCATCGCCCTTGCAGCCAGCGTCCTGCGGGAGCTTCTGTTTGCGAACGAGGGGCTTGCCGCCAGCGCTGACGAGGATGCGACCGACGGTGTTGGAGTAGCCCGCGACGAGTAGGGTGTCTTGGAGGCGCGCGACCCCCAGCATGAATCCAGCACCCCCGCCGGGGCTGAACACCGAAGGCGCGCCTTTGGGTAAAGGTAGAAAGGTTGGCGTGGGCGCACGCGCGATCGGCGACTGATAAGTGACGTAGTACAGATCCGGGTAGCGACCACCCGCTCCAGTGATCTCGTTGGGGCCGAAACCCGAATCCTTGGGGATATAGCGAAGCCACTCGAAGCCGTCTTCGCTGAGCTTGCCGAGCCGCGCGCCCATCCCAATGAAGACAGTGTTCTCGCCCTGGTAGACCTCGATGCCCTCGCGGAGCTGCTCCGCGTGGCGCGGAGTGAGCGCGTAGGTTGCGGGCGGCTGCCGCGCGTCTGTGGCACTCGAGCTTGGAGCTGGTAGCGTTGCGCTGGCGCTCGGCTCCGGCTGCGGCTCGTGATCCGGCTCTGGCGCTGGACCGGGCGTGCGTGAGCAAGCGACGAGCGTCAGACCCAACGCGAGCCACGAGCGGCGATGCTGCATCCTAGTTCTCCACATTGCACTCGATCTTCCCTTCTGCGATTCGGGACTCTGAGTCTATTTCCGTGCGGGTGCGATCCGCGTCGCCCTCGAACGTGACACGCTGGAGGCTCACCCACCAACGCAAGCGCCCACGGCGACTTGGATCACACGCGACGTCGAGCTCGAGCGTTCTGGGGTCATTGAACAGCCGCTCGTCCGCGACCTGTTCACGCCCCACACCGCTGGAGGGCGGGCGGAACTCGCGACGCATGTAAGCTACGTCCCGCATCACCACGCTGCCGTGCTCGTCGATCAACTCAGCGCCGACCTCGAGTCGCCGAAATAGATCACCCGTCGGGAAAGCGTGCGCCGGGTTGGTTTGCCTGAGCTCAATCTCCAGGGAACGCCAAGCGGTACTCCTTGCTTCCACCTCCAGCTTCTTGCGCAGCCAAGCTGGGTCGCGCACCTGGTCGAAGCGGTGATCTCGCAGTCCAGCGCTGAGCGGCATGTGGCACGCTGCGCAGGCTCGGTCCTTGGCTCGGCTTGCGGCGTGCTCCGTCAGAGTCGACTGCATCAACGATGCTGCACCTATGGCTGATGGACCTGTCGTTGCCCCAGGGAACGGAAACTCGTGGCAACTTGCGCAAGCCCCGGCGCCGGAGAAGTCCCTAGTCCGCTGGATGCGATGGGGCACATCGCGTGTCGCGGGCTGGATTTCCACTTGCTCTCCGGCTGCCAGGACAACGCCGAGTTCCAGCTCGTGGCACGTCACACAGCCCACACCCAGCTGGTCTGTAGGTTGGGGGTGAGGGGCTGTCGGCGTCAGACTCCGGCGCGTGGCACGCCCGACAAAAGCGGCTCGGCTCCGCGGCGAACGCCGTTTGGTAGGCGGTGTTGGACGCCGACTGACGGTGCCTCGAGGCTCTCCAAGCCGCAGCTTGTTTTGGGTGGCATGCCTCGCAGTCTGCATTGCGTGTGAGCGCGGCTGTTCCCCGGGCGCGGCCGGGCGAAGGACGGAGGGTGCTCGAGCTACCCGAGGCGCTGGCGCGGTTGGCTGAGGCCTGGGGGGAGGTTCGCTCCGGCGGTGGGCTGCAAGCGACACTCGTCGCGAATAGGGCCCAGCACCAGCGACGCATCAGCGGCGAGTCTATCAGGACTGCGCCGCGTGCGCGGCACGGGGCTTGCTCGAGCAACTCTCGTGGATCCGCGAACAGCGACTGGTTCTTACCCCATGCCCCGTCGGGCTCGAGCGCTGGCAGTCATCATCTTCTTTCAGATGTTGCCTGCCACGCTGGTGATACCGGCGATTCGACCGCTGTTCGCCACATTTCATGGCGGAAATGAAGGCGCGATGCACGCCTTCAGCGCGCTCAACATGTTGGGCGCCGCGGTCGCGGCGCCGATCGTCGGGCGCCTGCTGGACAAGGGTCGTGACTCGCGTCGCATCCTGACCATCTTGGCCATGGCGGATGGCGTCCTGCTGCTGGCGATCAGCTGTCGGATATCGACTCACGCGGCGTTGGCGCTGCGCTGTGTGGAGGGAGCGGCGCATGTGGGTGCCGCCACCGTCCTGTTGGCGGAGATGGCGGGGCTTGGGCGTCAGGCGGGTCGCGGACGTGTCATGGGATTGGCGGGCGCGGCGATCATCTTTGCGATCGCGCTCGGCAACACCCTGGGCTCCCTACTGATCGCCTTGGATAGCCGCGCGCCTCTGTGGGCAGGCGGGGTACTTGCGCTGGGCATCGCCGGGTGTGCGGGCCGCACATCAGCCGCCGCGCGGTTGGAACGCGCGAAAGAGGGCCTGGAGCTGCGCGCCTTGCTGCGGCAGCGGGAGCTGATGGTGCCGGTTGGCGCCGCCTTCGTTGGGCGCTTCACCGTGGGCTGCATCGTGGTGACATTCTCGTTGTTCGCACATCGTATTCACGGACTCGGGGACTCACACATTGGACTGCTGTTCAGCGCGCTCACGCTGAGTTTCGCCGTCTTCATGTATCCGGCGGCGCGGCTCGCCGAGCGAGTGCCGCCGGCGTCCTTGTTGCTGACGGGCGGTGTGGTGTACGGAGCAGTGCTGAATGGGTTGGGCCACGTCGCTCCGGCGTGGTTGCCAGTCCTGATGTTTGCCGCAGGGATATCATCGGCCCTGCTCTTCGCTACCACCCTGAACTACGCGGCGCAGGCTCGGGAAGAGGCTCGCGCGAGTGCGATGGCTTGGGTCAACGCGGCCGGTGCGTTCGGGATGCTGCTCGGCCCAGCGGTCGCCGGGATTACCTGCGCGATCCTCAAGTCGAGCCTCGCGGCAGGCACAGCGTATCGAGCCGTCTTTCACCTTGCCGGAGGCAGCGTGCTCTTGTGGCTACTGATCGGTTCGCGCTGGCTCGTGCGCATGGCTCAAGTCGAACGACGGGCGCAGCAGTTCGTAGAAGCCGAAGCTGCCGAGTAGGACTACCGACAGTCTTCTGCGAAGCGCTTTAGGAAGTCGAGCTGGGCCTGGGACTGGATGTAACTGGGCCTGACTTCTCGTACCCGTGTGATCGCGGCTTCGGCGGTTTCGCCGCGATAGATGAGGAAAGCCGCTAACATCGTGCCGGTTCTGCCGAGCCCGGCGTGACAGTGCACCGCTACGCGGTCGCCTCTCTCGAGAGCTTTCTCGTTGGTGCGGCTGTGTCTGAT
>JBFXBK010000234.1:0-13962 GCA_050183255.1 Polyangiaceae bacterium | reverse complement strand
GTTCAGCGTCACCAGAGATTCAGGACTCTCTGACCTCGGCAGCCCGAGCGTAGCTCGGGCAGACTGCCTCGGTTTCAAGTCCTTCATGACCCACTATTGTGGTGATGAATCACCACCAGAGATTCAGGACTCTCTGACCTCGACGCGACGGCCTTGGCCGGCGCGGGATCGAGAGGACGAAGCGGCGCACAGCCGGAGCAACGCGGAGCGCGGGCACGCCCCCACTCCGTTGGGCGGGCACGCGCGGTGCGAGAACTGGCGACGCGAAGTGTCGCGAGCGAAGCTCGCGCAGGTTCCCTCGGTTTCAAGTCCTTCATGACCCACAACTCAGCGGCCAAGTTGACGACCAACTTGGCCGTTGGTCATTTGGGAACTCTCGGCCGAAGTCGGCTCTCCGCGACAGCCGTCCAGGCCATCTGGCGATGAGTGTAGTACCAGCGCTCGAGCGTGGACGCGGCGAAGGAGCGGCTCACCTCCGCGCCCGGTGGACGCACGGGCTCAGGGGCGAGCTCTCGGATCGCAGCAGCGAGCTCACCGTGGGAATCGAAGGTGCGGAGTGGGCCGATGACCTGCGCTCGGAACTGAGCGATGGCCTCGGCCTGGTCTCTTAGGCCAAGCGAATCGGTCATGTCGTTTGCTCCTTTCGGGCGCCTCCGTGGCGCCTGAGGACCGATTCCCGCATCAACCCCGCAGAACTCCGTCGCACGCCAAACGGGTAAGCTCCCCGGCGGGCAGCGCGTTGCGCGCGGCCAGTTGCTGCACGAGTTGCTCAGTCCGTCGGCGGCCGCTCTGTGCTCCCCAGCCGCAGCCAAAGGCCACCAGCGCGTCCCGTCTCGCGCCCAGCGCGACAAGGCCCGCCAGCCATGCTCTCGCTCCTCTTCACCGCCACGGCGAGGGCTGCGGCGATCGCGGCCCTGGACCAGGCGTTGAGGTACCTCTTCGACGACGACGGCGGGTACAATTGGGGGCGAAGAAGGCCCGGGCAGTGAAAATGCCCGGGCCGACTTTCGTGAGCACTCCAAACGTTCTCCGTGCTCGACGGAGAGCGAGACTAGACTCTGACATGCGATACACCGCGTCCTGGAGACTCCTTGGAGCCGCCCTGTGGGTCGCTGGATGCGGCAGAAACGCCGGTGGTCCTTGCGACAGCGAAGATGACTGCAAGGTCGCGCTGACGTGCGACGGCACCCGCTGTCAAACCTGCCAAGCTTCCACTCAGTGCGCAACGCAGGGGCGCTGCGCTAACCTGAACGGTCAATGCGTCACCTCGGACGAAGGCTGCAAGGCGCTCCTAGCGTGCGCGAAGAGCGGCGACTGCGGCAAAGTGGCTGACGGATGCGGCCCGACCCTGCCTTCACACTGCGCCGAGAGCGAAGCCTGTCGCACTCTGGGGCACTGCAGTCTGCGCGAAGGCGCGTGCGTGGCAACCGAGGCCGCACACTGCCAAAAGACCGAGTTCTGTCGGCAGCTTGGCAAGTGCTCGGTCGTCGACGGAAATTGCCTCGCGGCAACACCCAAGGACTGCCTCGAGAGTGAGTTCTGCAACAGCCTCGGGCTCTGCACCCCCAAGGCGGGCAAGTGCGAGCTGATTAGCAGCTCGGACTGCGCGAAGACGGCTCGCTGCCGAGACCACGGGGAGTGCACGTACACGAAGCCCGGAGCTTCGTGTAGCGTTGGAGGCGACGCCGACTGCCACCAGTCGACGCGTTGCAAGCGCCTGGGAGAATGCACACTCCAGGATTTCGAGTGTCGAGTGACTCGGGATGCCGACTGCACAAACTCCCAGATCTGCAAAGAAGAAGGGCACTGCAAGGCGCGGCCCCGCTCCAAGGACAGCACGCTGGACGGGGAGTGCATCTGACCCCCCAGGTGTCCACACATGGGTGCGCGTCTACGCCTGCATCTGCGGGTGAGCCCGCGTGTCATAGGCCGGGTCAAGTGATCGGACGGAGATCGGCCAGGCAGATCCAGCGATCACGGCGACCAGCGCCAGGGCCAGTCGGCGGATCGGGGAGAGGATCCCGGATCGGCCAAGGTGATCCTGACGGAGGGTTGGTTCAAGTCCTTCATGACCCACTATTGTAACGCTGTTCAGCGTCACCAGAGATTCAGGACTCTCTGACCTCGGCAGCCCGAGCGTAGCTCGGGCAGACTGCCTCGGTTTCAAGTCCTTCATGACCCACTATTGCGATGAGAAGATCTCATCGCCTCTGATTCAGGACTCTCTGACCTCGACGCGACGGCCTTGGCCGGCGCGGGATCGAGAGGACGAAGCGGCGCACAGCCGGAGCTACGCGGAGCGCGGGCACGCCCCCACTCCGTTGGGCGGGCACGCGCGGTGCGAGAACTGGCGACGCGAAGTGTCGCGAGCGAAGCTCGCGCAGATTCCCTCGGTTTCAAGTCCTTCATGACCCACCCTTAGCCGCGCGAACGCGCGGCTTCTCTTTTTCAGGCGTTCGAGAAGCGCTGGACCACGCCGCTCCACCCGGGCTCGTCGTGGCGCACCTCGGTGTACGCGCCGCTGGTGTAGCGATCGATGATCGTGCGCCAGAAGCGCGTGGCGTCGACGTTCTCCGATCGCTGACGCACCTCCCACGGGCCACGGAAGGTGTCGAACACGGCGCAGGCTGCGGCGTAGCCCACGCCTTGGCGGCGATAGCGGCGCAACACGAAGAACTCCGCCATGTCGTAGACGCCGACTTCACCGGTCAGGCGGCTCTGGCTTTGCACCAGCGCGAAGCCAGCGGGGTGACCATCGACACGCAAGACGAACGGGTGGTGCGTATCGTCTCGCCAGTACGGATCGAGACCCACACCGGCGTAGCGGCCGTCCTCTGCCACGTCGAGCCCGACCAGCTCGCTCCAGTCGTAGCAGTAGAGCTGCATCAACTGCTCGAGCAATGGGCGGGCCGCAATGGCGGCGCGATCGAGCGAAAGGTTCGGGGTACTGACCAACTCGACGATCTACTTCTTCGACAGCACCTCAGTGCCCAGGGCGCTACCCGCGGGTTGTGCCCACTTGCCATCCAGCTTGCTTCCGGACACGTGATACAGCACGGCGCCAGCGCCCTTGCCTGCTTCTCCCCAACCGACCACGAAGGTTGAGCCATCAAGCATGCCGACACCGCTGAAGGTGCGGTCGGTGAGCTTCCAAGTCACGCTATAGGTGGCGCCGTTGGGCTTGATGGTTACGTCGCCGGTGTAGGGCTTGCCATCACTGGCGTTGGTCCCAGCGGTGATCTTGTAGCTGCCGTTGAGCCCCGCTGGACCGTCCAATGTCTCGGTGCCAGCGCCGGAGTCAGCGGCCGTCGTCCAGCGCCCGGTGAGCTTGCCGCCTTCGACCTTGTAGACGGCAACCCCGAACTCAGCCGCCATGCCCCAGCCAACGCCGAGCACGTTGCCCTCCATCAAGCCCACGCCCTTGTACTGGGAGCCGTCGGAGATCGACCACGTGAGCTTGTATACGGCGCCGCTCTGAGTGATGGCGACGCTGCCCTCGTAGCCCCCCTCACCCCCGGGATTGCTGGCAGAACTGATCGTGTATGTTCCGCCTACGGCTGCCGCGCCGGTCGTTCCCGGCCCGGGTGCTGCCGCAGGCGTCGTCGCCGGAGGCGGCTCCTGCTTGTCCTTGCACGCGAGCAGAGCCAACAAAACCAAACATGTCCCGAGTCCAGCAACTCTACGCATAACCCCTCCGCTTGAAACGGCGATGAACCGACCCCGAGAAAGTACAGGGTCTCGCAGCGGAAAGCCACGCCGAACCGCCGTTTGATTCCCCCTGTCCCATTCCCACGGTCAAGCTCGGTAGTTCCGCATGGCAATACGCGACACGGAAACGCGGGCTTCAACGCTCGAGTCCATCATCGACCGCCGGCGGCTTTGCGGTTTTGAACAAGCACATGGCGATTCCCACTGCCGCAACCCAGAAGATTCCGAGACCGACCGCGACGCCCTCGAGTTGCTTGTGCAGGGAACCATCGACCATCACACTCAGGCAAGCCACGCCCCCCGCCGCCAACCCGAAGACGCGCAGCAGCGCGGCGGCTCGACTTGTGAAGGCGACTACAGCGATCAAGATCGCGATGTTCCATGGCACCAGCTGACGCTGCATCAGCTTGAGCCACAAAGGCGGATCACCCTGCATCGCGTGTTGAAGCAGCGCCTGCCCCCACGCCAAGGCTATGCAAGCGGCAACTGCCATTCGGAGCGCTTCGCTCGGCTTGTTTGGCTCCGTTACTTCCAACGGGTTGCGATCCAGCTCAGCGGAGAACGTGACGTACGCCGGAGCAAATACGGACAGCGCGAGGGCACACAGCGCCCACGGAGCGGTTGCGCCGTCAGGCATCATCCACGCCAACCCTCGCAACACGGCAAAGGCGACGCCCGCCGCACCTCCGATGATCAACACATGCCGCTGCCGAGCTTGCCCAACGGCCGCCTCCAGGGGATCCATGCCTTGCCCAAAGCAAGGCGTGTGCCGCATACACCACGGCGGTTTCCGCGATTTCACGGGTGAGGTGAAAGTGGCGCCACTCACCAACCGGAGTTGCATGCAACTGAGACCAGGCGCCTGTGGTGCGCGCTAGGGGCCACAGAAGCGCGGGTACTCCACCGCTCTAGGCGGGCGATTTCGGGTACGCTACGCTCGCGGGCGTTTCCTGGGGGATCCATTCGTTGCGGCGCTCTCTGGGGGCGTAGCCTCGGCTGGCGGCGACGTGCTGTGGTACGCCGCCCGGAGGAGCCTGTTGGCGACTCAAGCTTCAGTGGTGCAGCTATCAGCGCCCGGTGCTGACTGCGGCGCTCGGGGCGCGCCTGCTGAGGGAGCCTATTTCCCTGCGGCTTGCCGCGGCGGGAACGCTGATTCTGAGCGGGATCGCGCTGGCAATCGCAGCGCTCGGCGGCGCTAGATTTGCGAGCCAGCCTGGACGCATACCATAGAATTCCAGGCTTTCCGCGGCAAGCGTGCATCAGCCAGGGAATCGTGACATGCGAGCACCATCTGGAGCAGACCTCCGCGTACAAGGATCGCCACGCCATGGCTCGCACCGAAGAAACTCACCAGACAAAGCCCACGGACCGCAACGACTCAGCGACCCCGGTTGGTCCAGAGCTGATCGCGGTCCTCACTTGCAGCCAGCTGCGGGCGGGTTCCTCCAGGCACTCGCTGCGCGGAATCAACCGCGTGGAGATAGGGCGCTCCACCGAACGACGGATCACTCGCCAGGGCACCACCCTGCGACTCGGCTTCCCCGACGTGCGCCTGTCCACGAACCACGCGCGGCTCGAGCTGGTCGATGGCAGCTGGTGGTTTGAAGACGCAGGTTCCACCAACGGGAGCAGCATCAACGGTCGCAAAGCGTCACGCTGCCCGTTGAATGACGGTGACCTACTCGAGCTTGGGTACAGCTTCTTCTATTTCCTTGAGGCAGCAACCGTGGGCGGTCGCCCCGACGACCAGTCAGCGTCTGACCTCAGCACAGAGCCTGGCCTAGAGACGCTCCAAGGCCCACACTTCGCGAACCTGGCGCGCTTGATGCGAATCGCGGCTTCGCCGGTTGCGATTCTGCTTCGAGGAGAAACGGGGACAGGTAAGGAGGTCCTGGCGAGGGCGATTCACGTGCTCTCCAAGCGCCCAGGTCCCTTCATCGCGGTCAACTGTGGGGCAATCCCGGACAGCCTGCTCGAGTCGCAGCTCTTCGGACATCAGAAGGGCTCGTTCAGCGGAGCAATTCGTGACGAGCTCGGCTTCGTCCGCAGCGCCAATCAGGGGACCCTATTTCTTGATGAGGTCGGTGACCTACCCGCGGCTTCCCAAGCGGCGCTGCTCCGCGTGATTCAAGAAGGCGAAGTCGTACCCGTGGGCTCCGCGAGACCCGTGAAGGTGGACGTTCGCATCGTCTCTGCGACCCATCAGCCCCTAGAGGCGCTGATGGAGTCTGACCGCTTCCGTCGGGATCTGTTCGCGCGCCTCGCGGGCTTCGTGCACTCCTTGCCACCCCTGCGGGAGCGTCGCGAAGATCTCGGCCTGATCATTGGGCGCCTGGTGGAGGGGCTGTCGACTCCTGTTGAGAGCCTGAAGCCCGAGGTCGCGAGGGCGTTGCTCCGCTACGACTGGCCCCTCAACGTGCGTGAGCTTCAGCAGTGCCTGGCGACGGCGTGTGTGCTCGCCGAAGGCGGCGCGATCAAGCTCGACGACATCCCACCAGCCATCGCAGAAGCCGCCGCTCCCTCGTGGCGGAGCGCGGAGATCAGGCGCAGCAGCTTTCCGCCTGGCGCCGCCCTGTCGTCAGAGGACGCGGAGCTACGGCGAGAGCTCGTGGGTCGCCTGAGCGCTTGCGGCGGAAACGTCAGCCAGGTCGCGCGCGACATGGCCAAGGCTCGCCAGCAAATCCAGCGCTGGATCCGCCGCTTCGGCATCACCCCGAACGAGTATCAGTAGGCGGCTCGGGGCGCGCCCGTACTCGCGTTCTACGCTCAGAAACGCGACTAGAGCGTCGTCGTACGCCGAAACGTGAGCAGCGCAACGGCGGCTGCATCGTTGCACTGCAACCAGTCGGAGTAGCGACCACGCGGCCGATCCAATAGCGACCCGTTGGATCCGCGAGGAGATACTGGCACGCCCCCTGCACAGTGGCGCGGCATGCCCCTACCCCCTGTGTGTGCTCGCGCACTGCGAGCGCGGTGGCTGTGCTTTGTCTTCGCTGCGGGAACTTCGCTCGGCTGCAAGGCCGAACCCGAAGCGTCGTGCGACGCCGCCCTGGACCGCCTGGTCACCTTGAAGGTCGACCAGGCCACCAATCACCCCTCGCTGCGCGACAACGCAGCGGTTCGTAACCGCGCGGCAATGACAGCGCGCACGGCTCTCCTCCCCGTGAGCCGCAAGCGCTGCGCTGCTAGCGAGACGTACGCGAAGTGCGTCACCGAATCCGAAACCCTGAATCAAGCAGAGAATTGTCAATGAAATCCCTCCGAAGACTCTATGACCAACGTGCGTTTCGCGTCGGCATGGCCAGCTTGGGCGCAGTGTCGATCGCCGTTTCCGGACACGCCGCACCCGGCGCCGTGTTCTCTACGAGCACTCCAACAGCCACGTACTCGAGTGGCGCTTCACCAACCTCCGAGGAAGGAGACAGTGTCTCTGACGATGGCGAAGCCAAGTTCAGCTACCCGTTGAGCCTGCCCGCGGGGCGCAACGGCATGCAGCCAAGTGTTTCCCTGAGCTATTCCTCACGGAATCCAACTCGCGGTGGCGTCGCTGCGGGCTGGACGCTCCCGGTTGATACCATCAGCCTGGACACCAGCCAGGGACGAGCCCAGGGCGAGCAATACGTGATCAATGGACGGCGGCTGATCCCCGTCGTGGAGCCGGCGAAGCCCGCCGCCCGCAGCTACCGCGCCGAAGGCGACGAGTCCTACGTTCGCTATGAATACATGAACGATGGCAGCGAAGCCGGATACTGGATCGCGCGTCACCCGTCAGGCCGCGTGGTGTATTACGGCAACCTCGGCAACCGCGACGAACGTACAGAGGGCGTACGCGGCGACACTCGGTATGGCGGCAAGGGTCGCTGGTTCGTGACCAAGGAAGTCGACGCCGCAGGCAACGCGATTCGCTACAGTTACAACAAGGTGTACGGCACCGCGCGCAACGGCTCGACGACGAACACCGTAATCGACATCCAGCTGGCGATGATCACGTACGGGCTCAACGAAAATGTGCCTGGCAGTATCGACTACACGATCATTGGCTTCGACTATGAATCCGGCCTCAATACCTGCCCCGGCAGCTCGGTACCTGTTGGTGCACAGTTCAACTACCGCACCGGCATCCGCCGCTACGAGGGCGCCAAGAAGCTGAAGCAGATCCGCGTCTATACTCGTGAGAGCGCGAGCGCTGGCTACAAGACCCGCCACCTGTACAAGCTCAACTACGATGCGGACGCCGAGCGCTGTGACGCCCTACACGGGCCGCGGCGTGTGCTCTCGTCGATCACGGAGACGGCCTATGCCCCGGATGGCACCGCCAGCACGAAGCCGTCCGTGGAGTTCGAGTACGGCGCGCTGCAGCTCAATTTCAACGGCGGACGGGTCACGGAGTCCCAGATCCCGAGCTACGGTGTTTCCGCAGGGCGAAACATCTACAGCACCGGGAAGGCGGGTGGTTGGCCAACGCTGGACGTGTCGCGCCTCGATCTGGATGGTGACGGCCAGGTCGACGAACTGATCTCCCAGGGAGCGACCAACGAATACTGTGATGGTGGCGCCGCGAAGCTGCCCATCGTCCCCTGGGCCAACGGCAGCACGCCAGGGACCTACGATTATCCCGGCTATCTGAAGCAGTTCGAAGGCTGCAGTCTCCAAGGACAGGTGACCCATCGCACCACGGACCGCGGCGACTTCAGCTGCGGTCAGGCCACCAACTTCTTCGGCTATCGGTTCGTCGACGTGGATGGCGATGGTAAGCCAGAACTCCTGGCGGCGCTCGACTACCAGAAGGGTGGCTTCCGCCCGACGGAGTCAGGCAGCGGCGTCAATCAGAACTATGGCAGCTGCTTGATGGCGAACGCACCGCCCTGCTCGATCGTGAAGGATGGGCAACGGGTGGCTGTTCCCTGCCTGCAGGACTACTATCAGCAACTGGTCTTCCCGCTTGATTCCGCATGGAACGCTTGGGGAAGCGGGAGCAATGACCCGACCGGTGGAACGACCACCGGCACCAACACGGGCAACAGCAGCGGCTCAGGCGGCTCTACTTCCAACTTGGTGCCGACGGGCGGCGTTGGCGGCTTCGGCGGCTTCGGTGGCGGAGGAGGCCTCGGTGGAGGAGGCGGGCTCGCTGGTGACGGCGGTGGTGGCGGCACCGGTGGGCTCGATCAGTGTCCTCCCGGGAGCTGCAACGGCCCGTACAACGTATGCGACAACCGCTTCTGCAGCCAGGCCTCACAGTACGACCCGCCGCAACCGGACAACACCGGAACAGGCTTTGAGGGTGTCGCTGACTTGGCCGAGCCAAGGCCCTACGACAGTCCACCAAGTCATCCAAGCACCGGCTACACGGATCCCCACTGCGGACACGTCCCGGACATGCACTGCGGCTACTACCCAATCTACGTCTATGACAACGTGGATGGCGACTTCACGGCGCACCCGCCACGCATCATCAAGTCCCCCGTCCCCCTGGAGAGCTTGGGACTCAACGGCGGCGTCAGCGGTGGCTTGGCGAACGCATCTTCTTGGCGCGGGTTCGTGGATCTCGACGGCGATTCTTACCCTGACGCGATCTATCAGCCACCGGAGTATCTGCCGGTCGGCGACGAAACGGATCCAGACAGCCTAGGCCTCCGCGATTGGCAAGTCTGGTACGGCAACGGCGCGGGTGGATTCAAGTTCGGGACAACGAGCCTCACCCCCACAGGCAATGGCACGGCATGGTCTCTACCCAATGACTTTGCCTCACGGCAACGAGTGCAGTGGTACGTCCACGGGCAGCTGACCTCCGTTACCGCAGAGAATCGCCACGACATCACGACTCAGCGCACAGGCCTCTTCGACGTCAACGGTGACGGTCTGCCCGACATGGTGAGCGCAGCACCACGTTCCGACGGCAGCGACGAGCTGCGCGTGTACTTCAACACCGGCAACGGCTTCGAAGACGGTTCGGGGACGGTGTTGTCCGACGAGCTCGAGACGCTGTCGGAGGTGATTCGCATCAACGCCAAGCCGAACTACGCCTACGAAGTTGGGCAAGGCTTCAGCGCCCAAACGATTCGCGACCTTGACCTCGACAACGATGGCTTGTCCGACGTGGTCGTCTCGAGTCGGCCGAAGGCCCATGTCATGAACCCGTTCGTCGGCTCGGAGTTCACACCGGTGGTCGCCTACATCAACACGGGCGACCGCCTGATTCGCTCGAACGACACCACCACCCTCCAGAACTACCGCAGTGCGTTCATCGGCGCGACACTGTACGGCGAGGAGAGGTGGCGCACGGCAACCGACGCCGCCGACTTCAACGGCGACGGACTGCTCGACCTCGTGATGCCCACCGTGAACGCCTACTGCTCGCCGTCCGAGGACTCTCCCCAGGGATACGAAAACTGCGCCTTCAACGGCAAGCTCCACGAGAGCAGCCAGGGTCCGCTGCAAGTGCTCAAGACGATCCACCTCGGAACTGGAGCGACGGTCGCCTTCGACTACGCGCCGATGAACGACCCGGGGGTCGTGACGCGTGCACCAGGTTCTCGCGCCAGCTCGCCCATGTGGGTCGTGAGCCGGCGCAGCGTGAATCCTGGGAGCGGGCCCGAGCTGGTCACCGAGTATCGCTACGTGAACCCGACCAGCGGCTTCGATCGCTTCGGCAAGCACCACTTCTGGGGCTTCGAGCGCATCGAGACGTTTGGCCCCGTTGCAGGCGGCGGTCAGCGCACTCACAGCGTGCGCGACTATCGCTATGACCTCAATGACGGCGGCCTGCTCGACCGCAGCCTGAAGCTCAACGTATTGCCCGACGGAACCGAACAGCTGCTTGAGGTGAGCGAGCACGGGTACGAGCCAGCAAACGTACTCGGCGCCGACCTCGACGTGATGTCCGGCACCGAGACTCGCACGTATCGCTGCCAGGGGATCCAAGGCCTGAGCGAAACCTCAGCGGACGCCTGCAAGGAGCAACGCGACGTCGTGCGAGATGTGACGACGTTGACCGGGTTGGGCACAGCAGGCCAGGCGGGAGTACCGCTCGAGAGCGCCGTGATCGCGGTGCCATCTCGTAGCGTGCGCTCGGCTGACGACCTGCAAATCGTTGCGGGAGACCGCATCTCGAGCACCCAGTACCAGTTCACCTACGACGCGTTGAAGTACCAACTCTTGCCCAAGGTCGAGACCAGCTCCGAGGCCAACAGCGTGGGCGACGAGGTGGGCACCCTGCAAGCTCGAGTGGAAAGCGACTACAACACCCTCGGCTTGCTGGTTCGCAGCAAGGAGTCTCGCGACTCACGCCAGGCGATCACGGAACGGGTCCTGGATGCGTACGGAAACGCGACCAGCGTGATCCGGCCAGTTCAAGTCGCGCTTCGCGATTCAGGTAGCCCATTCCACACGGTCAGCTACGCCTACGACGCGACTCAGTCGTACGTTGCGACCCTCACCAACGAGCTCGGTCACGTCACCCGCTTCAAGCAGGATCTCGCCACGGGTGCGATGCTCGAGGTACAAGGAACGCCGCAAGTTGGTGGCACGCCCGTGTCGACGACGCAGATCGACGGCTTCGGCCGCACCCTCAAGCAGTGGAAGACCTTCGACTCCGAGACGGGCTGGCAGCAGGTTCTGATCACCCAGAACACCTACCAGGATGCGGCGCCTCGCTCGGTGACGGCTCGCACCTTGCTCGATCAAACCGCAGGTTCCTGGGTTCAAACCACGACCTACCTCGATGGCTTGTCCCGGGTGATCCGCGAGGATCAACCCTCGAGCAGCGGCAACGCGACCATCAGCATCGAGTACGACGCGGCAGGCAACGCCAGGGAAGTCCACGCTCCCAATCCCTCCACGGCAGCAGGCGCGCCTGCAACCGTCAGCTACCGCCGTGAATTCGACGGGGTCGGCCGGGTTTTGGGGGAGGAAACGCCCGAGGGCGCCAGCACGAGCTACGTCTACGACGGCCCGGTGACCCGGGTGCGCGTCGACGCGACGGACACCCAAACACCGCCCACCAAGGAGTTCACCTACGACGCCTTCGGACGCTTGATCCAGGTCGTTGAAGGCGACGCGGAACCAGCGACAACTAGCTACGGCTACGACGCCCAGGACCGTATGGTGAGCATCCTGGATGCGGACGGCATCGCCACTCACATCGAGTTCGACGTGGGCGGCACGCGGCACGCTGTGGAGCGCGCCGGAACTCGCCTGGAGTACCAGTACGACCTCCACGGTAACCGAACGTTGGCGATTCATCCCAACCCCGAGGGCTTGTTCGGCGCCAACTACTGGTCGATGTGGGTCTACGACTCCTTGGATCGCTTGGTGTCCTCGACGCCTGCGACTCGCGGCCTCACGCCAGCAGAAGTCGCTCGCTACGGGGCGGGGCAGCCGACGTTCTACGTCTACGACGACAGCTCCGCCGCGAATGGCATTGGTCGCTTGACCCGGGTAGCCCTACCGTACGGAACCGTCGACTACGACTACGACGTCCAAGGACGCATTGTGGACGAGCGGCAGGATTTCCAGGTCACCGCCGAAGGTCACACCATCCACCACGTGGCGCAGAAGCTTCGCGAATACAACGCGATGGGCCTGCCGGTGCTCGAGACCTACGGCGACGATCCGCAGCATCCAACCACCACGCGCACGCTGTACGACGATCGCGGTCGCCCGAGCTCCCTCGAGGTGTTCGATCAGGCTTCGCAGGCTTGGCTCGCGGTCGCCGGCTACACGCGCAACGCGTCCGGACTGATCCAGAAGCGCACCACACCCTATGAGCACGTCGAACAATCCTTCCAGCGAGATGCACTCGGCCGCGTGACCCGTCACGAGATCCAGGGTAGCTGGTGCGAAGGCGCGAGCTGTTCGGTCGGTGTGATCGCGGGTGAATCGCTCAGCTTCGATCAAACGGGCAACGTGCAACAGTTCACCGACCTGGCAAAGGGACGTCAGATCGCACTGCTTCACGACGAGCGGAACCAGATCCAGTCCGCCCAGACCGTGGGAGACCAGAGCTATCGCGCAGCCTTCGACTACTTCGGTTCGGGGCGTGTGCGCGGGGCTCAGGTGAGCAGCGACTTGGCCGGCGCAGATGTCGTTTCTCGCGACGTCAGCTACGACTACCTGACTGCGGATCCTGCTGCAGTGCGCGCGTTGACTGATGTGACGAGCGGCGAAAAGCTGGTGCGCTTCGGTTACGACTACTCAGGCAACTTGCTGAGCAAGCAAACCGACGCGGGCTTCGAGACGTTCCGCTACGACGGTGACGACGCACTGCGAGAGATGCGCGCGGCAGATGGCTCGTTCGAGCTCTACTGGTACGACCACAGCGGCTCGCGCGTGCTCACCTACCGCTCGGCTCGTGCCGGCAAGCCTGCGGAGCTACGTCACCGCTTCGGCGCCACAGAGGTGTTCCTGGACACCGCTGGCAACGTCGAACGCACCACCACCGATCTGGGTCTTGGGGCCATGCCCGTCGCCCGCATCACCAACGCCAGCACCGCGGACTCCGAGATGCTGTTCAATGGGGTGCTCGGCAGCCTGCTCGCAGTGGTCGGCACCGATGGCAAGCCCAACGCCCGCTACGGCTACGGCGCTTTCGGTGAGGTGCTCTACGCGGAAGGCAGCGAAGCGGAGTCCTACGACCTGCGCTTCAACGGCAAACCCCGGGACGAGATCAGCGGCCTCAGCTACTACGGCAACCGCTACTACGACCCGCTCAGCCTCACTTGGACCCAGGCAGACCCACTGTTCCGATTCCTCCCGGAAATCTCTGCGGAGGAGCCGCGACGCTACGGTCTGTACACGTTCTCGCTGAACAACCCGTTGCGCTACGTCGACCCGGATGGATTGGACGTTGGTCCGAATGACCCAGCACCCGATTCGAACGGCAAGTGCGACCCAGATGAAGAGGAAAAGAAGAAGAAGAAGAAGCGCAAGAAGTCACCTCCGCCTCGTCCACGTCGTTTGCCAATCAAGGGAGCGAAGATGATGCGCACAGCCGATGGCAACGACCAAGAAAAGGCAACGCGCAAACACCTTCGAGAGAGCCTTCCCCCGGAGGAGGCAAAGCGCGCGCAGGAGGCCCTGGACCAGGCGTTGGCGTATCTCTTCGACGGCAACGGGTTCGATTGGGGGAACTTGGAGAGCGTCCGGCAAACCCGTGAGTTGGTTGGTGCGGAAGGAAACGAGGTTCAAAAGACATGGGGTAGCGACCTGACCTGGGCAGCGGGCGCGATGAGTTCAATCGCCATCCAGAACCTGGCT
>JBFXBK010000233.1:6598-13975 GCA_050183255.1 Polyangiaceae bacterium | reverse complement strand
CCCGCTGCAGTCCGACAACTGCCCAGCCGGCATCCTTCCGCCGATCCTCGATCGCATTCACCTTCAGAGCCTCGGCTCGCCGCGCTTCTATCGCGCGGCGGCTAGTCAGCATGGGCTCAAGGAGCTGGGCTTCGAGGAGCTCACCCGACAGCTATCGATGCACTACGGTCGCGTGCTGCAGGAGACCACGCTGCGCGCCGATCAGCTCAAAGGCAAGATCGCGCCGGAGTACATCGAGCGCATGCAAGCCGGACTCAAGCGCTGGGTCGACGGCGGCGAACTCGGCTACCTCAGCTGGGGGATCTTTCGCTTCCGCAAGGAATAGAGCAACACCAGAGCTACTCGCCTCGCCCCGACTGCTTGATGTCTTCATCGGGCATCAGCATTGGCGCGGCGTCCAACTCCGTCGCGTCCATCAACGCGCTGATGCGCCTGAGCGACGCGAGAAGCGTGCTGCGTTCACTGGACGGCAGTGCCGCGAAGCGCTCCACGAAAGTCTCTTGCAGCGGGGTCGGGAGCGTCTGGTAGCGCTCGAGGCCCGATGGCGTCAGCGAAAGGCAGACCTTTCGCCGGTCTGCCGCGCGGCGTTCGCGTGCCACTAGGCCTGCAATGACGAGCCGGTCCACGATGCGTGAGACCGTCGCTGCAGACAGCTGCACCGCCTTGCCCACCATCGCGACGGTGATCTCCGCGTCGCGCTCGGCTTCATCGATTTCGCCGATCGCCTTCAGACACATCAGCTGGGGCACCGTCAGCCCTGCCTCGCTCGATAGGAACTTCGAGTGCTCGGAGATCCGGCGCACGATCTGGCGGATTGAGCGCAGCACTTCGTGCGCGACGTCTTGCTCCTTCTCCTCCATCGGGCGTTCGGAGTCAGGCCCGACGCGACGGCGGCCGCAAGGAAAAAGTCGGCGAGCGCGCGCTCGTTAGCTCCGCAGCTGGCGCAAGGCATCGGGGACTTGGTCCATTCCAGCCAAAAAGGGCTGCCCGCCGCGCCCCGGCCCAAGACGTGCGAGTTCGGCGCTCGCGCGCCGGAACAGTATATCCGCGTGGAACTTGCCCAAGGTGGCGCCTAGCTTGCCTTTGGTAGGCAGCTCGCACCCCGCGCGCCCCGACTCGAGCAACGCTCCGAGGACCACGCTCGAGAGCGCCGCATTCGCGGCCTCGGTGGGCGCCATGGTTCCACCATCGGAGCGCGCACCGGCCAGCAAGACGTTGGCTAGATATGCGAGCTCTTCCATGAACGCCGCTGCTCTGGCCGGCTCAGCGTGATGCAGCTCGTCGAGCGCGCCCTGTAGTAGTTCGGCGAGGCCGTCTTTCGGCAGTTCAGGGGCCCCCGCAGACTCACTCGCTCGGAACCCTTCGAGTAGCGCCTCTAGCGGCGCGCCCTCGGGCTCATTTCCTCGAGGCAACTCTGCCGTCGCGCCAACACGATGGTCAATTGCTGGTCTTTGTAGTGAGCCGCTGGGTACCCGCGCGAGGTCCCTGAAGTAGGCACGCGTGTTCGCATCTCGCTCCAGGTCTTCCAACGGGCCCGCGTGGGGCTGCGCCGCGAGCTTCAGGAAGGCGGCAGCGGCCCGTGGCTCGACGTAGCCTTGAGCCGACCGCCGCTCCTCGCGCTCCGCCTCGACGTCTTCAGCCAGGGACTCGGCTTGGGAGAGGGCCTCGCACAGCTCATCCAGGTCATCCAGGTATTCACCACACGCCGCGACGGCCCGATCCAAGATGCGCTCCAGGAACCCGCGGTCCTCGCGATCGAGGGCGAGGATCACGCTGATCCACGCATCCCATCCGGGCTCGCCTCGGCCGAGGAGCAGATAGCCATCGAGCTGTTCACTGAGCGCGCTCGCGAGGGCCTTGTCGGCCTGCTCAGCGGTCTCGTCCCCGACGTCCATCCGCTCGCGCAGCGCATCGTCGTCGAGTACGACCATCACCTGAAGCAGCGCGTGGAGGAGAAAGTCCTCCGACAGCGCGCTGAGGCGCTCTGCGGCAGCAGTGTCCCCAGCTTCGAGCAGCACCTCGAGCCACGTCGCAAAGCGTGCTGTGTCGAAGCGCTCGCGCTCACCGGGCGCGTCCGATATGAACAAGTCTTCGTCGAACGCCTGAGTGAGCTGCTCAACGGTTGCCGCGGCGATCAGCTCGCCAGCGTCTTCGACGCCGATGCGCCGGATCAGGGCCGAGAAGTCGCGGGGGGCAAGCGCCTGCAGCCCCCGAACCAAATCTGGAGTTGCGATCAAGCGCTCCAGCAGCCGCGTCGACGGCAAGCGTGTGATGCCTAGGGTCATGGGTCTCCCCCTGTTGGTGTAGTGAAGAAGCCAGTGAGGCCGCTCAGGTGATAGCGGGCTTGCAGCGCTACGGCGTCCCGCAGACGCCGCGCCGACGGCTCGGTCTCGAGGACCTCCCCGAGCGCCCACAGGTAGTGACGATAGATACGCACCAGTGCGCGCTGACGGAGCGCGCTGTGGACGTAGGCGGGGTATGCCTCGCGGGCGTACTCGACCGCCCACTTGCCAAGGTCTTCGCTGAGGCTCGTGACAAACTCGGCGTACGGGCTTCCTTCCGCACGGATCAGGAGAAAGCGCAACGCGTCGCGGTGACGCAGGGTGAATGCGTGGAGCGCGGCGGCGGCCCCGAGGTAAGGGTGTTCGGGTGGCAGCGCGTAGGCATCCCGCTCGGCGCCAAGCGCCCTCACGCGCGCCTCCAGTAGGGCGCGCAGCTCCTCCACGACGGCGCCAGGGATGGCGGCCGCGAAGAGCTCCGCCTTGCCAGGGAAGTACTTGTAGAGGTTGCCTACCGAGGACTCCGCGCGCTCCGCCACCGCGCCCAGGCGCATGCCAGCGTAGCCATGCGCCGCCAGCTCAGCCTGAGCCGCGGCAATCAGGCGCTCGCGCATCTCAGGCTTTGGACGTTGAGGCACAAAAAGAGAATGATGCATTCTCTTTTAAAAGGCAACTTCAGGCGCTGCGCGGTGGGGCACAGCGCACCTCTCCCCCCAAAAACCGGAGCTCAGGAACTCACGACAATGCCCCCAAGTGCATGAAATTAGTCAAGATTCATGGGTCCCATGCGTCGCGGCCGAAGCACGCCGAAAAAAGATCCGTCGGCTTGTCGATCCGCCCCCGCCCTCGTTCGTTGCCAGTACAAGAACGGCGGGAGGCACGGAGCCTTCGGGTTCGAAGAGGAGAGAACGATGCGAGTCATGGTCATCATCAAAGCGAACGAAGCCTCGGAGCGGGGCGAGATGCCCAGCGAGCGGTTGCTCACGGAAATGGGCGCCTTCAACGAAGAGCTCGTGAAAGCCGGAATCATGCAGGCCGGTGAAGGGATCCATCCGAGCTCCGAGGGCAAGCGCGTGCTGTTCAACAAGGCTGGCTCGCGCGTCATCGATGGGCCCTTCGCCGAGACGAAGGAGCTATTGCGGGCTTCTGGCTCTGGAAGGTCGACTCGATGGATCAAGCGGTCGAGTGGGCACAGCGCATCCCGAACCCGGACGGTCAGGAAGGCTCGGTCGAGCTCCGCCAGGTGTTCGAGATGGAAGAGTTCTCCGAGATGACGCCTGAACTGCGCGAACAAGAGGCACGTATGCGCGCGGAAATAGCCAAGAACTGAGCCACCGAACCCACGACATAAAGGATAGCGCCATGCGATTCATGTTGCTGATGATTCCCAAGGGATACGAAAAGGCCGACCCCGGCGCTGCGCCAGACGCGGACAGGGTGGCCGAGATGATGAAGTTCAACCGCTCCCTGCAGGAAGCAGGGGTGCTCCTGGCCCTCGACGGGTTGCACCCGCCCTCCGCTGGCGCACGAGTACGCTTCGAAGACGGCAAGCCGCGAGTCACCGATGGCCCCTTCGCGGAGTCCAAGGAAGTGGTCGGCGGCTACTGGATGCTCCAGGTCAAGTCGCGGGCGGAGGCCATCGAGTGGGCGCGTCGTTGCCCTGGCTCTGCAAACGAGGTGATCGAGGTGCGCCAGGTGCAGGAAATGGAAGACTTCCCCGCGGACGTACAGCAGGTGGTCACGGATTCTGGCTTCAGCGCACCCACGACATGACTCAGGACATCCACAAGGCCGTCGAAGCGATCTGGCGCATCGAGTCTGCGCGCGTGATCGGCGGCCTTGCGCGGATGCTGGGAGACGTCTCGAGAGCCGAAGATTTGGCTCAAGAAGCGCTCTTGATCGCGCTTGAGCGCTGGCCCGAACAAGGCATCCCGGAGAACCCTGGCGCCTGGCTCACCACCACCGCCAAGCGCCGCGCCATCGACGGGCTACGTCGCACGGAAATGATGGCACGGAAGCACGTCGAGCTCAAACATGAGTCGGACGAGACGGCGCCCGAGGTCGATCTGGACGAACCGGTGCGCGACGACGTGCTGCGCCTGATCTTCATCACCTGCCATCCAGTGCTGAACACGGACGCGCGCGTGGCGCTCACGTTGCGCTTGGTGACGGGTCTCAGCACGGAAGAAATCGCACGCGCCTACTTGGTGCCGGAGCCAACCCTCGCGCAGCGGCTGGTGCGCGCGAAGAAGACCCTCGGCGCCGCCCAGGTGCCCTTCGAGCTGCCCCCCGCAGCCGAGCTGTCCCAGCGCCTCGACTCGGTGCTCGAGGTGATTTACCTGATCTTCAACGAAGGTTACGCCGCCACCTCCGGAGACGACTGGCTGCGTGGGGAGCTGTGCGACGAAGCGCTAAGGCTCGGGCGAACCCTCGCCGAGCTATGCCCCACGGAATCGGAAGTGCACGGTCTCGTGGCACTGCTGGAGTTGCAGGCCTCGCGTAGCCGAGCGCGGGTGAACGCCCAGGGCGAGCCCATCCTGCTCCTGGATCAGGACCGCATGCGCTGGGATCAGCTCTTGATCCGGCGCGGTCTTGCAGCGCTCCAGCGCGCGCAGGCTTTGCCGCCAGGATATGGCCCCTACTCCCTACAGGCCGGGATAGCCGCTTGCCACGCGGTCGCCAAGCGCCCCCAGGACACCGACTGGGAGCGCATCGTGGCGCTGTACGATGCACTCGCCGCGCTGGTCCCCTCCCCGGTGGTCGAGCTGAATCGCGCCGTCGCCGTCTCCATGGCGTTTGGCCCCGCCGCCGGCCTCGAGCTGGTAGACGCGCTGCAGAGCGAACCTTCGCTGAGTCGTTACCATCTGCTCCCGGCGGTACGCGCAGACTTGCTCGCCAAGCTCGGTCGCACCGACGAGGCGCGAACCGAGCTGGAGCGTGCGGCGTTCATGACTCGCAACGGGCGTGAGCGTGCGTTGCTCTTGGAGCGCGCAAAGAAGCTGGCGTAGGGCGGGGCATTTCGACCCGTCGCTCACCGCCGCTGGTGCAGGACGCGCCGCCCCGCGCGCTCGCTTCGACCAATGGACGCGGAGTTCCGCGCGGCACGAATCCTGCTCAGCGGTACCCATGGCTCCGTCCGATGTCGCGTTGCGGCGCTCTCCTCTAGCCCGCTTGTGGCAACATCCGGTCGGCCGAGGCTTGCTCTGCGCAGCTGGGCTCTGCATCAGCGCCTACTGGAGCGTGATGACCCTGAGCGTGTTGTTGCTCAACACTGGCGGCATTGGGTGGCTGGTGGCCTGCAACACCGACGACGCGCGCGTGGAACTGGGTCGCGCGTACAGCCCCTGGCCCGGGCGCGTCGTGTTCCAAGACTTGCACCTCGAGATCCACGACTCAGCATCGCACTTCGACCTACGGATAGCGCGCGGCACAGTAGACGTGGACCTGATGGCGCTGCTGGGGCGGCGCTTCGAAGGGCAACACCTGAACGCCGAAGGCGCGCGCCTGCAAATTCGGCTGACTGAGGCCTATCGTTCGCGCGAGCGCGAAGCGCGCCTGCCACGGCTCAGCGCGCCGAAGCCTGCTGTCGGTCAGACGCATGCAGAGGATCTATGGGGCGTTGCCGTGGGGATCGACTCCGTGATCTTCGAAGAGCTCTGGATCGACGACGCGCGGGTGCGTGGCAGGCTCGCAGTCAACGGCGCCTTCGACCTTCAGCCTCTCGACTACCTCAGCCTGTCCGAGTCGCGAGTCGAACTCGACGCCTGCGAGATCTGGCTTGGGGAGGCTCGGGTGACCCATGACCTCGCAGGGACGGTGCTCGCTTCGCTGCCCCGTACCCAGGTCGACGATCAGGCGGGACAACGCCTGAGCAAGCGCGCTGTCATCACGACCAAGCTTGCCGCAAAGGTCAGTGACATCGCCCCCTTTGGTCTCTACCTCGGCAAAGATTGGGACGTGTTTGGGGGAGAGGGTACGTTGTCCGTCGACGCGCGACTGCGGAACCACGACCTCGCCGCAGGTTCCCGCTTCAACTATCAGAGCCCGGCGCTTGGTGTGCGCCGGGGCAACGTGAGTGCGTCCGGAGCCAGTATGCTGACCTTCAGTCAGCAGCAGCACAAGCACGCCAGCTGGACCTACCGGGATATCGACGTGCGAAAACACGGCCTCCAAACGGGTCCCCCGATCGGGCACGCCGACACCTGCAAGGTGGAGATCGAAGCGGACGGTCCGCCTGGCGAATTGACGATCTCCTCGGCGTCGTTCCACCTCGCGCAGGCATCCGTGGCGAAGCTCTCGGTCTTACCGCTCGAACTGCCGGACGGGTTTCGGCGCCTCGCGGGCGCCGCCGAGGGAGATGTGCACGCGCGCTACGCACGAGGCAGCATCCGCGGGGATGCATCCTTCCAAGCCGAGGACGTACACCTCGAGACCGATGACTTCAGCTTGAACGGTGACGCTTGGCTGACCGCCTCCGCCAGTGCGCGCGCCCCGTTTCGCGAACTCCAGATCTCCCGCGTGAGCTTCGATCTGCGAGGGGCTCGCATGACCCTCAACCGGAAACGCACCAAGCCGTTTCGCGTGACCCTGGACACGACTCGCTACCGCTTCAATTGGAAGACGCTTCAAGGCGACGGACCTCTGCAACTGAAACTGAGCGATTCGCAGGTACTTCAGGACGTGACCGGTGCTGACGTGCCCGGGGTCGGGGAGTCGCTGTTCGGCATTCAAGGCTTGAAGCTCTTGGTTCAGACGAAGCTCTCCCCCAGTCTGCAAGACGTGAAGATCATCCGCGGCAGCAGCGGACAAGCGAACGTTGCAGGCAGGCTGGTTCGGCGCGAGAAGCGCGCCCGGGTGGTCCTACTGCTTAGCCGTGGTCCGCTTTCGGTCGGGATCGTCGCCTGGCCCGGCGACTCCAGCGTGGTGCCCCTCGCGGGCGATGACTGGCTGCACGAGCAGCTGAGCCGGATCTGAGTTCAAGCGCGCTTGGCTGACGCCTTGGCGACCTTCGCGGGGCGCGGCTTCCTGCCGGGCGCCTTCATTGGCGCTTGCTTCTTGCCGGGCGCCTTCACCGGCGTTTGCTTCTTGCCGGGCGCCT
>JBFXBK010000233.1:0-6498 GCA_050183255.1 Polyangiaceae bacterium | reverse complement strand
TGAGTTCAAGCGCGCTTGGCTGACGCCTTGGCGACCTTCGCGGGGCGCGGCTTCCTGCCGGGCGCCTTCATTGGCGCTTGCTTCTTGCCGGGCGCCTTCACCGGCGTTTGCTTCTTGCCGGGCGCCTCCTTCGGCGGGGCCTTCTTCGGCGGAGCTTTCTTCGGCGGAGCTTTCTTCGGCGGAGCCTTCTTCGGCGGAGCCTGCTTCGGCGGAGCCTTCTTGGCTGGGGCCTTCTTGGCTGGGGCCTTCTTGACTGGGGCCTTCTTGGCTGGAGTCTTCTTCGCGGGAGCCTTCTTCGCGGGCGCGTCGGCATCGGTGGCCCCGTCTCGGGAGTTGCACCATGCGCGCACGATGGCTTCTAGCTCCGCACGGATACCATCGATGGCTTCGAGGGAGTCGACCTTGAGGAAACGCGCCATCTCTCCCGTTCCCTCGAGGCTCGGGAACGTCCCGGGGATCTGGGCCCCGGTGTGAAACATCAAGCTCGCGTGGGCTTTGCTCCGCGGATTGAAGCTCGCGAGGTTGCCGCGATACTCGAAGGTGGGCGACTTCCACTTGATGCACTCACCGATGCGTGGGTCTGCTGCGAGGATCAGCTCTCGCAGCGCGAGCACCACGGGCTTCATGGGATTCTCGTAGGACGCGAACCAGGTCTCGACTTCTTGAGCTCTCGCCATCATCCCTCCAATGCTTTGGTGGCTACCGCAAGCGAGTTGCGGGGGGCTGATCTTGTCCGAGCTTGCGGCGCTCGCGCAAGTGTTGGTTGGGCTACGCCCGTCGGCGACACAGCCACACCTGGTCGAGTTCACCATCGTCCAACGGACGGTCAATGAGCTCGGAAACGTATCCGGCATCCTGAAGCAGTCGCCGCCACACGTCGCGTGCGAAGAGCCCGTTCCGCTGACGATCATGGAGCATTTGCACCTCACCCGCCTCCCGCAGCAGCACGGCGTACTCGACAGCGAACCAATCGTCGTTCGCTTCGGGGTCCCACGACCACTCAGTGCAGCGCAGCTGACGGTCGGCGTCCCCGGACTCCCAGTGCACGGTCTCCTCGCGGAAATTTTCTTTGAAGCAATCCGGCGCAAAGATGGCGGCTCCCCCGGGAGCGGTGTGAGCGAAGGCCGTTGCGATTGCCGCTGCCAGGTCCGCCTCGCTGAGCATGTACATCACCGCGTCGTGGACGAAGACCACGTCGAACAGGCGCCCCAAGCGTAAACTCCGCATGTCCCCTTGCAGGTGCTCGCACTCGGGGTTCAGCTCGCGGCTGAGCTCGAGCATGGGCTCAGAGAGATCTGTCAGGGTGCAGCGGTAGCGCTGCTTTAGGTGCACGGCGTTGTGGCCAGCACCGGCACCGAGCTCGAGCAACGTTTCAGCGTGGGGCGCGGCGGACTCAAAGCCCGCGCGATACGCGGCGGCCTCTGCAGCGTATTCCTCTGGTGGAGTGAAGAGGCGATAGAACGGCGTCCAGTCTTGGTAGAGCTTCACCCGTGGAATGCTGCGCGAGTGACTCGCTCGCCGCAATCTCCCCCCCAACCGCGTATGCGACTCAGGAGGAGATGAACAGCTCGTGACGGGCCGCTTCGGAGATCGCCACCACGGCGGGGTGCTTCAGCTTGCGTTCGCCGGAGATCGCATAGAATCGCTCTCGCACGCCATCGAGCTGACCAACGAGACATACGCCGTGTTGCCGCGTGAGTTCATCGGCAAGCAGGCTCGGAGCAGGAAACAGCCCGACTCCGTCCTCACCAAACACCTTGAGCAGCGCCGAGTCAGCGCACTCCACCAGCACTTTGGGCGTGATGCCGTGGCGGTCGAAGTACTGGTTCAGGCTGCGGCGCAAAGTCAGCGTTTCGAGGGGCAACAGCATTGGGGCTCCGTCGAGGCAACGCGGAAAGTCCTTCTTGTAGCGGTTGACGAGTTGTTTGGTGGCGAACAGGCTGACGCCAGTTTCGCCCAGGAGATGGTTGTAGGCTCGGATGGCGCTCCCCGACGGGACCGGCGTGTCGGAGATCACCAGATCCAGCTGGTGCAGCGCGAGCTCCGCGAGCAAGCGCTCGGCGGTATCCTCGTGGCAAACCAAGCGCGGCGGTTCGCTCAGGTCCAGCGCCGGCTCCAACAGGTGTCGGACAATCAGCTTCGGCACGACGTCGACGATCCCCACATCCAAGCGCACGGGCTGCCCCGTCGAGCGGCCCTTCACCGTGTCGACCATTTCGCGACCGAGGCTGAAGATCTCGTCGGCGTAGCGATACACCACGCGTCCCATCTCGGTCAGCTCGAGCTTGCGCCCGACCTTGGTGAAGAGCTTCTCACCAAGCTGGTCTTCCAGCGCGTGCACTTGGGCACTCAGCGTTGGATGCGACAGCCTGAGCACCTTCCCGGCGGGCACCAACCCACCCTCTTTGGCGACCATCCAGAAGTACAGCAGGTGGTGGTAGTTGAGCCACTCCATGTCCCGAGTATATGTCGATTGAGCCTACAGGTTGTGTCCAAATTACCGTCCTGGCCGACAGGATACGACAGTCTTAGAAGAGGTAGGTGCCCTTCGAAACTATTGGTTCTCCCCTCCTCTGGGCTGGCTTCCTCGGCTTCGTGCTGGTGATGCTGGCGATCGATCTCGGCGTCTTCCACAAGCAGGCTCACGAAGTCAGCCTGAAGGAGGCGGCCGGTTGGAGCGCCGTGTGGGTGGTCCTCGCGCTGATTTTCAACGTGGGCGTGTATGTCTGGTTCGGTCCCGAGCGCGGCCTCGAGTTCACCACGGGCTACTTGCTGGAGAAGGCGCTCGCGGTCGACAACATCTTCGTGTTCGTGGTGATCTTCGCCACGTTCAGCGTACCGGCCATCTACCAGCACCGGGTGCTGTTCTGGGGCGTGCTCGGTGCGCTGGTCATGAGAGCCGGCTTCATCTTCGCCGGCGGCGCCTTCTTGCAGCGCTTCCACTGGGCGATCTACGTCTTCGGCGGCATCCTCGCGGTAACGGGCATCAAGCTGTTGCTGCAAAAGGAGGAGGCGATGGATCCCGAGAAGAGCCTCGCGGTACGCGCCTTCCGTCGCATCGTGCCGGTGTGGCCGAAGTTCGAGGGAGATCGCTTCTTCGTCAAGCGAGACGGTCGACGCCTTGCCACACCGCTGCTGCTGGCGCTGGTCTCCGTCGAGGTGAGCGATGTGATCTTCGCGGTTGACTCGATCCCGGCAATTTTCGCCATCACGACGGATCCGTTCATCGTGTTCACCTCGAACATCTTCGCCATCCTCGGGCTGCGTTCGATGTACTTCCTGCTGGCCGGCGTGATCTCCAAGTTCCACTACTTGAAGGTCGGGCTCTCGCTGGTCTTGGTGTTCGTCGGTGCGAAGATGCTGCTGATGGGCTGGGTGAAGATCCCCGTCATCGCATCGCTGCTAGTGATTGCAGGCATCCTGACGTTTGCAATCGTGGCGTCGTGGCTGAAGTCGCGAGGGAGCGCAGCCCCCCAAGAGTCGACGCCGCACTGACGGCTCGAGTGATAGACTCGCGCCATGCAGCGGGGAGCGGCGAAACCGAAGGCGAGCCAGCCGTCAGTGACAGGACGTGGGCGCGGCGACACCCGATCGACGCTCTGCGCATCGCTGTTCGAGACGGAGGTGGGCGACTGTGGCCTGGTGTGGAGCGACACCGGAGTGGTTGGCTTTCAGCTCCCCGAGGCATCCCGCGCGCGCACGCTGGACACACTGCAGAAGCGCTTTCCCAGCGCCACGCTGGCTCCACCTCCCCCGGCGATCAAGCAAGTCATCGACTCGGTGATCCGCCTGCTCGCAGGGGAAGATCAGGACCTCTCGCAGACTCCGCTGGACTTACGGGCGGTGCCTCCCTTTCACCGCAGGGTGTACGAGGTCGCAAAGCTTATACCGCGCGGAATGACCCAGAGCTACGGCGAGCTCGCGCACGCGGTCGGCTCGCCCGGCGCGAGCCGCGCCGTAGGTCAGGCCATGGGTAAGAACCCGATTGCGGTGATCGTTCCCTGTCACCGCGTCACGGCTGCAGGCGGGAAGCTCGGAGGTTTCTCCGCCCATGGGGGCGTACTCACCAAACAACGCCTGCTGGACATCGAGCGCGCTCCGGCGCTAGCGCTCGACTTCGACGGGAAGCAAGCGACGGCACACCTCTCGAAAGCTGATCCTGGCTTGCGCAAGCTCTTGAAGCGAGTCGGGCCGTGCGCGTTGCGTCGGCGTCCGACGCCGAGCGTCTTCGAAGCGCTGGCGCGGGCCATTGTCTACCAGCAGCTGTCTGCCAAGGCCGCCGCCACGATTCACGGTCGCTTGTGTGAGGCTTGCGCGAGCTCCAATCTGAAGGACGCTGGCCTCACACCGGAGCGCGTGCTCAAGCTGAGTGACCCGAAACTCTCCGCTGCCGGGCTCAGCGGCGCCAAGCGGCTCGCGCTCCAGGACCTCGCTCGCCGCGCCGTCGACGGCCGCCTACCGACCTTTGAACGAGCCCAGGAGCTGGGCGACGAGGAGCTCATCACCGAACTCTCCCAGGTGCGTGGGATCGGGCGCTGGAGCGCACAGATGTTCCTCATCTTCCACCTCGGGCGGGCGGATGTGTTGCCTTGCGAAGACCTGAGCGTGCGCAAAGCCTTCGGGCTGGTGTTTGGCATCGATAACCCCAGCGCGAAGGCGCTCGAGGCACACGCTCAGCGCTGGCGTCCCTATCGCAGCGTCGCCAGCTGGTACTTGTGGCAGGCGTTGGATCAGAAGCTCTACCCGGAGTAGTGCTTCGCGATTTCCTCGAGGATCTGCTTCACGGCGGCCGCGTTTTGCTCGACGCTGCGGCGTAGCCAGAAGCCGTGCATCCAGAGCGTCAGGCGCTTGGCCTTGACGCTGCACGCGGTGTCTCCCTTGCAGAGCTCGGACTCGACATACACTGCCGCCTCCGGTGACCACATGTCTTTGAAGTAGGGGGGACTGATCTGGAGAGTGGTGGCTGGGTACGGCACGCTTGGGTCACCGCCCGGCTCCATGGATAAGCCGATGGACATCGCGCGCAAGCGATTGGCCGCGTCCGGGCGGCTGAAGATTTGACGGTTAACCCGCAGCAGGCCCGTGACGTACACATCGAGGTGGAGCTCTCGGTACTGGGCCGTGCTCAGGTTGGCGTAGAGCCAAGCCTTGTTTTTTGCGAAGGCGCCCAGCAAAAACTCGGACTTGCGTGACACAGCGAAGAGCCGGTCCGCGAGCCCTTCCCGCGGGTCGTCGTACTCCCAATTTGGATTCTCCTGGAGGAAACGCAGGTTGTACCGCTTGAGCTCCGGGACCGCGGCGGTTCGCGGAACGAACAGCGACCACAGGTAGGCGTTCACGAAGCGCTCCGGATCGCCCGGCGTGCCGTAGGTCTGGTCCATGAGCGCGTCGCGCAGCGCGCCCAGCAGCTGCTCGTCGACAGTGCCGTGGGCCGTTTCCTCCACGGGAGGCGCTGGCTCGGGATCGCTCTCTCCGACTTCAATGGTCGAAGGCGGCGTGGGCCTTGAGGGGGAGCCAGCGCACCCACTCATCGAGACACCCAACGCCAAGCACCATCCCCATCCCAGAGCGCCGCCCATCCCCCGACTGTACCAGGCTGCGCGACCAGCTGACGGCGCGTTTCGCCAGCTCTCGCCCACCTGCGCCAGCGCAGGCGCGGCCTGCGTGGACGCTGGTTGTACCGCGACATGACTCCGGAGATAGTTCGCTAGTGAACTATCTTCAGGGCCGAGCAGCTGCTATGTTTGCCGAGTCATGGCGAAACCTCGCATCTATGCCCTGCTGCAGCGCGCGTCCCAGGCGACCAAGCGCAAGGCGGATCAAGAGCTCCTCCAAAGCGTTGGCATCACCGCGGCCCAGCTCGGGGTGCTGTTCTGCCTGGACAGCAACCCAGGGCAGCAGCAGCAAGAACTGGCACGCAGCTTGGACGTCGCCAAGAGCGCCATCACGAGCATGATCACGCGCTTGGAAGCCGAGACGTTGGTGCGCCGCGAGCCTGCTCCCGACGACGCGCGCGCCTTTCAGCTCTTCCTCACCCCCGAGGGCCAGTCCCGACTCGCCGCGGCCAAGCTCGTGCACCGTCGCCTCAACGCGGAACTGTACGCGGGTTTCAGCGACAGCGACCTGGCGCTGGTCGCCCGCTTCCTACGCCAAGCCTCGCTAACAGGAGAACGCTCATGACAACGAAAGAACACGCTGGGCAGCAGAAAGAGATCTCCACCGCGTGCATCCTGTGCTCAGAGAACTGCGGCCTGCGCGTCACCACCGAGGTCGCTGCTGACGGGCGGGTGCGCCTGGCGAAGGTGCGCGGCGACGATGCCCACCCGAGCTCTGCTGGCTACTTGTGTCAGAAGGCGGCGCGCCTCGACCACTACCAGAACCACGCGGACCGGCTGAATACGCCGCTGCGCCGCCGCCCCGATGGGACCTTCGAGCCCATCGACTGGGACACTGCCATCCGGGAGATTGCCGCACGGATGCGTGACATCAAGCGGAAGC
>JBFXBK010000232.1:0-14094 GCA_050183255.1 Polyangiaceae bacterium | reverse complement strand
CGCCTGCCCCATCGAACCCGGGATCAGCACGGGCTGTCCGAAGAACGCGGGCGTGGCGCCCTTGCGGTGCACGTAGCGATCGCCTTCGCGAGTCACGGTGTTGTGTGGCACGTCATAGACGAGCGGCACCTCCAGCTCGCGACCAAACACCTGGCGCAGCCGGTCTCGCATCATTTCCGCAAGGAGAATGCGATTGACGTTGGCGTAGTTCGCCGCTGTGTTGAGCGCCGTGATGTAGGCCACAGCATCCGCTCCGTGGAGGGCGAAGATGCCGCTCCTGGGATGGGCAATGCCAGTCGGCCAGAGCTCACGCGCCCGCTCCATCCACTCTCCGCCGACCACGCCGCCGACCCGACGCGAGCCGGAGTGGACCATCACACAGATCTGTCCTCTGCGGAGGCCCCAGCCGAACGCCGTCTGAGCATCCAGGATCTGCTCCACGAACTGCACTTCGATGAAATGGTTTCCGCCGCCCACCGTGCCCATGCAGCTGTCGCGGATCACGTCACGCGTATCAGGCAGTAGGTCCCGGGGCGCATAGCGCGCGTCCCCGTCTGCACTGCCAAGCTCGAAGCTTCGCTCGAGTTCGGACTCCAGCTGATCGAGTTCGATTCGCTGCATCAGGCCTAGGGGCGCTTGACGGGTCGCCTCCAGCCAGCCGAGCGCTCCCGCCTCGAACATCGCGCGCACCGCTGGCACCCGCATCGGCAGATCCCGCGTGCCCAAGAACAAATCTCCATAGACCAGCTCGAGCCAAGCGGACTTGCGTGACAGAAACGTCTCGACGTCCAGGTCGACAGCATGCAGGCGCATGCCGCACTGGATGTCGGTGCCGATCGCTTGCGGGATCACCAGGTCCAGCGTGGTGGCGATCACCGCACCCACCGGCACCAACGAACCTGCGTGGAAATCCGGTGTCGCGCAAGCCGCGCACACCGCACCACCCAGCGGGTGCTTCACCCCCGCAAACGCGCAGAGCTGCAGCAGCGCCTTGCCATCGAGAGGGAACCCCTCGGGCAAGAGCACTCGCGCTGGTTCGGTGTTGTGTTGCGGATGACAAACGGAGAACACCGGGCCTTCTTTCCGCACGAGAAGACCCTGCGGGCGAGCGCACGCAGCACTCGCGGGAGGGCCGCGCCTGATCCGGCGCCGCCCAGCTCTGATTGGGACATGACTTGCTGCTTTCGTTCCGAATCGCGGGCGCACGCCCGCCTGCGCTCAGCGGACCACCTAAAACAGCCGAAAAGCCGCCAAGAGTGCGCAAAACGCAACCCAGCTCACGCTTCGAGCGCCCTCTCAGAGGTCAGCGAAGCGAGAACCTGCTTTGAACGAGGCCAGCAGCCAGCCACCTCGAACCCGCGCAGTATGGCCAAGAACCGCCGCCGGTCAAGGATGCCGCGCGGATCTAACAGAAAAAACGAGCGCAGTGACGCCTTGGCCAAGACAACCATTCGTGGCCTGATGCGTCTATGCGACTCATGCGACGCCTGCTTGTAATGACGCTGATCAGCTTGGCCGGCTGTGCCTCCCCCCCAAACCCGGAATCACCTCCGGCAGCTGCCACGGCGCCCACACAATCCACCCAGCTCGCGGCGCCGGAAAGCGCAACGGATAAGGACGGCAAGTGCGGAGGCTTCGAAGCCCTCGAGCTGGGGCAGCCGGTTCGTCTGCTCAACGGACGCTTGAAGCTCCGGGCGCCAGCGGGTGCACAAGAGAGCGCACTCAGCCCCGACATCATGTCGGCGCCCAATGCTGCGAGTACCGAGACGCGGCTGGTCGTTGACATCGGCGGCGCGCGCCTGGTGGTGATGACCCACGCCTTCCTGGCGACGGAGACAGAAAAGCTGGAGGCGAGCAAGCTGCGCCGGGACGCGTCGCTGGTCGAGTACGGCCCGGTTGAGTCCAAGCAGGGATTCCAGCAACTGACGGGGACCTATCGCCGGCTCGCTCCGAAGGGCGACACGGTGTTCGTGGCGACTGCCCTCACCAAGCTCGCAGACAACACCCTCCAGGAGACGCTCTTCGCAGTGAACGACGTCGCGTTCAAGGCGGGCGTGGGTGGCTGCAAGGCCATGGCGAAGCGCGTGCTCGCTAGCCTGGAGATCGGTCCAAACCAGCTCGACCTCGCTGAGCGGGACATCGACATCGAGGGCGGTAAGTACTCGCTGCACGTACCGGCTGGATACGTGTACTACCCGCAACCAGGCCCGGACTTCACCGTCTACCGCCTTCAGGAGCTGTCAGCCGTCGGCAGCGACGCCGCCGTCGCGGGCGCCTACTTTGGGCACTTCGCGTCTTTCCACCCGGAATCAACCGCCAAGAAGCTGCCTGGCAGAGTGCTCGGGCAAGCGGTGACCTGGTTCGAGACCCAGGACAGCGACGGCATCGGGCGAGAGACGCTGGTCAAGCAAGGCGAGGAACAGATCCACCTCTTCCTCGGTGCACAGGACGCAGCCCACGCCGAGGCATTGACGAAGGCGCTCTCGAGCCTGAAGCGCAAGCCGGCGAAGCCCTAATCGACGTTCGTCGGATCCCACGCCGTGCGCGTGTTGCGCTCGCACTTCGCGAGCTCTGCGAGGTCTTGGGCGCTGAGCTTCACGTTCACCGCGTCCAAGTTCTCCTGGATGCGCGCCGGCGTGACGCTCTTCGGTAGCACGACGTGCCCTTGCTCGAGGCTCCAGCGGATCAAGACTTGAGCCGGTGTGGCGCCCACGCGCGCCGCCACCTGGCTCACGTTTGGATCCGTCAGGAAACGTCCCTTGGTCAACGGACTGTAGGCCACGGTTTGAATGCGCTGCTCCCGGCACAGCGCGCACAGCTCGACTTGCTGCAAAAACGGATGCAGCTCCACCTGGTTCACGTCGGGCCGCAGCTTGGCCACCTTCAGCAGCTCTTGCAGGTGCTTCACCGTGAAGTTACTCACCCCAATCGAGCGCACGTTGCCTTCAGCCTTGAGCTTCTCCAACGCACGCCACGAGTCGAGGCGAGCCTCAGGCACCGGCCAGTGTAGGAGGTACAAGTCCAGCACGCCCACGTCGAGGGCGCGCTGACTCACATCGAACGCGCGGAGCGCGCTGTCATAGCCTTGATCGTCATTCCAGAGCTTGGTCGTGATGAACAGCGCGTCCCGCGACTCACCGGTCTCCGCAAGCCAGGCGCGCACCGCTTCACCGACCTCGGCTTCGTTACGATAGATCGCCGCCGTGTCGATATGGCGGTAACCCGCACGCAGCGCCGCAAGCACCGCACCCCGAGTCGCGTCCCCTGCCCCAGCGCGAAACACGCCCAATCCAACCTTCGGCATCAGCGCGCCCGAAGCGAGCTCGACACTTCCCCCAATCACTTCCTGCATAGACTCGAGAGTCTAGGGACTCCACCGAGCCGACGGCAGTAGCGTTTACGCGAAAAGACTCATTCCAAACGTCGCAACTACTCCAAGTCCGGAGCAAGCGCCCTCACCCGAGTCACGAAGTACAGCTGCTTGTGGCCGCGACGCTCGAAGGTCTCCACGACTTCCTGCGCTGCGTGCTCCGTCGCGTAGCGCCCAAGCTCGTAGCGGTTGCCGTTGTCATCCTGCCGCATGACGATCCATTCACCGTGGTCCGTGCTCGACATACCGTGAGCGTAACACCCGATGGTCGCCACGCTCGGCTGAGCGCTGAGTCAAACTGTCGCGGACCCACGTTTCCGCGAGGTCTTTTCGACGCCGCTCAGAAACGCCTGCAGCCGCGGTACGGCGAAGTCGACGAACGCCCGCACCTTCGCGGGGAGCAGCGGCGTCTGCGGATACACGAGGTGCACCGGCACCCGCGGTGGCTCGTAGCCGTCGAGCAGCGTGACGATGCACTTCGTCTGCAGTTGCTCCGCGACCTGATACGAGAGCGCGACGCTGATGCCGTGCCCGGCTGTGACCGCCTGGATCGCGGCCAGGGAGTCATCCACCTCGAGTCGGGGTGACAGTGCGAGGCTCTTCGGCTTGCCGCCCTCCACGTAGCGATACTCCGCGTGAGGCATCAAGCCACTCAGCCCGATGAACGTGTGCGCGCGCAGCTCCTGGGGCGTGCGAGGGACGCCATGACGCTTCAGGTAGCTCGGGCTCGCGATCAACACGCGGCGCACCTCCCCCAAGCGGCGCGCGACCAGCGTCGAATCCGGGAGCGGCGCGAGGCGCACCGCCAGATCGATGCCCTCGGCGACCAGGTCCGTGACTCGGTCCTGAAGCAGGACGCGAGCCGTGATGCGCGGGTGCGCTGCGAGGAAGTCGCAAACGATGGGCGTGAGCGCGGCGCGACCGAAGGTCATCGACGTGCTCAGGGTGAGCCGCCCGCTAGGTTCCACTGCTTCACCAGCCGCGGCGAGCTCCGCCTGCTCTATTTCCTCCAGGATACGTTTGGAGCTCTCAAGGAACCTCGCGCCCGCGTCCGTGAGACTCACCCGACGCGTGGTGCGCTGAAACACGCGCGTCCCCAGGCGCCCTTCGAGCGCCGCCACCGCGCGAGTCACCGCTGGTGGCGAGAGGCGCAGGCGCTTACCAGCTTTGGCGAAGCCGCCACTTTCAGCCACCGCGACGAAGACTTGGAGCTCATGGAGGCGATCCATGATTATTCCATACGCCGAAATAATATCTTACTCAAGACGGCGATTCTTTCAGCGAGGCCGATGACGCATACCAACGGGGTCACGAGACGAGGCGAGCTGATGCCTGTCTCTTCCAAAGGAGAAAATTCATGGCCCGAGTCAATGTCGTCGATCCCAAGACCGCCAGCGGTGAGACCAAGGAGCTGCTCGACGGTGTGCAGCAGGCGCTGGGGGTGACCCCCAACTTCATCCGCGTGCTCGCAAACTCACCCAGCGCCCTGCGCGCGTTCTTGGGCCTGTATCAAATCGCGGGGAGCGGCACCTTGGAGGGCGCCACCCGTGAGCGCATCGCCTTGGCCGTCGCCGAACAGAACGCCTGTCAGTACTGCGTGTCCGCGCACACGGCGATCGGTCGCAAGGCAGGTCTCGACAGCGCAGAGATGCTCAAGAACCGCCTGGGGCAATCTGCAGATCCGAAGGCTACAGCCGCGCTGCAGCTCGCGAAGTCGCTGGTCGAACACGTCGGTGACGTCAGCGATGGTGAGCTGGAAGCCGCGCGTCGCGCCGGGCTTGGCGATGCGGAGATCATCGAGATCATCACCCACGTCACGCTGAACATCTTCACCAACGTGCTCGCCAAGGCGACGCGCATCGACATCGATTTCCCCAAGGTAGCGCTGGGCGCCGCTGCTTGAGGAAGCTTGGAGCCCCCGATCCTGATGCAGCGAGTCCGTTTGCAGCAGGGTCGGGGGTGAGGGTAGTCACCTGAAGACCGAGTTTGCCCGCCAATGCGGGAGGCAATGTCATGGCACATGGATTCGCCGAGATCGCGTTCACCGAGCGCGTGAAGGCCCTGCAAGAACAAATGGGGAGCCGCCGAAGCTACGCGCGCTTCGAGGCAAACCCGGAGCCAGTCAACTACAGCTTGGGAGATCTGGAGCGCGAGTTCATTTCCGCGCGGGATAGCTTCTACATGGCTAGCGTGTCAGAGACGGGCTGGCCCTACCTCCAGCATCGAGGCGGCCCCGCCGGCTTCGTGAAGCTGCTCGACGAAGAGACCCTCGGCTTTGCGGACTTTCGAGGCAACCGTCAGTACGTCAGTCTCGGCAATCTGGAAGGTAACGATCGTGTGGCGCTGTTCTTCATGGACTACGCGCAGCAAGTACGCCTGAAGGTGCTCGGGCATGCGCGGGTGGTGCTGCCTCAGGAAGTGGAACTGATGCAGCGCCTGGAGCTACCCAACTACCGAGCGAAGGTCGAGCACGGGATCGTGGTGACGGTCGCGGCGTTCGACTGGAACTGTCCGCAGCACATCACCGAGCGCTACACGCTAGAGCAGGTGCAGGCGCTAGTGGCTCCCCTGCGGGCGCGCGTACAGGAGCTGGAAGCGCTGGTTCAGGCTCGCCCAAAGTAAAAGACGCGTCCTGAGTCATCCCACGCATCACGCGCCATGATCTGGACGCGCCCCCAACAGCGAGCGCGCTTGACACGCGAGCGAGCATTGACACGCGAGCGAGCATTGACACGCGAGCGAGCATTGACACGCGAGCGAGCATTGACACGCGAGCGCGCTTGACACGCGAGCGCGCTTGACACGCGAGCGAGCTTGGAAAGCGAGGCTCGTCCCTTGACTCGATGCGCGAGCTGCTGTGAAGCTAAAGGGCTGTGGTCTCGCTAGGTGCTCCTGTCGTGCGCTCGGTGCGTCGGCATTCGTTGGCGGACGCTGGGTTCTTCCACCAGGTCGTGGCGCTGGTACGCCCACAGCTCAAGGTACACGTCGTCGATTTCCATGGAGGAATAGCCGAGGACGGCTTGCTCCTACAGGCGTTTCCCCGCGCGTCGTCGCGTCGACGGAGCGTCCGAACGCTAGTGCTGCAAGGCGTCGCTCGAGCGATGGCGAGGGACGCTGTGCATTGGCTTGCTCCAGGCGATGTGCTGGATGTGCCGAACCGCGATGGCCTGGTGATGCGCCTCGACGGAACAGCTGGCTATGTGGCGGTCGTCATCGAGTGGGAGGACGCCAGCGGCGAAGGCCCCATCCGGGTCGGGCAGGCTTCCGGAGTAGAAGTGGCAGAGGCTCAACGCTTGGCGACTCAACTCAGCGCTGGATGTGAGTCGGCGGAGCGCCTCCTGCAACGTGCGACGGCGCTGTTCGGCGTGTCAGTCGCGCCCGTCGAGCCGGCCCCTGGACTCACCCCTTGGACCGGTGTGAGCCAGGCGCTCGACCACGCGCTCTCAGGGCTTTCGCACTCTGCAGGTCTCTCCGACGTCGCGCGGCAGCTCGACGTCAGCGAACGACACGCGCGACGCTTGGTCGAGCAGATGCAGCGCACCTACGGCCTGAACACATCTGGCAGCTGGCAGGACGCCTTGTTGCGACGCCGAGTGATGATGGCCGCAGTCGCGCTGACGAATCCTCGGGCCCGTGTTGGCGACGTGGCGCACAGCGTTGGCTACGCCAGCGCCGCGTCGCTGTGCCGTGCGTTCGAAGGTTTGGGCTTACCCAGCCCCGGCCGCGTGCGGACCGCGTGTCACGCGCTGGCCTGAGTGAGTCACGAGGCGTTTTGCATTTTCGGACATGGCTTTGACGCCGGACTCCGACTGCTAGCTTCCCCGGAAATCGTTTTGGACCGCTCGGGAGGGAATATGCGCTTCATTGGAATGACCTTGTTGTTCGTGGGTTCGGGTCTGCTGTTCGGCTGCTCAAAGGCAGAATCGTCATCGCTCGCCGCGGAGCAGACCGAAGCGCTAGCAATGACTAGCACCCCTGCACACGCATCCACCAAGGCTCCAGGCAAGACGCCGAGCAAGGGGAAGTCGGCAAACTCTCAAAAGACCTACGACGCGGCCCAGCGCGCCCTCGGGCGTGCAACGTTCACGAAGACACAGAAGCAGGAAATGGCTGACGCGCTCATCCTGTTGGTCGCGTCCTACAACGACAAGAACCCTGACCCTTGGGGTCCCAAGATGCCGCCTCAGGACCCGGCCCCGGACGAAGCGTGCAAGGATTGCGGGAGCGTGAAGGCGCTACCCAGCGATCCGTGCGGAGACATACGCAACCAGCTGCAGGAAATCCGGGACAAGATCGCCGTGTTCGAGGCGATCGTTACAATCCTCACCCAGGTACAAACGGCCAAGGCGAACTTCGAGTTTTACGCGGGCGTGGCGGACGCTATCACCAACGTCGTGAGTGCGACGAGCTCCCTGGTGACGGCTGGAGGTGGAGCGGCGCTGACCGCCGCCGCGCGAAAGATCTTGACCGGAATCGCGAAAGATCAACTCCAGTCATACATCACTGACTTGATCGCCGACTCCCTCCCAGCACCGCTCGACTCGATGGTGTCTGGGTCGCTGACAGATGACGCGCTCGAGGCGATCCAAGGCGGGATCGCCAAGGCCTTGAAGCCGCTGTACAACGAGAAGAACCGCTTGAACGGCGAACTCAGCAAGTGCGTGGCAGGCTACCAAGCCTCACTGCGCACCGCGGCTGCCGCGAATGATGCCGTGGTCGCTTGCTGGAAGGCCAATCCCGCCTACTGCGAATGAACAGCAGGACTCACCCCACAAGGTCGATCAGGTCCTTCCCAATGCGGTAGGCATCCCCGGGCCAGCGGGCGGACAGGTAGTTCCCGTCCCGAACCACCAGCGTGCCCGTGTCGTCGTCACGGGTGCCACGCCGGGTGAGGTTGAAAGCGCCGCGCTCGAACTGGCTCCCAGAGCGCAGCGCTTGCTTCACCTCGTCCTCGACGTACGCGGGATAGGTGCGGTAGTACTTACCTAATTTCCACGCAGTAATAAAATAGGCGGTGCGCTCCATGTACTTCGGTAGACACGTCGTCCGGCGCTCGCGCAGCACGGACGAGCCCTCCGCCGTACGACTCCTCGCGAGTACCAGGACGCCGTGGCAGATTGCAGCGACAGGGCGTTTGGTTTCCCAATAGTCCGCGCAGTAGCGCTGGAGCACCGCGCTGCCCAGGTACTGTCGCATGCCCGGCGCGTGCCCCCCAGCGAGGAACAACGCATCGTAGTCTTGAGTCGAGAGTTCCGCCCAGCGCTGCGGCGCGCGGAACGCCTCGGTGTGCTCGAGCTCCCGATAGAACGCGATCGGCTCAGGCTCAGCCCCCAATTGCCCAAACAGCACACCGGTGAGCAGCAACGGGTCTGCCGCTGGCCGCGCTCCAGCTTCCGTCGCGAATACAACCTCGTGCCCCGCCTCGGTCAGCAGCTTCCAAGGCACCGCCACCTCCGTCACATCGAAGTCGCGGTCTGGGAGCGGGAACAGAATTCGCTTGGGCATGACGTCCTTCGCGTATACCAAGAGATCTCGAGGGATGCCGCAGCCGAAAAGCACCGCCGAGCTCCAGGCGCAGCTGGTGGCCCTGGGGGTCGAACCCGGGAGCGTGCTACTCGTGCACACTTCGTTCCGCAAGGTAAAGCCCTTGAGCGGCGGTCCAGCCACACTGATCGATGCGCTGAGCCGAGCCATCGAACCAGGCGGCACGTTGGTCATGCCCAGCATGACAGCGGGGGACGCCCCGTTCGATCCGCGATCCACCCCAACGCTCGATATGGGGATCACCGCGGAGACGTTCTGGCGCATGCCGGGCGTCATCCGCAGCACTCATCCCGGTGCTTCCTTCGCGGCGCGGGGCCCCCACGCGGAGTACATCTGCCGCCCTCAGCCGTTGTCTCCGCCCCATGGCGAGGACAGCCCCGTGGGTCGCGTACACGAACTAGCCGGCTGGGTGTTGCTACTGGGTGTGGATCACTCGGAGAGCACGACGCTACACCTCGCGGAATCGCTCGCCGGCGTCCCGTATTCCGTTGAGCACCCGTGCGTCGTCGGCTTTGGAGACGACGCCTACGAAGCGCAGCTCGCAGAGACGGATCACTGCTGTGAAGGCTTCAAGCGACTCAACGGCTGGCTCGAAAGCGCCGGACTCCAGCGCACGGGTCGCGTCGGGTACGCGGTTGCAAGGCTCAGCCGCGCGCGCGACGTCGTCGCGACGGCGCTTCAACACTTGCGCGCCGACCCGTTGACCTTCCTGTGCCCAAGCGTCGCCAGCTGCGCAGAATGCGACGCCGCGCGAGCGAGCATCGGGCAGCATGCGTGACCGCGCGCAGCGCCTGGCGCAAATCAAGGGCGTACTGGTCGAGCTCGGGCGCGCATACATCGCTTGCATGGGCCTCGCGCTGTTGTTTCATTGGTTCCTCGGGGATGCATCCGCGCTGTTCTTCGCAGCAAATTCTCTGGCGCTGTACTTCTTCGTTCCTCTCCCCTTGCTACTCGGGCTCGCGCTGTGGAGCAGACGGCGTGAGTTGTGGATTGGCGCGATCGTGCTGTGCGTCGCGTGGCTCTGGCACTGGGGTAACCTGTGGTCGCCTTCGCGATTGAAACCGCCAAACAACCGGGAAGCCTTCATTCGCTCGGATCTGCGTGTCGCGACCTACAACTTGCTCGGCTTCAATCAGGCGACCGAGTCGACAATCCGCGAGCTCCGACTCGCGCAGGCCGACTTGGTGTCGCTTCAGGAGCTGAACCCGGAGATGGCCGCCGCGATCGAGCGCGAGCTCGCTGCTGATTTCCCGTATCGACGCCTGGACCCACGCGAAGGCGTGTACGGTGGCGGGGTGCTCAGCCGTTGGCCGCTGGAAAAGGTGGAGACGAACCTGGAGCGCGTGGACGGTTGGCTGGGCACGCCAATCGTGTCCAGGGTGAACAACGCGGAGCGGAGCCTCTACTTCGTACAATTCCACACGGCATCTGGACCGGCGCGCTTCAAGGCTCGTGAGAGGCAAGCCGAAGCGCTACGTGACTTTGCGAGGAACGCAGACCTGCCGGTGGTCGCAGCAGGTGATTTCAACGCGACGGATATGTCCAACGCCTACGCCATCGTGCGAGAGACTCTGGCAGACAGCTGGGCGGAAGTGGGCTATGGTTTCGGCCACACCTTCCCCGGGGAACCAGGCGCAGAGGTCGGGGGTTCGCGCCCCGATATCGCTGGGATTCCAGTACCCAAGTGGCTCATCCGCATCGACTTCATCTTCCACTCGCCCCAGCTGGTGGCGGAGTCTGCGAAGACCATCCATTCCTTCGGCGGCAGCGACCATCGCATGGTGGTCGCCGAGTTCGGCTGGCGAGCCCTTCCGGGGAACTGAGCTTCAAGTCGGAAAGACGTAGTGAAAGAACTCTGTGCGACTAGCAACGCCGGCCTTGGCGTACACGGAACTCAGGTGCTGGCGAACCGTCTTGTCGCTGTTGTTCAGCACGCGCGCGATCTCTTCGTTGGATAGCCCCTTGAGCAACATCTTCGCGACGTCCCGTTCTTTGGGGGTGAGGCGCGCTCGGCTGAGCGCCTGCTCCACATAGTGCGATAAGTCATCGTTCTCATCCCAGAGTCGGTTCAGCACGCTGATCAGTTGGTCGGCGGAAAACGGCTTCTCCAGCAGGTAACTGACGCGCAACTCGAGCGCACGTTTGAGGCGTCGCTTGTCGGCAAACGCCGTGATCACGACGACCGGCGCAGCGAAACCAGCCGCCCGCAACTGCGCCACCAGATCGAGCCCGCCGTCCTCATCGTCACCGAGCACGACATCCGTCACGAGCGCATCAAAGTAGCGACCATCGCTAGCGAGTTTGAGGGCGCCCAGGCGATCTCCAGCGGAGACAACCCCCAGGCCGCGAGCCATCAGCGATTCCTCCAGCAGCGAGCGCGAGCCTTCCTCGTCTTCAACCAGCAACAGTTCGCGCTTCATTCGGTCACCTCCGCGCTCAGTGGCAGCTCCAGCAAGAAGCAAGCTCCCGCCTGAGACGCTTCGAGGCGCACGTCGCCGCCAGACGCCCGCGCCAGACCTCTGGCGATGGGCAGCCCAAGCCCCAAGCCTTTTTGCAGCGCCTTGGATGTCCGAAGCGGTTTGAAGATCTCCGATTTCATCGTCTCCGGAACACCAGGGCCATTGTCCAGTATGCGTATCCTCGCGGTGTCACCGGAACACTCCAGGGTCACGTCTACTTCACCATTTCGCGCGCCGCTGACGGCGTCCACAGCGTTCGAGACCAGATTCTCCAGCGCAGTACGCACCATCGCCTCATCTCCCCGAATCATCAGGTGTGGCTCGCCACGGACGCTGACCTTCGCTCCTCCCCCCCGAGCGAGCCTGTCGAAATGTTCGACCGTTTGCTGAACCAGCGTCCCGAGGTCATACGACCGTAGCTCGTGAAGCGGTTGATCGGCGATCGCGCCGAGCTCGCGGAAACGCTGATTCATGCGTTCCACGGCAGTGCCGGCGCGCTCGACCAGTCGCGCCTGACGGTCGGGCTCCTGACAGGCGCGGAGTTCCTCGAGCGCAAGTCCCACGGTGTGCAGGGGATTCCGCAACTCGTGGAGCAGCGAAGACACGAGCACCCATACCGCCTGTTCGCGCTCCGACCCCCGCAGGCGCCCTCGGAGCCCCTCGAGCGCTTGCTGTTCCGCGCGGTAGCGTTCTGAGCGGTTGCGCGCGAAGTCCAGAACCAGCCCCACGCCAACGCCGAGGAGCGTGGGAATGCTCCAGTCGAGCAGCAAGTGGCTTGGATGCTCTGGCGGCCACATGGCGTCAATCCAGCGCAGCACTCCAGCGTACAGCAACCCCAGGCCCACACCGAACGCAATCAAGCTCCATCTGGTCTTCGATTCCGAGGGCTGGCGCACGTTGACAGTACTGCTCGCAGAGTTGGCCACGGGCCATCCTACGAATGTCTCACCCAGGGACCAATGAGCACGCGCGCTTGCCCGCCGCAGCTTCTGCGCGATCTTCCGCTGTGGGCCCTCCCTCGGCAGTTCGAGGCCTTGCGACAAGCTGACTCGGGACATTCGTCGGATGGTGTCCACGGGCGCTGCAGCGCAAGTTTGCGGGCGAGATGTCGCGACACTTGAGACACGCGCTCGGCATCGCGGGCGCACTCTTGATCAGCAGCTATGCGACGCAGCCCGCGGCGCAAGAGGCCCACGAGAGTCCCCAGAGACCACTACGAGTGAGCGTGGACGACGCGACGCGAAGGGGGGCGCAAGCCTCCCCGGAGCTGGCGCCGGCCCGCGCAGCGAGTCGCGCTTCCCAGCGCGCGCGCACCGCAAGCCGTCAGGCGCTGACCAGCAACCCGCGCGTCGAGCTGTCAGCTGGGCCGCGCTGGGGTGCCGACCACGGGCTCGACGTCAGCGCGGGCGTTTGGCAGGACATCCCGCTCGCCGGGGTCGGTACCTCGCGAGAGAGGGCCGCTGACGCGCGCGCGATCAGCGCTCGCTTCATGCTGCGCGGGGCCGAACTGCAGGCAGCCCTGACCGCTGGGCTTGCGTGGGTGGATGCGCGCACGGCCTACGAGCTGGTTGAAGTCCGCAAGGCGACTGTTACTTCCACACGGAAGCTCCTCAAGATCACCGAGTCACGCTTCGCCGAAGGTGCCGCTACCCTGGGTGACCGAGCGCTCTCACGCTCGATTCATGGCGCAGCCAAGGCCGCAGTGCTCGACGCCGAGGGCAGGCGTTTCAGCGCGGATCTCGAGCTGGCCTACGCCATCGGCGTCAACGAGGAGCGGCCACTGGTTAGTGTGGGGCGCCTCGACGCCGATGGCCCAGATATTCCGGAGGCGGCAGCGTTCGCCGCCCTAGCGCAGTCCCCAGAGCTGCGTCGAATGGCCGCCGAGTCTCGAGCGGCTCGGGCTGCTGCATCCCAGTCACACGCTGAAGGCGCGCCCAGCTTGTCCCTTGGTCCTTCGGTCACCCGTGAGGCAACCGGTGACTGGGTGTTGCTTGGTCGCGTGAGCTTCCCGCTTCCATTGGTGAATCCTCGGGCGCTCGAAGCGGCGGAGCACGAGAAGAGCGCTGCGCTGGCTCGCGCGGAGTACGCGCGCCTCAAGCGCAGCCTGCGACGAGAGGTGCACTTGCTCCTGCATGAGCGAACTCACGCTCGACGCACCCGGGACGCCCTGGCGAAGGACGCCGTAGAACCGGCTGCAGTGGCCCAAGCCGAAGCGCTCCTTAAATATTCCCTGGGGAAATCAAATATCCAGGAAGTCAGCATCGCTCAACGCAACCTCCTGGACGCGAAGGAGCGCTGGCTCCTCGCGGCCGCCGATGCACGCGCGACCGAACTGAAATTGCTCGCGATCACCGGCAGACTGCCGGGCGCCGAGTTTCAGAAACCAAAGTCCCGAAAGGCCGCCCGATGATGCGAGCCACCTCAGCGTCAGTGTGGCGCAACAGGGCATTTCTCGTGATGGCCACGTTCCTGTTTGGTTGCAACCAGGCAGAGCCTGCCGTCGAAGAGCAAGCCGCCGCACCCGTCAGCCCACCTTCACGCAGCGTGAAGGTGGACCCCAGTCTGCTCGAACAGGGTCGCATCAGCATTGCTACAGTCGTGCGCCGTAACCCCGAAGATGAGATCCGCGCGACCGGCACCGTGACACCGGATCTGGACGGTGCCGCCCTCGTCGGGGCTCTGGTTACCTCCACCGTGCGGCAGCTCTCCGCGCGTGAGGGA
>JBFXBK010000231.1:0-14099 GCA_050183255.1 Polyangiaceae bacterium | reverse complement strand
GCTCGATCAAGTTTGCTTGCTTGCTGGCGGCGCCGGAGGGCATCAAGACCTTCCACGAGCATCACCCGGACGTCCCGATCTACACCCCAGCGATCGATGAGCGCCTGAACGATCACGGCTATATCCTCCCCGGGCTGGGTGACGCCGGCGACCGCATGTACGGCACGAAGTAAGCGGCGTGCGATGGGGGGAGCAAACGGGGCGCAGCAGCACGGGGGTAATGGGCGGCTGTTCCTGACAGGGGGCAGTGGTTACGTCGGGCGCAATCTGATCCGCCACTTCGTAGAACGAGGAGTGGCGGTGCGCGCACTCGTCCGCAGCGATAGCTCCGCGAAGGTGGTGCAGGAGCTAGGCGCTGAACCATTCCGTGGGGATATGGTAGAGTCGGACCTGGGGCCAGCGATGCAGGGCATTGAGTGGATGATCCACGCCGCGGCGGACACGAACCACGGTGAGAGCACCAGAGAGCAGGAGCGGGTGAACCTTCAAGGGACTCGCAACGTGTTTCGCAGTGCTCGTGAGGCTGGCGTGAAACGCGGGCTCCACATCAGCACGGAGTCGGTGTTGCTCGACGGTAGTCCGTTAGTCAACGCCGACGAGAGCACCCCGTTTCCCGCGCACCCCGCCGGGGGCTACTCACGCACCAAAGCAGAAGCCGAGCGAATCGCGTTGGCGCAAGGCGTGGGTGGCTTGCAGGTGGTGGTGCTGCGCCCGCGCTTCGTTTGGGGACGCGATGACACGACGGCGCTGCCTCAGCTGATCGAGGCGGCCAACACGGGGAAGCTCGTGTGGATCGATGGCGGCCACTACCTCACCTCCACCACGCACGTCGGGAATCTGTGCCGCGCGGCGGAGTTGGCGCTCGAACGCGGCGGAGCTGGTGAGGTGTACTTCGTGACGGACGGTGAGCCCGTCGTGTTCCGGGAGTTCGTGAGCAGCCTGCTCGAGAGCCAAGGCGTAGCGCCTCCCGGCAAGTCCGTACCCCGTTGGCTGGTCAACTCGCTGAGTCGCGTCGCTGAGTTCGCGTCGATGCTCAACATGGTGCGCCTCAAGTCACCCATTTCTCGTCAGGAGTACGCGACGCTAGCGGTGGAAGTGACACTGAACATCGACAAGGCGAGACGGGAGCTCGGGTACACCCCAGTGGTATCCCTTGAAGAAGGCTTGGCTGAGCTTCGGGCGCGGCGCTGAGAGCAAAAGGCCGATTCCCGGAGGAATCGGCCTTTGGTTTCACTAGCCAGCGTCTGTGCTGGCTAGCTGCGGCTCACAGCGAGAAGTGCTGGATGCTGCCGTCGTACTCGTACTTGCCAGCGTTGGACCACAGCAGATCCGTGCCGTCGAAGTACAGGCGCCAGGGCAGGGACTGATCCATGCTGAGCACGGTGGCTTCGCCGCCAGCCACGGGCAGACGCACGACCATGCCGAGCACCTGGTCCGTGAAGACCAAGTCATCGCCGACCACCTTGAGGTCGGTGGGCATCGCGGACGTGTACACGTCGGTCACGCTACCGCCGGCCTTCGGCACCATGCGAATCGCACCGGCGATGTCCGCCGCGCCACCAGCGCCGACGCTGCTGCCTGCGTCCGCCCAGTAGACGTTGTCTCCGACGAGCACGATGCCCTTGGCGTCGGTTTGACCGGAAGCCAGCTCAATGGCTGTCCCCCCGGTTTTCGGGGCCCTGGATACGTTGCCCTCGGTGCCGCCAGTCCAGTAGATGTCCGTGGCGTCTGCGATGATGAACTCGGGGCGGTAAGCCGCGTCGGTCACGAGCTCGGAGGCGCCACCGGCGACCGGCAGACGGCGGATCTCGTTGGTTCCCGCATCACCCCAGTAAAGGTAGCCGTCGCTGAGCAGGATGCTGACGGGGAACCCGGCGGAGCTCAGCTCGACGGTGTCGCTGCCGTCTTTGTTGGCACGCATGACGGAGCCGGGGATCCCGGTGTTATCGCCGCCGCCGTCGCTGTCGCCGCCGTTCACCCAGTAGATGTGGGTGTCGTCGAGGGCGATCGCGCGAGGGTCAGGCATGGCCGCGGTGATCGGCGTGCCAGCGCCACCAGCCTTCGGTGCTCGCATCACGAAACCTTCGTTGCCGTCCTGGCGCTGGTTGTCGTTGTTGCCGCTGTTGGTCCAGTAGACGTAGTCCGCGTCTGCGGCGACCGCGAGCGGGAACTTCTCTCCACCGGAGACGGTGGCGGGCGTCAGCATGCCAGCCGTGAACACGGAGAAGTGCGTGGTCGAGGTCGTGATCACGGACTCACCGCGCTCAGTCACCGTGAGCTGCGTGAAGGCGTCGCTGCCCTTCGGCGCCGTGAAGGCGCGGACGTCGAGCTTCATTCCCTGGGGAAGTGCTACTCCGGTGTACGGGAGCTTGAGCGTCAGGGGCTTTGCGAAGGTCTGACCCTCCGGCCCCAGCAGGAACGACGGGCCGTGGCTCTGGAAGCCAGAGTGCGCGGGCGTCTCGCTCAGTTCCGTGACGGTGATGCTCACGTCCTGGGTCAGGGCGCCTTCCGGAACTGTGATCTCGAAACCGTTGTCGAGTTGGATGACGCCTCCCTGGGCGCCAACAGTGGTCTTTCCGGCGGTGTTGCTCCCGGAGTTCTGCTCCGGGTCGCTCGAGCCGCATGCGGAGAGCGCTGTGGTCAGTGTGAAGAGAAGGACGGTGTGGGCGGTTGTGCGGAACATGGGGCCGATGGATACTCCAAGTCAAACTTGTCGCAAGTGAGATTTCCGTCACGGAAACCGATTTTAGGTGTTGTGTTCGCGCACAAAAATTTCCTTGCGGATTATCGGTCAAGGGGTCGAGGCTCGTACCGGGGACGAGGGTTAGGGTTGGTCTGTTAATCTGACCAAAGCATGGGGGTTCGGCCTGAGCGCGAAATGCAGCTCTCCCCACACGCGCGTCGAAGAACCTTTGGTCAGCGCTATAGTGCGGGTATGCCGCTGCTATTGGGGGGCCGGGCGGGGGTGCTCGGCGGTCTGCGCTGGTGTTCCTCACCCCCATCCGATGAGTCGGACCGAGGGTCGGAACCGGGGACGTACGAGCCTGGAAGAGCGTACGGGTTCGATGACGTCGTTGGTGCGTCGTCCGACGAGCGGATCGACCAGTCGACTGAAGTTCAGCCAACCTTTTAGGGGACTTTTTCTGGGTGCCGACATCGTGGGCGCGTGTGCGCGGGATTATCGACAGCGGCGATCTTTTTTCGGATTAGACCGCGTGCCCGATTCCGAAGTCCGTCAACTGCGTGCGGCTCGGCGGCGCCGCGCAACGCTGGCGCCGGCGACGACGAGACCCAGCAGCCAAGTGCCGAGTGCGCCCTCGGAGGCGGTGCCTGCGCCGGGGGTGCTGCAATAGCACTGCACGCTCGAGTCATCGGTGTTGGCGCCGTTGTCGCTTGTCCCCGCGGAACCGCCCGTGGCGCTACCACCAGTACCGACGCCGCCCGTGCTGGTGCTGCCACCGCTGCTGGTGTTGCCGCTACCACCCGAGGTGCTCGAGCCGCCATCGCCGGCGTTGCCGCCCGCAGCGCTGTTACCCGAGCCGCCGTTACCCGAGCCGCCGTTACCCGAGCCGCCGTTGCCCGAGCCGCCGTTGCCCGAGCCGCTTGAACCGCCGGTGCCGGCGTTGCCAGAACCGCCCGCGCTACTTCCGGCGTTACCGCTACCGCCAGTGCCAGCGCTGCCGCCGTTCGCCGCACCACCTGTTGAAGAAGAGCCACCCGCACCACCTGACGTGGAGTCGTAGGTGAAGGCGTTGCTCAGGGTCGACTTCTGGCCGTCGGCGTTCTCCGCTTCGATGGGTACGGGGCCATCAGCGTGAGCCGGCATGTTGATGCCAATGGTCGTTGGGTCCACGTAGGTTGCCGAAACGGCAGCGCCATCAACGCGGATGATGGTGTTCCACTCGTAGTCCGTTCCCGTGAGGATCACTTGAATGCCGGCGGGACCCGAGTTGGGCGCGACGCTGGTCGTGGCGGGCGCCGCCTTGTACTGGAAGCCGTTGTCGAGTTGATCGGTCTGGCCGTCGCTGTTCGTGACCACGATGTTCACGAAGCCAGCTGCGTGGGCTGGCGTTACTGCGGTGGCTTCCGTCGCGGAAACGAGCATGACGCTGGTGGCCGGGGTGCCTCCAAAGCTCACGCCCAGGCCAGACTTCAGGCTACTCCCCTGCAGCGTGACGAGGGTGCCGCCTGCCAGTGGACCAGCGGTGGGCAGGGCTTGATACACCTCAGGAGGCGGCTGGAACGAGAACGCTTGCTTCAAGACGCCGCGCTTCGAGCCGGGATTCTCGATGCGCACGTCGACCGTGGACTCGAAGTAAGCCGGCGCCGTTGCGACGACCTCTCCAGAGTTGACGAAGGACACCGCAGTCGCCTCGGTGTCGCTGAAGAACACTCGCGTGCTAGCGGTGAAATTCTCGCCGAGGAAGCTCACCTGAGTGCCACCCAAGGTCGAGCCAACCGTGGGCGTGATCGAGTTCAGCCGGGGCAAGCCACAGAAGTCGATGGCGATGGGCACATTGCTCGGTCCCTGGCCGTCGAGGAAGTTGCCACTGCCCCAGCACATCAATTCGTTGGCTGAGGTCACCACGCACGCGCTGCCTTCCTTCGCGTGGATGGAGACCGCGCCTCCGGTGGTTCCCAGGCTGCCGCTGACCGGTTGGGGTGTGGTCACCGGCGCGTCAGCATCGACACCGTCTCCCAAGCGACCGTGATCTTGCCAGCCCCAGCACCACACCGTGGTATCCGCCTTGATGGCGCACGCGGAGCGGACCGACGCATCCACCTCGTTGACGGTGCCGATGGTCGTGACTTCCTGGGGAGAAGGCTGGTTGGTCGTGTTACCCACACCGACGTGGCCGTCGGCGTTGTCACCCCAGCAATAGAGCTTCTTTGCGTTGTCGATGGCGCAGGTGAAGAAACCTCCAGCGGACACCTTGTCCACGTTGGTCATCACCTGAATGGGACCGACCTGCGGGTTGTTGAAGTCGCCTCGGCCGATCTCGCCGAAAGTATTGTTGCCCCAGCACCATAGCGTGTCGTCGCTCTTCTTCGCGCACGCATGCAAAAACCCTGCGGAAATCTGCTCGACGGTGTTGCCGAGCGCCCCGATCTGCACTGGTGTGAGCGACTGACTCGGGCTGGCAGTGCCCAGCTGGGCGGCAGAGTTGTCACCCCAGCACCACACCGTATTGTCCAGCTTCAGTGCGCAGCTGAAGTCGTTGCTCGTCACGACTTCCTTCACCTGGTTGCCGAGCGCGGTGATCTGCACCGGGTCGGTTTGCTGGATGGTGTTGCCGTTTCCGACCTGGCCCGAGCCGTTCGCTCCCCAACACCACGCGGTGTGGTCGCTGCGCACCACGCACCAGGTGAGGGCCTCCCCGTCGATACTCCCGATGCTCTCGATCTGGTCGAGACCCTCGTATTTCTGCGCGGGAAATCCCCGCCAGAGGGTGCCGTCGGTCTGCAGACCAACCCAGCCGACGTTGTAGTCGCCCTCCCCCTCGACGCTCTTCACGCAGTTGCTGAAGGCCTGTTGGGCGGTGGCTGTCGACTCGTCAGGCGTGGGGTCCGCTTCACTGCCGCAAGCTGCGGGGAGCGCCACACAAGTGAGCACCAAAAGGGAAATGAAGCGCTGCGCGTAGTTGGCCAAAGTACCAGCTAGCCTTCAGTGGATCGGCGCCCGCGGCAACCCAATGTCACCCGCGAGCTGCTCGCCTACAATGTGGGTGTGTGCGCTGCCCTCGGACGGTAACTCGGCTGCCTGCGCGGTTTTTTCGAAGCTTCTGAATCCAGGACTCCCTCGAGGCCTTTTCGGCCTCCAGACCTGCAGGCGAGCTCAGCGATTTCACGGCAAGCAGCGAACCTGCTCGCTCTCGCACCGCTCAGGCGCTTCACGTGGGACAATCCGCGAGGTGTCTTGCGCGCGTCGTGACCAGGGTGGTGGGGTGTCAAAGCTCTTGGGTTTTTGGGGGTTAGGGCTGATGGCGCTGCTCGGCTGCGCGCTAGTTGCGCCTTCCGCAGCGGCGGACGTCGCGCCGCGTCGGCCCCGCCCGGCTCCTGCTCAGCCTGTAGCAAGACCGAAGGTTGGTTTCCACGAGGATACGGCGAAGCTGGCAGCGCCGTCTGCCTCTGCAGCGCCGTCCGCGTCTGCAGCGCCGTCTGCTTCTGCTCGCGCAGAGCCCGCGCCGGAGCCGGAAGCGAGCGCACCCGCTGAAAGCAGCGGCGTTCCCTCCGCGGAAGCAGCCCCCGCCGAGCTACCCGCCGCCGGGCCTGTGGTCGATGATCAGCGGGAGCCACCCAAGGCTCACGCCGGGGGCAGAGAGGTACGAGCAGCGCGCGCGAGCTTCATCGTTGGTGCGGCGTTCCTCGGTGTGCTCGCGGCCTTTTGGATGCTCATGCGCTGGCGCAAGAGCCGCCTCTACGCGCAACTCGCTGAGATGGACGCCCGGGACGAGGAATCAGGCTCTTCCTGAGCACAGCCCTTCAGAGCACTAGCGATCTGGCACCGGCGTCCGCCGCCGGTCCGCCAGGGTCGCCACCATGGGGATCCGCGCTTCTGCTGCCAATTTCAGCCTGTTTGCGATCGGGGCGCGGGCATGGGGCGTGCAATCGGCGTCGGCATGTTGCCGCTTCGTTCGTGCTCTCGGCTTTGGCTCCGCTGGGCTGGGTCGTGTGTGTTTTGGTTTGGGTTCGCTGCTTGCACCGCCGCTGAGCAGGCTGAAGTAGATCCCCAAGGAACCAGCTGTGGCGCAGCGTGTGTCGATGCGGGGGTGTTGCCAGACACGGGGATGGCTCCTCCCGGCCGTCCGCTGCTTGGCGACGATGTTCGCTGGCGAACGCCGGTGACAGACGCCGGCGCCCAGGACGCTGGAGGTGGCGTCGAGGTGGACGCGTCAGCCGATGCCAGCGTGGATGTCGGTACGGAATGTGACCCGAACCTGCTGTGCGCGACCGGCGAGCTAACAGCTCACGCCCCCAAGGTGATGCTGCTGGTCGACCGCTCCGGGAGCATGACCTATCCGTTCGCTAGCGGCCTTTCCCGTTGGGAAGCGCTGACTCAGGTGCTAGCAGCGCCGCAAACCGGGGTGGTGAGTCAGTTCGCTGGTGTCGAGTTTGGGCTGGTCTTCTACACCTACCGAGGCGCCGCAACCGCAAGCTGTGACGTCTTGAGTCAGGTTTTCCAAGCGGATTTTGAGCAAGCCTTCCAGGCTCACCCGCCGATTCTCGACGGACAGACTCCGACGGCTGAGGCGCTGAGCCAGGTTGCTCAGCTACTACGCGCCCCAGCAGGACCAGCGGGGGCCGCAGCAGGACCGGCGCAGGCGACAGGCAGCGCAGGTGCAGACACCAAGGCCGCGCCGAGTGCGATCGTCCTGGCGACCGACGGGATGCCGGACTCCTGCTTGGAGCAAAAGGTCGACACGGAGGGTAGCGCTGCCGCTCAGCGAGCCGTCGCTGCGAGTGTGGTCGCGCAAGTCTCTGCGTTGTTCGCCGAAGGGATTCCGACCTATGTCGTCGGCGTCGGCTCCCAGCTCCAGGGTGGGCATCTCCAAGAGCTGGCGGACGCGGGTGTTGGTTACGACGAGGCCGCGGGAGTCGGCCAGCCGGGGAGAGTGTTCCAAGCTGGAGATAGCGCTGCGCTGCGCGCGGCATTCGACGACCATGTCTCGACCTTGCAGAGCTGCGGCTTCGACCTCGATCGTAGCGTGAGTGATCCAAGCCGGGCCGAAGTTTCCCTCGATGGCAGGCCACTCGAGTGGGGAACGGACTGGCTACTGCAGACTCCGGAGCGAGTCGTGCTGACTGGCGCAGCGTGTGACGCGCTGAAAGGCTCCGGTGGTACCGTGCGCGCCATAGTTCCCTGCGGATGTCATGAATAGCTAGGGTAGTTACTTCAAGGCGTTGGCGACCGCAGCCGCCCGCTCCGCTACTTCACGCCGCAGCGGTTCGAACTGGGGGCGCCCGCGGATCCCATCCAGCAGCGGGCAGTGTTCGAACCACAGCAAGTCGATCAACCCGGCGGCCACGGAGCGCTCGAGGTCGATCACCGCCTGGTCGGCGTTACCTTGAATCGCTAGCAGCTCACAGCGGATCTGGTGCCGAAATGCGGCTCCCCTGGACGAGGAGTGAGAACTTCCAAGCGCGGGGTTGAAGATGCTGTCGACGTCCAGGCCCTTGCGACCATCCAGCAGGAACTGCAGCAGGCGTCGCACCACCGCGTACTCAGGACCTTGCAGGCTTGGGTGAGCTATCGAGCGCTCCGCGACGTCCCTGGCGTCGTGCCAGATGCTGGTGCGCACCACGTGAAGCCAGCCGCCGATGCTGGGTGCGGCCGGCACGTCGTGGAGCAGCGACTGGCACAGCTCCCAGTTCCCGACCAGTGCCTCCAAGCGGGCATGGATCCAGCGCCACTCATCCACCGACGGGTCCAGCTCTTCAGCAGAGGTGAGGTGCGCCCGCGCAACATCGGCTGGGCCCGTTTCCGCGAGTAAGCGACCCAACAACGCGTGCGCGTCGGCGAGCGCTGGCGCGAGCCGCAGCGCCTGCTTGGCGTGCTTGACGACACCGACGGCGTCGCCTTCGTGGAGGGCGACCGTCGCGAGGGCGAGGTGAGGCTCGGCGCGCTCCGGCGCGCGCTTCACGGCGAGCTCCGCTGCCTGGCGCGCTAGATCCGCAGTACCCACTCCCCCAAAAAACCAATGCCGCGCGTGTGCAAGGGCTCGACCACTGAGGATTGCCGGATCCTCCGGGGCGAGCTGCACGGCTTGCTCGAACAGTTCCACTGCCTTGAGCACGCTGCTTGGGTCGAGCTTCTTGTACTCGTGACGGCCACGAAAATAGAGATCGAGGGCGCGGGGATCCGTTGGCGCTCTGCGTGGTGCGATACCACTGCTCGGGGTCGTCAACGCCTCAGCTACGGCACGGGCAACGCCTTCGCTGACATCGAGCAGCTCGCTCGCGTCCGCCTTGAGACGCTTGGCCCACAGCTGAAAGCCGTCTACCACGCCGACGACCCGCGCACGCAAGACGTACTGGGTACCGATCTGACTGATGCTGCCTTCGACGACGACTTCCACGCCGAGCTCCGCGCCGAGCTCGCGAGAGTCCAGACCCGGCTTCGTGCGCTTGAGTCCGATCACGCTTCCGAGTGGCCGTACCCGCAGGCCTCGCGTCATCGACAGGAGGTCGATGATCTCCTCGGCAAGCCCTTCCGCGAGGTAATCGAGTTCCTCGTTGCCGCGGGTGTCAAAGGGCACGACCGCCACGCTGCGAGTCTCGCCTGGGGTGCTGAGCCCCAGGCTGTCGCTCGACGTGCGCTCCCGCGTGATGATCGCGCCGCTCGCTGGCGTGAGCATCGAAGGGAACGGTGTGTGTAACATGCTCGCCTTCGCGCTCGAGAGCGCCGGCGTCTGGCGTACATCCGCCGATTGCAGCGTGCTGGGTCGCGGCTTCGCGCCCTCGGACGCAAGGGTCGAGCTGGGGGGACTCAGGCTGAGCGCCGCCTGTTCTGAGACCGGGCCTGCTTCGGAGAACACCAGTGTGGGCGCGCTCCCCGTTCCCGCTTGCTCCACGGTTTGCCAGGCTTGGAGCGTGGCGATCAGCTCGAGAGCGGTGTTCGGGCGCGCGTTGGGTTCCCGAGCGAGGAGTCGATTCGCAAGCTCAGCAAGTTCCGTGGGGATATCAGGGTCGATGCTTCGCGGATCCGGCGCGTCGGTGCGCAGTCGCGCGAGCGCCGTTGAAATCGGCGTGTCACCGCTCCACGGGAGCTGCCCGGTCAGGAGTTCGAACAGGATCACTCCCAAGGCGTAGAGGTCAGCGCGCGGGTCCACCGCCAAGCCGCTCAGCTGTTCTGGCGCCATGTAGGCAGGCGTGCCGACCAGCTGCCCCATGGTGGTTGCTTGCCCTGGGGAAACGCGCGCCGCTTGAGCGATGCCGAAGTCCATGATCACCACGCGGGCCCGCTTGCTGCCCCGCGGGCGCTCCAGCATGATGTTCTGAGGCTTCAGGTCGCGATGGATCACGCCGGCCTGGTGAGCGGCGTCCAGCCCCTTGCAAATCTCGATCACAACTGCCGCTACTTGTAGCGGCGTGAACCGCACCCGCGCGCTCCGCGACGCCAGGGTTTGACCCGCGACGTACTCCATGGTGATGAAGAAGTCGTCTTCGTGGGACGCGATGTCGTAAGTGCGTGAAACGTTCGGGTGAGTCACCCGGCGCGCGAGCTTTACTTCTCTGCGGAAACGTTCGAGGGCGCCGGGTGTGTCCAAGGCGTCGCGCTTCAGCAGCTTGAGCGCGACCTCTTCTTCCAGGTCCAAGTCGCTCGCCAGGTACACCGTCCCCATGCCGCCCGAGCCCAGGAGGCCCTTCAACTCGTAGCGATTGGCCAGCACCGTGCGCCGCTGCGGGTGAACGGAAGGGGCTGGAGGCTGGCGCGGAATGTCTGGCGTCGGGGGAGCGCTGACCGCCGTGAGCTCGCTGGGAGCGGGCTGCGCCGCTCGAGCCGCGCCCTGCGGATCGGAAACCGCGAGGGTCGGGTGCTCGCTGGGGCGCTTCTCGGAGGTCATGACAGTTCGCGGATGGTGGTTGCTGCTGCGCTCGAATGTGGGTCGATCTAGCCAGGAAATAGCCCTATCGATCTATCCACGACGCAGCATATCACCGCTCGTTCGCCAGGCTGAGCGAGCTCGTATCAGGGATGTTGCACCTTGAGCGGGCTCCAGCAGACACTTGAGTGTGCCCAACTTTCGCCTCACCCCACACGTCCCGCTGCGCAAGGACGTGGATCTGGAGTGGGCAGTGTCGCGTACTGGCGACAACTACCGGGTGAAAGGCATGTTCCTGAACCCACTGGTGAAGCAGCTCGGGCCGGCGTGGGAGGCGCTCTCCAAGGAGCTCGATCACCCGCCGCGCATGGGCCGCTACCTGCCGTTCAAGGACTATCCTCAGCGCGACCTGACGCGGCTCATGTACCACCTGGGGCGCCGGGAATTTCCGGGAGTGGGCGCCTTTGAAGCGTTCCGGCGTTTGTCGCGCAATGACTTCGGCGTCTTCGCGGCGTCCACGCTCGGGCGAGTGGTGCTGAGCACCATCCGCGATCCAATCGCCGCATTGCTCAAGTTGCCTGAGGTGTACTTGAAGGTCGCGCCGGGCGAGTGGACGTTTCACGCAGAACAGGTCGGCCGTGATCAGGTGGAGCTCAGGTTTGGCCCGGCGCCGGGGATCTGGAGTGCGCAGCTTGGGCAAGTCGAAGCGATCGTTCAGTACTTCGATGCCGAGCCCGAGGTCGACGTGTCCTTCGACGAGGAGCGGGACGATCACGTTCGCTTCTTGATCGATTGTCACCGCTGAGCGTGCTCGATCGACTGGCTCGCCGCGAGTGGGCACGAAGCTTGTAACGGGGAGTGAGCCGTTGTGGAGGCCGCTCGCGAAGTCAGCGGGCTTTTGAGTTTCCACGCTCAAAACGGCGACGCGTCGAGAGCGACTCGCGCGTCTGACTTGGCACACTTGGCACATTCAATCCGTTCCGGAGGCTCACCCATGATGCGTACTTATCGACTGCGTTTGCGCCTGCTAGCGCTGTTCGCGACCTCATCTCTCGCCGCTTGCGGTGGCGCAACCGCGGGCACGGGCAATGAAGGCGGCACGGCGGGGCAGGGCGGCAGCGGCGCGCAAGGTGGCAGCGGCGCGCAAGGCGGCAGCGGCGCGCAGGGCGGCAGCGGCGCGCAGGGCGGCAGCGGCGCGCAGGGTGGCAGCGGCGCGCAGGGCGGCACCGCCGGTGCAGGCGCGCAAGGTGGCAGCGCGGGAGCGGGCGCCCAAGGTGGCGCTGGTGGCTTCGGGGCCGGAGGGAGTGGTGGCAGCGGCGGAGGTTTCGTTTGCGACTGCGGGACACCGCCCTGGCTACAGTGTTTCCCCAGGGATGCGGTACCTCAAGTTCCGGGCAACCCGGCCCCAGATCCGGGGATGTGTCCCCCAACCCCCTATGTTGACGGAACGATGGTGGAGCCTTGTGCGTCCCAGGGCTGGGACGTCTGGTTCTACGGTGACCCCATCGCCGACGGCGAAGAGTGTTGCTACAACGCGGAAATCGGTTGCGCTGTGGGGCGCCCCTTCCTGGTCGACGACGAGGTGCGCACCGCGAAGGTGACGTCTCGCAAAGACTGGTGCTCGACCCTCGCTTCTGACGTCGAGGATCTCACACCTGCGGCGCGTAGGCTGCTGAGCGCTGCCTGGCTCGAAGACGCGAAGCTCGAGCACGCCTCGGTGGCTTCATTCGCGCGCCTCACGTTGGAGCTCATGGGCCTCGGAGCGCCGCCAGAGCTCGTGGCAGCGGCAATGCGCGCATCCCTGGATGAGATCCAGCACGCTCGAGACTGCTTCGCGCTCGCCAGCGTGTACAGCGGTGAGCCGCTCGGCCCGGACGCGCTGCAAGTGAGCGACGCGCTGGGCGCGCCTAGCTTGGTGCAGCTCGCGGTGAACACGTTCCGCGAAGGTTGCGTCGGTGAAACGGTCGCTGCGCTGCTCGCGCAGGAGCAGCTGCGGGTCGCGGAGACGGATGGTCCGCGCGCGGCGCTCTCGACGATCGTCGAAGACGAGACTCAACACGCGGAGCTCGCTTGGCGCATCGTCACCTGGGCCGTGCAGCAGGGGGGGAGGGAAGTCGCCCTAGCCATTCGCGCTGCCTTCGAAGCGGAGCTCGCGTCAGTGCCCAGTGTTCCGTCCAGCGTGCAGCTCGCCGCGGAAGTAGCCGAAGGCGCTGCGCTGCGTCGCCACGGCCGACTGTCCTACGCGGAGCGCGCGGAGCTGCGTACCCAGGCGTTGAGCGAAGTCGTCGCTCCCTGCCTCAAGGCGTTGCTCAGTCAGCCACGCACGCTGGAACAACCCAGCGCCGCTGTCTGACCGCGAGAGTCGCCCAAAAAAAGCGCCCGAGGCGCTGACTGTATCGATATGGTGCCGCTCGGGCCGTCTACTGAATGAGAGGCGGCTCGGGCGGAGCCGTGATGAAAGAAGTCAGCGAGTCGAAGGGCGCGAGCCACGAGGTCAAGCCGTACATCCCGGCCAGCGTCACGCTGCCGGAGATCAGCATCAAAGCCGTGATCTTGGGTGTGGTGTTGAGCGCTGTGCTGAGCGCCGCCAACGCGTACCTCGGATTGTTCGCCGGGCTCACCGTCTCGGCGAGTATCCCCGCGGCAGTGATTTCGATGGCGGTGCTCAAGGGCCTCAAGGGCAACATCCTCGAGAACAACATCGTCCAGACCGCTGCCAGCGCTGGGGAGAGCGTCGCCGCCGGTGTCATCTTCACCATTCCGGCGCTCATCCTGCTCGGGACTTGGGCTGACTTCGACTACTGGGAGACCACGCTGCTTGCCGGTTTTGGCGGCACGCTCGGCGTGCTCTTCACCATCCCGCTCCGGCGCGCGCTGATCGCCGGCGACGGCAGCGGCGAGCCGCTCAAGTTCCCCGAAGGTGTCGCCACCGCGGAGGTGCTGAAGGTCGGCGAGAAGGGCGGCGGCGGCGTGATCTACGTGGGTATCGCCGGGCTCGTCGGCGCGCTCTTCAAGCTCGGCGAAGCTGGGCTCAAGCTGTGGCACGGCTCGCTAGAGCTCGCGGGCTTCGTCGGTGCGAAGAAGACGGTGGCTTACTTCGGCTCGAACCTGTCACCGGCGCTCGTTGCCGTAGGGTACATCGTCGGCTTGAACGTCGCGATCCTGGTGTTCGTGGGAGGCGCGCTGAACTGGTGGGTCGCGATCCCGATCCTCTCGGCGATGCAGCCCGCGGCGGAAGGCAGCGCGGCGGATGTCGCTGGCATGCTGTGGAGCACCAAGACGCGCTACATCGGCGTTGGCGCGATGGTGGTGGGCGGTCTGTGGGCGCTGATCAAGCTTCGCACCAGCTTGATAGCTGGCATCCGCTCGGGGATCGCGGCCTATCGCGAGTCGAAGAAGGAAGGTGGCGGCGCGCCCCTGCGCACCGAAGACGACATGCCGATGCAGTGGGTCGGCATCGCGATCGTGCTGAGCATCTTCCCCTTGTTCGGTATCTTCTACCACATCACCCATGTGATCTGGGTGAGCGCGGTGATGAGTGTGGTGATGCTGGTC